>JBBQWX010000083.1:0-19121 GCA_038210185.1 Actinomycetales bacterium
GTCGACCTCGTGGAACCGGAGTGGCCGGCCCGCCACGAGCAGGCCTGGGGCGGCTGGTCACCGTTGCGGGGGGCGATCCTGCCGGGCACCGCGATCCTCGTGGCCGACCGTCCGGCCTGACCCTCGTCACGTCCTCTGCTCGCTGGCCCCCCTCGTCGATCCCGCAGGCCGAGCGTGCTCGCCGGGGGCCGAGGTGCGCAGGTGCGGGTCAGGCGCGCCGGGAGGTGCGCTCACCCTCGGCGACCGGCTCCTTCGGACGCAGCAGGAGGAAGGCGCCGAGCCCGATCAGCAGCAGGCCGAGCACGAGCCCGATCGGCAGAAGCCACTTGTCGATGAACGACAGCAGGCTGGCCTTGGCTCCCCAGTCCTCCGCGTTCTTGTTCACCGTCGCGTCGTCGAAGCCGACGGTGCCGACCGTCTTGGCGATCGGCTCGTAGCCGTCAGCCTCGTAGACGGTGTTGACCTCCTCGTTGCCATCGATGACGACCCCGGTCACCGGCTCGACCCACAGCGTGCGGGTGTTGGAGTACATCTCGGTGGCGGTGACGTTCCCTGAGGCGCCCTCCTCGAACAGGCTCTTCGGAGCCTCGAGGGCGGAGATGGCCTCGGGGGCGATGGTCTGCTTGAAGACGTACACCTTGGTGCCGTTGATCTCCTCCTCCCCCTGGAACTCGATCGGGACGGCCCGTTCGACGTCCGCGTCCCACCACTGGTAGGTGGACTTCTGGACACCGAACGGGAATTTGAACACGTGGCCCTCGTGGGTGATGTCCTTCTGCGACGCCGGGTCGGTGAGGTCGCCGGTCGAGGTGTAGTCCGCGCAGCAGTTCGTGGCGTCGCCGGAGCGACGGTCCACGGACACGCCGGTGTCGCTGTAGCTCAGATCGACCAGGGAACCGTCGACCTCGGCCTGCGACTGCACGGTGGTCTGCCAGAAGGCGTCGGTGTCCTCCACGCCCGCCTCCGACACGACGCCGGGAATGCCGACGACCTCGCGGGTGCTCACGACCTTCACCCCGGTCAGCTTGTCGATCGCCGGAGCACCGTTGACCACGTGCGGGTAGAGGACATCCATGTCGGTGCCCTGGGACACCGAGGTGGAGCGCTGGTCAAGAGGCACTATCGCGAGCTGGTTGAACAGGTACGGCTTGGCGAGCAGCCCGATGCCGATGAACAGCGATCCCAGCAGAACCAGGATGACGCCAATGGCGCGACGCATGTTTGTCCCTTCCACGGTGAAGTCGCTGGAGCCTACCAATCAGTAGGCCGCCGCGTAAGCGACTCACCGTGACCCGTTTCGAGACAGGCGGATGCCCTCAGGCGCAGGCGGGCCACAACGCCCATCCGTACACTCGACCCGCGGCGCCGCTCAAGCTGGCGGCGGCCGGGTAGCCGAGGGGAGGAATCACGTGGAGCTAGCCACCGTGCGTGCCCGGGCGCAGGACTCCCAGAAGCGGCGAGCCGCGTCGAACTCCCTCCGCCCGACGGTGGAGATGGTCACCCTTGGGCTGGTCGCGCTCCACGTCGTGGCCGTGGGTTGGCTTGTCACCGGTGGCAATCTCTTCATCGACGACATCCGGGCCCAGGCGTACGCGGCAGGTCGCCCGCTGTGGCCCTTCGTCGTGGAGAGCAACAGGACTCACCTCTCGCCGGGCGCCAGGACCGTCGACTGGACAATGGCGATGTACGCGCCGCTCGAGCACTGGCCGGCAGTCCCGCTCAGCCTCGGCATCGCGGCTCTGTTCGGGTGGTCGACCGCTAGACTCCTTCGCCAGGTGATCGAGAACACGCTGGCGCGCGTCCTCGGGCTGTCCTGGGTGCTGTTCGCCGCATCGGTGATCCCAACCTTCGCCTGGTTCCGACAGGCCCTCACCACGATGCTGCCGCTGGCTCTCGTGATCCTCGCAACGAGCCTGACCATCGACCATGCCCGCAGGGGTGGACGCGCGCCGTGGATGCTCGCTGTCGCGTGCCACGCCGTCGCTCTGACCTTGTCGGAGCGCGCCCTGGCCATGCCCTTCGTCGTTCTGGCCGTCCTGCTCCTGACCCCGCCGCCCTCCGGCGTAGGGCCGGCAGGCCGCCGCAGCAGGCTGGGGCGGTGTGCGGTGACGCTCGCGCCGCACGTCGTCGTCAACCTCGTGTTCATCGCCGCCTACTCCACGGGCGACTTCGACAAGGCCGAGGGGGCCCGTCCGAGCGCTCTCGATGCCGTGATCAAGATCGGCCGGTGGGCCTTCGTTGACCAGCTGCCCAGTCTCGTGGGCGGCCCCATCGTCTGGCGTGCGGGGAACGGCCCCTACTCCTTCGCGTCCAGCCCGCTCCTTCTGGTCATCGCGGCCGCGGCGCTTTGTGCCCTGCTCGGCCTCGCTGCGGCGCGCACCAGCGGCAGCCTGCGCGCCAGCGCGCCCGTGGCGATCGTCGCCGCGGCCTACACCGTCCCGGTCCTGGCCATGGTGTACGTCGGGCGGTTGGCGCAGGTTGAGGACATCACGGCGTCCGACGACCTGCGGCTCCTGCCGGACGTCAGCGCGGCCATCGCGATTGCACTGGCGGCCCTGGTCGGCGCCGTGCTCGATCGTCGGCGCCCCGCGACACCGGGACGGTGGGACGTGAGAACCCGTCGCGCAGCCGCTCTCGGCGCCGGGACGGCGACCGTTTTGTGCACCATCACGTGGATCGCCTTCGGAATGCGCTGGCACGACACACCGGTGCGGGGGTACCTCGCGACGATGCGATCCGACGTCAGGGCCACGACCTCGGTGGTGGTGCCGACGACGGTCCCGGTCGAGATCATGCCGGGCTGGGTCGATCCCGGCTTCACCACCGCACCTCTGGTGCGACTCATCAACCCGGTGGCTCTGCAGGGGACTCTGGACGGCACCCTCGAGGTCGTTGGCCCGACCGGTGCCCTGGTTCCCGCGGCACTGAGCAGGGTCGCGGAGGCCGACGTCCCCGAGGGCTTCTGCGGCCGCGTCGTTCCGGTCGGCGTCCGGTCCGTCAGCTTGCCCCTGCAAGAGACGGCCCCCTACTTTCGCGGCTCGATGGTGGTGCTCGGGGTCCTCGTCGGAGACGCCGAACGGCTCAACATCTCAGTGACCGGGCGCGACGGCAGCATGTCGGGGCCTCTTGTCGAGAACCCTCCCGAGCTGCTCCGCGGACCTCACCGCATTCATGCCCCGGTCCCCTACGGTGCGGCGGTCGACTCCATCACCCTCACCGTCGACACGCCCAACACCGCTGGCGTGTGCGTTACGTCGGCCCAGGTCACCACCGTCGAGCCCGGCTCGTGACCGCCACGAACCGGCCGCCGGCCACCGTCACGACCCGGCGGGCGCACCACCTGCTCGAGCTGGAGGGCCTGCGGGCGCTCGCGGCCGTGGCGGTGCTCCTCACGCACGCCGGCTTCCTCTCCGGCGCCACCGGGCGTCACACCCTGCCGGGGTTCCTGGCCCGGATGGACATCGGGGTCGCGGTCTTCTTCGTGCTGAGCGGTTTCCTTCTCTACCGACCGCACGCGCGACACGTCGTCACCGGTACACCGCCCCCGGGCAACCGCTCCTACGCGATTCGGCGAGCCGCCCGCCTGGTCCCGGCGTGGTTGGCCGTTCTGATGGGCACCCTCGTGCTCGTGCCGGAGTCACGCTCAGCGCCCGCGTCGGTGTGGACTGCGAACCTGCTCCAGCTGCAGAGCATGAAGCTCGAGTGGGACCTGCCGGGGCTTGCGCAGCTGTGGAGCCTGTCGACCGAGGTGATGTTCTACGTCGCGCTTCCCCTGGTGGCGGTGCTGGTCGCGCGGTACGCCGCGCCTCGCGGGCCCAGGGCCCACTTGGTCGCCCTGGCCTCGCTCGCCGTTGCGTCGTGGGGGTTCCGCGTGCTCGACGGTCTCGGAGCCCTGCCGGAGGGGTTCTCGTGGACCCGCACCCTTCCCGCCGTCGGTGACTGGTTCGTCGTCGGCATGATCCTCGCGGTCCTGCTGACCGACGAGGGCCTCCACCGCCCCGTCGCGGCGGTGGTGCGGGCCGTGCCCTGGCACCTGTACGCGCTGGCGGCCTGCGTCTTCTGGGTCCTGACGACCCGAGCGGCCGGTCCGTACGACCTGACCCCACCCACCGCCTCCGAAGCGACAGTGAAGCACGTCGGCTACACGGTGGTGGCCGCGTTGGTGGTGGCACCGTCGGTCCTGGGAGCCCGCACGCCGGTGTCACGCCTGCTCTCGTCGCGCGTCCTCACCTACCTCGGGGCGATCAGCTACGGGATCTTCCTGTGGCACCTGCCCATCATGTTCCGCGTTCGGGCCCTCCTCGGCCTCGAGGTGTTCGCCTACGGGTTCTGGGTCACGGCGGTCATCACCCTGGCCGCCTCCATCGGCGTGGCGGCCCTCAGCTGGCACTTCCTCGAGGCGCCGGTCCAGGCGTGGGCCAGGCGCCGCACCGCTCCTTGCGACGGGGTCCCGGCGGTCGGTGGGGTTGCCGGGCCAGGTCGTGGCGAGCGCCACGAGCAGCAGAGCCAGCGCACCTGACCCGACGTCGCGGTTCGTCGCATCCGTGGCGGGCCACGGGTGCAGCAGCGCCCACCCGACCCAGGCGGCCGCAGTGCCTGCAGCGAGGGCAAGGGCCGCCCCGGGTTTCCTGCGCAGCCGACCAACCGCCAGAGCGACCGCCCCGCCGACCGCGCCGGCAAGGCCGCCGACAAGCACAACGGCTGCGACGGCTCCGACGCGGGCGGCGGAGGTGGCTACCACCTCGGGCAGGACGGGCCGGCTGTCGCCTCGTCCGGCGGCGGCGGCCATCGCCGCGAGCGCCAACGCCAGGGCCGCCCCCACGGCGAGGAAGGCCACGAAGGCCATTTGCGGTCCGAAGCGCAGGTCGACCGTTCCGCTCACTCCCGCCGGCACCACCCACGCCTGGGCCCAGCCATCGACGCGTACCGGCCTCAGGACGGTCTCGCCCACGCGCGCAGTCCAGCCGAGGTTCGCGTTCTCTCGCACCACGAGCACGGTGTCGACGTCACTGGGTTCGCGCAGGTCCACCGCCCGGGTCGTGTCACTCCACTCGAGAATGTCGACGGGCGCCGGGTCCGCGGTCACACCGCGGTCACCCTCGACCTCGCGACCGTCGAGGACGAGCGACCGTACCGCGAACTGGGCCGAGGCCAAGGTCTGCAGCCGCTGCTCCCCCGCGGCCAGGTCGACGTCCCCGCATACCCGCAGAGACGCGTCGCCCCGTTCGATGACCCGACCCCGGGTCGTCGCCACCGACGTGGGATAGGTGCGGCCCCCCACCTGGAGCGCCGGGCCGAAGCCGCACGGCACCACTACGGGCGCGGCGGCGGTCAGGGCCCCCGGCCAGGGGTCACCCAGCAGGGCCAGCTCGCCGATGACCACGGGCATCGTGCGGGCCCCGGTGGCGGTGAGGCTCTCTTGCTCGGTAGCCGCGGTCACCGTGACGACGACCTTGCGCGCCCCTGCCTCAGGGAACGTCACGACGCCCTCGCGGTCGAGCACGCGGTGGAACGTGCGACCTCCCACGGTCACGTCGACCTCGATGGGCCTGCGTCCGGCCGCATCGGGGTCGACAGCGAACCGCAGGCCCTCGACCCGTCGCGAGGTCGGCCAGGTGACGGTCAGGGTGGGAGTGTCCTCCGTCGGGTCCGACGCCCAGTAGGTCTTCGGGTCACCGTCCACCGCCAGCTCCGGGGAGACACCGGGTTCGGGCAACCAGCGGCTGGACGCCCGTGCCCGAACGCCGTCGAGCCGCCGGAGCAGGTCATCTGCTCCAAGGCCCGTTGCCACGGCGGCACCGCTCACGGCGAACGACGTCGGGTCGGCCAGGGTGAGCAGGCGCCGCATCGTCGTCGTCTCCTCCCCCACCCGCCGCCGATCCGGCGAACAGGCGAGCACCCCGCTCGACAGGGGGTAGCACGCCGAACGGTCGTCAGTGCCTGCCTGGAGTGCCACGAGGTCGGGCGACTGCTCGGTCACGGGCAGCCGGACCCAGGGCTCGACTCGCGGCAGGACCCCGGCTCCCAGGTCGAGAACCCGAACCGTGGGAAGACGGTCACGCACGGCCTCGACGACCAGCCGGAGGCTCCTCGTCACACCCGTTGGCACCTCAACGGCGACGGCGTAGCGCGCCGGGTCGACGTCGCCGGGGGCCTGCTCGGGGCTCGTGACCGGGGTGCGACGGGTGCCGGCCTCCGTGACGACGGAGACTGCAGCTACGTCCGCACCCAGCTCGGTGTCGAGGGTGAGGGTGAGCGCGGCCGACAGCTGGGTGGGGCTTGCCCACGACACCTCCACCCACTGTCCCTTCGCGACGTACCCCGCAGATCGCCAGCCGGTCTCCCCGCTGGTGTCGAAGGCGCGCCAGGCATCGCTGGCCAGCTCGCGCACCTGGCCCAGCGCGGGATCCGCGAGGGTGGAGGAAGCAAAAGCACGGGCATCGCCATCGTCACGCCGAACGGTCTGCTGGTTCGTGACACCCGGCTGGTCCTCCGTCAATGGCTCGGGCCAGTAGTCGTGAACGGCCCGAGGGGAGGGGTAGTTCTGGTCGGCTGCGAGGAGTGGGCCATAGAGGTCGGTGGCAGTGGCGAAGCTCGACTGCCGACGCTGCAGCGAGTCGCTCGTGACCACGGTGCCGGCGGACCCGACGACCGGGTTGGGCTCGGCGGTGAAGATGCTGTCGCCCACCATCGGCATGGAGCCGACCCCCTCCGGTCCCGCGGCGTACCGCGCCACGGCGGAAACTGGGGTGCGGACCGAGGGTGCGATCGACGTTGTCCTCCTGAGCTCGAACAGCTCGAGCTCACGCACCGGCCGGTCCAGGCCCCAGTCGGACGCGGTCGCCAGTCCGGCCGACCCCCCAACGATGTTGCCGAACGACGCGACGGACTGCGCGCCGCTGGCGGTGAGCGCAGCCCGGACCACGACGGGAGGCGTGGTCCGCGAGCTCAGGCGCTGGTGGTCACCGACCAGAAGGACCCGCGTCACGGCCAGGGTGTCGAGGAGGGAAACCAGTTCCGGTCCCCCACGTCCCTGGGCCACGCGGGCCTCGATCTGCCCGAGGACTCGGGTCGCCGCTGCTGAGCCGAGCGGCACAGCGTCCCGGACGATCCAGGGCTGCCCCGCTGCTGGCTGAAGTGGTTCGTCCTTGGGCTCGCCCCACATCCGGGCCGGCGCATTGCCGCCGGGCAGGAGCAGCGTGCGCCCACGGTCCGGGTGCTCGTCGAGCCAGATGGCGGCTTGTGTCCAGGCGCGTGGGATCTCGAGAAACGGGCCGCGCTGGACCACTCCGACCAGCGCGGGAACCGCGGTCTGACCGACGAGGGCGAGCACGACGACCGCCGGCGCGATGAGCGGCCAGGGAGCCTGCTGCCGTCGTAGCCAGGCCGCCGCAAGGGGGAGCCCATGGGCGACGCCCAGGGCGATCGGCAACCGCAGGACCGGATCGAACTTGTGTGTGTTGCGGAAGGGCGCCAGCACCCCATCGAGCAGGTCCGCCTCCGCCCCCGCCCACGGCGCGGCCACGCCGCGAACGTGCCCGAAGGTCACCAGGACGAGACCGACCAGCAGGCCTCCGCGAGCGAAGACCATCCACGGACCACGGGCCAGCGCCAGGCCCAGGAGGCCAGCGAGGGCGATAACGAGGCCGAACACGATGGCGTTGCGTGAGGTGAGCAGCACCCACCCACTCGGCCAGACCGCATTTTGCTCGCCGCCGATCGTCGCGATCCACTGGGTGGTCCCGCGAAGGGCCTCGGTGACGCTTGCCACCGCGGTCGTCACCCGCCCGTCCTCGATCCAGTCCAAGAAGGGCGGGCTGTACCGGCCGAGCAGGACCAGCGGTCCGATCCACCAGGCCGTGGCGAGGACGACGGCGAGTGACCACCAGCCCAGTAGGACACGTCTTACCGGTCCACGCCGCGTGAGGATCCACCAGAGGGGTAGGACCAAGGCTGCCAGCGAGGCGACCGCGTTCACTGCCCCGAGGAGGAGGATGGCGCCGCCAGAACGCAGAGCGGCATGCCGCTCACGGCCTTGCTGAACGGCGATGAGTGGGAGCAGGATCCAAGGCGCCACGGCCATCGGCCAGATCTCCGAGCTGATCGCGCCGAGCCCGATGAGCATCCGGGGTGCCAGAGCATACGAGAACGCGGCGATGATGCGGGACCAGCCCGTGCCGATGCCCAGCCGCTCCAGTACAAGGCGAACCCCGTGGTAGGCCAGCACCAGGATCAGCGCCCACCACATCCGCTGCACCACCCAGCCCGGGATGCCGAGCGTTTGGCCAAGCCAGAAGAAGGGCCCCATCGGGAAGAGATAACCGTAGGCCTGGTTTTGCAGCTGGCCTCCAGCCGCCAACGGGTCCCAGAGGCTCAGCGCCCGACCGAGGAAGCCGCCGGGGTTGACGACCAGGTCGAGCTTGGTGTCTGCGGAGGTCCACCCTGGCTGTTGGACGAAGGCCAGCGCCACGAGGAAGGTGGTGGGCACGATGCGGTCGAGCCGGCCACGCCACCGTGCCGCGAGCTCGGGAGAAGCGCTCACTCGCCACCCACGCGGAGCACGATCACGGTGTTCCAGCTCGCGAACTCGCGCAGCCCCGGCACCCGCATGACCCACTGCGCCCACCACGGGTGGTAGCGCGCGAACACGTCGAGCACCTCGGCCCGGCCCGATCGCTCCGCGTCGTGCGCCCAGCGCACCATCGGCCCAACGGGGCACGCGAACAGCGACCGGCCCACGTCATTCTTGGGCCGGTACCCGTGCTTCTGGGCGTAGCGGTCAGCCGCGCGACGCCCACCCAGGTAGTGCCAGGGCGAGGTCTCGTGCCCGCCCCAGGGCGACAGCCACGGCGTCCACGAGAGGAACACCACACCGCCGGGCCGGGTGACGCGCAGCATCTCCTCGCCCATCCGCTGCGGGTCCGGGACGTGCTCCAAGACGTTGCTCGAGAAGGCCAGGTCGACGCTGCAGTCTGCCACTGGCAGGTCGAGACCGGAACCGCGGACCACGTCACCTGTGACGCCGCCGCGGGCGGTGAGCTCGCCGGCATCCGGCTCGAGGCCGGCATACCGGGCCCCGGCCTGCGTGAACGCGTCGGCGAAGTACCCGGGGCCGCCACCGATGTCGAGCACAGTCAGCCCGTCGAGGCTCGACCATCTGCGCAGCAGGGCGATGGAGTCAGCGGCCAACGCACCGTAGAAGCGATCGGGGTCGGTCTGCTCGACCCGGAAGTCCCGGAAGAGGGCTACCGAACGCCGCAGAGACGGGCGATCCACGACCGCCCGACCACGGGCGATGTCCTGGGGTAACATCCGTCTCCGGTCGTCTTGGAAAGAGCACACGTGCGCATTGCCTTCATGAACTGGCGAGACTCTACACATCCCGAGGGCGGGGGCGCCGAGAAGTATGCCGAGACAGTCTGTGAGGGTCTCGCGGGGGCCGGACACGACGTCACGCTGCTCTGCGCCGCCCATGGTGACGCCCCGGCGGAGGAGTTACGCAACGGTGTGCGGGTGCTGCGGCAGGGCGGCCGGCTGGGCGTCTACGTGGCCTCACTGCGACGTCTGGTCGCCCTGGAGCGCGCTGAGGGCCGCTTCGACGTGGTCGTCGACACGCAGAACGGGGTCCCGTTCTGGGCAGGTCGGGTGACGCGCACCCCGGTCGTGGTGCTCGTGCACCATGTGCACCGCGAGCAGTGGCCGATGGTCTTCGGGCCGGTGAGCTCGCGGATCGGGTGGGTCCTGGAGTCCCGGATCGCTCCCCGGACGTTCCGAGGCCAGCAGTACGTCGCGGTCTCCGAGCGCACTCGCGAGGAGCTCGTCGCGCTGGGGGTCGCGCCTGGCGCCATCTCGATCATCCACAACGGCACCGAGCCACCCCTCACCACCGCCGCGACCCTCCATCCGGAGCCGCGGCTCGTCGTCCTCGGCCGCGTCGTTCCGCACAAACGGGTCGAGCACGCCCTCGAGGTGGTTGCCCGGCTCGCCGACCGCCACCCGACCTTGCGGCTGCGGGTGGTGGGCGACGGCTGGTGGAGCGACCGAGTGCGCGAGGAGGCCAGGGCGCTGGGCGTGACCGACCGGGTCGACCTGTTGGGCCACGTCGACGAGGAGACCAAGCACGCCGAGCTGACCTCGGCGTGGGTGGCGCTCGCCCCTAGCATCAAGGAGGGCTGGGGCCTGTGCGTCGTGGAGGCCGCCTCGCACGGCACTCCGACGGTGGCCTACGAGGGAGCCGGCGGGCTGTCGGAGTCGATCGTCGACGGGCGCACCGGGCTGCTCGTCCCCGACCTGGACGCGATGACCGACGCCGTCGACGGGCTGCTCTCGGACCCGGTGGCGCGGGAAGCGCTGGGCCATGCCGCGGTCGAGCACTCACTGCACTTCACGTGGGAACGGACCATCGAGTCCTGGGAGTCACTGCTGGCCGACCGCGCGGCGGGCCTGCCAGTGGAGTCGGGTACGGATGCCGTGGTGCCGGCGGGCGACCGCAGTCGGCGGTCGTCACCGGTCAGCCGACGACACTGACCTCGATCAGCCGCCGTAGTTGAGGATCTGGTCCGGCGGGAGGATGGTCTGCTCGCCGTCGACGACGGCAATGGCGTCCTTGGGGCCGTTGCTCGACACGATGGTGGCGGCAGCGGCGAAGGCCATGCCGAGACCGACGAACAGACTCACCAGCAGAAGGATGAGTCCCGTGCGGCGTGCGCCGCCGGTGGTGCTTGTCTCAGTCATGAACGTGAAGAGCCTTTCCTACTGGGCAGTACGCGGCATCCTAGCCTGTCCCAACCTCCCACATCGGCAGGTGAGCAGGGTCACTTCGCGGAGGTGACGTCCCACACCCGAAAGCCTGCGCCTGAGTGCACCAGTTGCCAGCCGTCGTGGCTGGTCGGGAGCACCCCCGGCGTGCCGAGCCACTCGACCACGGTGGTGACGCCGTGTCGGCGCAGGCTCAGCGACGACACCTCGCCCGTCCCCCACGCCTCGGTGGTCGGTGCGTCATCGACCACCACCAGCGTCCCGTCGCGTGCCACCGACAGGGCGGTGCTTCCCAGCACGGTTCCGGGCAGTGCTCGGGCCAGCGGGTCGAGGAAGGCCGGCCCACCCGCCCACTCCGGGCGCCGCAAAGGCTGCCACGGCAGCGAGAGCACCGTCGGGGAGGTGCCGCCCGCGCTCACCACGTCGATGACAGCTTCCCACTCGGCGGGGTAGTCCACGGAACGGTATGCCATCTGCATCGACTTGGGCAGGTCGGCCACGGACGCTACGGAGAGGGCCACGACGAGCACCGCCACAAGAGCGGATGCCGCGGCGCCTCCATGCGTGCCGACCCAGCCCACGGTCACGCCGACCAGCACCGCCGCGGCCATGACGGAGGGCGCGAGCATGCGGTGCTGGTCCCGCAGCATGGCCAGGCCCGGCACCTGTTGCAGGGTGACCAGCGCGTCGAGCCCCGGGCCTGAGGCGCACCAGGCCAAGGTCGCCGGCGCAACGAGGAGGGACAGCGCTACCAGTGCCCGGGTCAGCGACCTCCCTGCGAGGACAGCGACTCCGCCCATCGCCATGGCCAGGAGCACCAGCGACGAGGTGATGGCGACCGGGTCGGTGCGCGAGAGCGGCTGCGCGCCGGAGGCCCACACGCCACCGCCCATCAGCGCGGACGCCCACGTGCCGAGCCCCGAGTCGTCGGCCAGGGCGAAGGCCACGGGGCCGTCGGGGTCGGCCGGGACGCCACCGACGAGCAGCGCCGGTAGCAACCAGGGGCTGCACCACACGGCCCCCAGGGCCGCCACGAGCAGCACACGCCGGGCGTTGCGATCGGGGCGGGAGAGTTCGACGAGGACCGCGGCGACGAGCGCCGTCACGCCGCCCCAAGGGGTGACCGCCGCCGGCGCCGCGACCAGGACGAGCAGCGCGAGCCGGCGTCCGGGAGTCAGGCGTGACCGACCAACGACGACGATCCATGGCAGGCACGCATACCCGAGCAGGGTCGGCACCTGGCCCAGAAGCAGACGTTCGGTGACGTACGGGTTCCAGATCGCGACCCAGGCCGCCGCGAGCGCGGCGGCAGCGCCCGCTCGCCGGACGACCAGCCCGGCACCCACACCCGCGATGAGCAGGCAGAGCGCGAGGAGGACCACCTGCTGCACTGCTGTCGGCAGCACCCACGAGGCCGCCCAGGCGATCGCGTCCAGCGGCCAGGCCCGCAGGGCGGACGCGGTGCGCGGAAGCAGCGACTCGGGTGCCGCCGGCACAGGCACGGTGACGAAGTCGCGCACGAGCCGGTGGCCGGACCCGCGGACGCCGGAAAGCACCACCCACGTCGCCACCGCCGCCGACGCGACGCCCACAAGCGCCACGGCGAGGCTGGGATCGAGACGGTGCCGAAGGCCGGTGCGGGCATCTGTGACCCGCGATGACCCTGCCTGCGTCGACACCCGCGTCAGCCTAGTTGCCGGCGGCCACGGCCCGGGTCGTACCCTGTCACGCGTGTCGAGGACAACCGCAGGTGCAGCAACAGCCCGGGGGGCCGTGCTCGTCGCCGTCGGCATGACCGCGATGAACGTCGCGGCCTACGCCTTCACGCTCGTCGCCGCCCGACGGCTCGGACCCGAGGGCTACTCGGTGGTCGCGGCGCTGATGGGCGTGGTGCTCGTGGTCAACGTCCTGGCCCTGGGCGTGCAGGCGACAACCGCCCGCCACGTGGCGCGTCAGGCCGACGACCCGCGGGTCGCGGCTGGCATGGTGCGCACCGCGCTGCGCTCGGCCATGGCCCTCGGCGCCCTCTGCCTGGCCCTCTCCCCTGTCGCCGCCGTGCTGCTGCACCTCGACAGCTGGGTCACCGCCGCCACCGTCGCGGTGACCGCCGCCGCCCTCACCGTCATGGGCGCCCAGCTCGGCATCCTGCAGGGCCGCCGTAGCTGGCGTGCTTTTGCGGGGCTCAGCCTGACGACTGGCGCGGGTCGCCTCGTCGTCGGCGGGGCCGCGGTCGTGCTGTGGCCGACCCCGCTCGGCGCAATGACCGGCGTCGCCGTCGGGGCGCTGGTGCCGCTGCTCGTCGGCCGTCGGCTGATCCGCCCCCGTGCGGCCGACAGCGCCCCCGGCAGCACGGGCTCCGTCGAGCCGGAACGCCCCGGCGGCACCCTGCGCGACCTGCTGCACGACTCGCACACCCTGCTCGCCTTCTTCGCACTGACCCAGGTCGACGTCTTCGCGGCCAGGGTGATGCTGTCGGCGGGAGAGGCGGGCGTCTACGCCTCGGGCCTGATCCTGACCAAGGCGGTGCTGTTCCTGCCGACCTTCGTCACCGTCATGGCGTTTCCCACGCTGGCCCGCCGCACCGGTCCGCGGCACCTGCACCTCGCCGGTCTTGCAGTGGTCTTCAGCATCGGCCTGGTGGCCGTGGCCGGCACACTCGCGATGCCCCGACTGGCCCTGGCCTTCGTCGGCGGCCGGGAGTATGCCGCGGTGCAGCCCGACCTGTGGCTGTTCGCGGTGCTGGGCACGGTGATCGCGATGATCCAGCTGCTCGTGCAGACGGCACTGGCTCGGGCTCACCGGAGCGCGGTGTGGTGGGTCTGGGGTGCCCTGGCCACCGTGCTCGCTGTCGTGCCCTTCGTCACAACGGGTCACGCCCTGCTGCTGCTGATGCTTGCGGTCGACACCGTGCTGCTCGCCGTGCTGGTGCGGGTCACCTGGGCCGACCCGTGGGCGTCGACCACCACACCGGACGGCACCGACGACCTGATCGACGAGGCACTGCCGAGCGCAGCCAGCGCACCGAGTGAACCCGACGAGCGCAGCGGTGACGCTAGTGCGCCGCGTCGTGCCAGCTCCGGCCGACGCCCACGCTGACGTCGAGCGGCACGTCGAGCGGAACCGCCGCGCCCATCTCTCGCCGGACCAGCGCCTCGACCGCCTCGCGCTCCCCCGGGGCGACCTCGAGCACGAGCTCGTCGTGCACCTGCAGCAGGATGCGCGATCCCAGGCCCTGCGCGGTCAGCGCCGCGTCGACGTCCTTCATCGCAAGCTTGATGATGTCGGCGGCCGAGCCCTGGATCGGCGCGTTGAGCGCCATCCGCTCGGCACCCTCGCGACGCTGGCGGTTGTCGCTGGTGAGGTCGGGCAGGTAGCGGCGCCGGCCGAGCATCGTGGCGGTGTAGCCGGTGGCCCGGGCCTCGGCCACGACCTCGCGCAGATAGTCACGCACGCCGCCGAACCGCGCGAAGTACTCGTCCATCAGGCCCTGCGCCTCGCCGGTGGTGATGGTGAGCTGCTTGGACAGGCCGAACGCCGACAGGCCGTAGGCCAGGCCGTAGCTCATCGCCTTGACCTTGCTGCGCATCGCCGGGGTGACCTCGCCGGGCTCGACGTGGAAGACGCGGGCGCCGACGAACCGGTGGAGGTCCTCGCCCGTACGGAACGCCTCGATCAGGCCCTCGTCACCGGACAGGTGCGCCATGATCCGCATCTCGATCTGGCTGTAGTCGGCCGACATCAGCGACTCGTAGCCCGCACCGACGACGAAGACCTCGCGGATGCGGCGCCCCTCCTCGGTGCGGATCGGCACGTTCTGCAGGTTCGGGTCGGTCGAGCTGAGCCGGCCGGTGGCCGCGATGGTCTGGATGTACGTGGTGTGGATGCGCCGGTCGGTCGCGACCGACTTGATCAGCCCTTCGACGGTGACCCGCAGCCGGGCGGTGTCGCGGTGGCGCAGCAGGGCCTCGAGGAAGGGGTGCTCGGTCTTGGCGAACAGGTCAGCGAGCGCGTCGGCATCGGTGGTGTAGCCGGTCTTGGTGCGCTTCGTCTTCGGCATGCCGAGCTGGTCGAAGAGCACCTCCTGCAGCTGCTTGGGGCTGCCGAGGTTGACGTCGTGGCGGCCGATGGCGTCGTAGGCATCGAGCTGGGCCTGGCGCATCTTGGCGGCGAAGTCGGCCTCGAGCTCGGCCAGGGCCGGCTCGTCGACGGCGATGCCGGTGCGCTCCATCCGCGCCAGGATCTCGACGAGCGGCAGCTCGAGGTCGCGAAGCAGCTCGGTGCCGCCGGTCTCGTCGAGCCGCTCCGAGAGCACGGCCGACAGCTCGAGCACGGCCCGCGCCCGAATTCTCGCGTCGCGGGCCGCGGTGTCGTCGTCGGCGGCGAAGTCGAGCATTCCCTGCTCGCCGGTGGCCTGCTCCGCCTTGAGCTCACGGCCCAGGTGCCGCACGACGAGGTCCTCGAGGTCGTAGGAGCGCTGGTCGGGCCGCACGAGGTAGGCCGCGAGCGCGGTGTCGCAGGTGACACCGGCCAGGGTCAGCCCACGGGTCGACAGCGCCTGAAGCTGCTCCTTGGCGTCGTGGAGGACCTTGGGCGCCTCGGGGTCGGCCAGCCAGCCGGCCAGCACGTCCTCCTGCACACGGGTCAGGGCGGTCAGGTCGAGGTGGGCCGTGCTGCCGTCTTCGCCCGCCAGCGCCACGGCCCCCGCGTCGCCGCTGCCGCCGCGGTAGTGACCGACGACGACCACGCCGTGCGGCACGCGCCGGCCGACCGCTCCGTCGCCGAACCGGATGCCGAGGTCGTCGGCAGTGAACACCTCGCCCTCGAGCTCGAAGCCGCCCTCGACCTCGTCCTGCTCGACCTCGAAGGTTGCGAACAGCCGGTCGCGAAGCACCCGGAACTCCAGGCCGTCGAAGACCTGGTGCACCTCCTCGCGGTCCCAGGACTGGCGCTCGAGGTCGTCGACGGACAGGGGCAGCTCGAGGTCGTCGACGAGCTTGTTGAGGCGCCGGTTGCGCAGCACGCCGTCGAGGTGCTCGCGCAGGCTCTCGCCCGCCTTGCCCTTGATCTCGTCGACGTGGGCCACCACCCCGGCGAGGTCGCCGTACTGGGCCAGCCACTTGGCAGCGGTCTTCGGCCCGACCCCGGGCACGCCGGGCAGGTTGTCGCTCGTCTCGCCGACGAGCGCGGCGAGGTCGCTGTAGCGCTCCGGCGCCACGAGGTACTTCTCGGTGACGGCGGCAGGGTCCATCCGCCACACCTCGGACACCCCGCGCACCGGGTAGATGAGGGACACCTGGTCACTGACCAGCTGGAACGCATCGCGGTCGCCGGTGCAGATGACCACCTCATGACCCTGCTCGACCGCCCGATGCGTCAAGGTGGCGATGACGTCGTCGGCCTCGAAGCCCTCGACCCCCACGTGCCGGATGCGCAGCGCGTCGAGCACCTCGCGCAGCAGCGGCAGCTGGCCGGAGAACTCCGTGGGGGTGGCCGAGCGGCCAGCCTTGTACTCGGGGTACTCGGCGGCCCGGAAGGTCTTTCGCGACACGTCGAAGGCCACGCCGACGTGGGTCGGCGCCTCGTCGCGCAAGACGTTGATCAGCATCGACGTGAAGCCGTAGACGGCGTTCGTGTGCTGGCCGGTGCTCGTCGAGAAGTTCTCGACCGGGAGGGCGAAGAAGGCCCGGTAGGCCAACGAGTGTCCGTCGAGGAGGAGGAGCTTCACGCATGGCAGCCTAACCACCATGACCGACACCCCCGACCGCCCCGACCCGGCCTCCTCCCCGGCCTCGTCCCCCGCCTCGTCCCCGGCCTCGTCCCCCGCTCCGGACCTGATGGCGGGCGTCGCGGCGATGCGCGCGATGAACCCGAACTCGCTCATGGACCGGATGGGCATCGAGGTGCTCGAGGCCACCCCGGAGCGGCTCGTCGCGACGATGCCCGTCGAGGGCAACACCCAGCCCTACGGACTGCTCCACGGGGGCGCCTCGGTGGTGCTCGCGGAGAGCCTCGGGTCGATCGGGGCCGCCCTGCACGCCGGGCCCGGCAAGGCCGTCGTCGGCCTCGACATCAATGCCACCCACCACCGGGCCGCGCGCTCGGGCGTGGTCACCGGCGTCGCGACCTCGATCAGCCTGGGCCGCACGCTGACCTGTTACGAGGTCGTCGTCAGCGACGACGAGGGCCGGCGGCTCTGCACCAGCCGCATCACCTGCCTGATCCGCGACGGCGCACCGGGGGCCGCCTGAACCCGGGCCTTCCCGCGTCGGTCAGGCCTGGTGGCTGGGCGTCGCGAACGCGCGGCTGCGCAGCGACCGGCGACGGCGCAGGAGCTCGTGACCCGTCTCGGAGCTCTCGGGCGCGATCTTGCGGCGCAGCTGGCCCGTGGACACGATGCGCCGCACGATGACGGAGGAGAACCCGAGCCGGGCGAAGAACCGGTTGGCGTCGCGGCTGGTCGTCGGCACGTTCGACACGACGAGCTCGCAGCCGGAGCGCTCGGCGAAGGACAGCACCGCGGCGATCAGGGCTTTCGCGACCCCATGCCTGCGGGCGTCGGGGCCCACCCAGAGCTGCTCGATGGCGAGCTCGGCCTGCGGGCTGAGCCCGAACGGGTTCTCGGTGGTGATGGCGTAGCCGACGGCCTCGCCGTCGACGCGCGCCACGAAAGCCTGCACGCCCGGCCGCAGCAGGGCCGTGGACAGCCGCCCGTCGGTGACGCAGCGGTTGGCGGCCTCCTTGCTGGAGCCGGAGTCGACGCGGGCGGCCAACCACAGCCCGGTGACGTCCCGCAGGTCGTCCTGGTCAACTGACACCACGTCAACCGTCCGCCTGGCCATAGCCACCTCCGTCGTGGGTCACTTCGTGCGGCATCGTGCGACGCCGCTGATGCAGGACGAGAACACGTTCGCGCACCAGACACTACCTCGGTTGCGGCGGGCTCGGAGCCCGGATGGATGAGCATTGAACCACCCCGTAGGGTGACCGGGTGACTTCGCTGTTCCCCGGTTTCGGGACCGTGCTCAACGTTTTGACGGTGCTCGTCGGGGCCGGCCTGGGAATGGCCGTCGGTCACCGGCTGCGCGAGCACACCCGCTCGGTCGTGACCGACGTGCTGGGGCTGGTCACCCTGCTCGTGGCGGGCCTGTCGGCGGTGGCCGTGACCGATCCCGCACTGCGCGACGCGGTGGGCACCGGCTTCCCGCTGCTCATCGTCCTCGGTGCGCTGCTGATCGGCTCGATCGCCGGGTCCATGCTGCGCATCGAGGAGCGGCTCGAAGGGCTCGCCGGCCGAATCCAGGCCTGGGTGGCACGCCGCTCCCGCACCGAGGGCGGCACGGACTCGGCTGCCAGGGAACGGTTCATCGAGGGCTGGCTCACGGCATCCCTGCTGTTCTGCGTCGGCCCGCTGACCATCCTGGGCTCGCTCAACGACGGCCTGGGGCGCGGCGTCGACCAGCTCGCCCTGAAGTCGGTGCTCGACGGCTTCGCCGCGATGGCGTTCGCGGCGAGCTTCGGCATCGGCGTCATGCTCTCGGCCGTGTCGGTGCTGGTCGTACAGGGCCTGCTCACGCTGTTCGGCGTGCTCCTGGGCGGTCTGGTGCCGGACGCCCACATCTCGGCGCTCACGGCCACCGGTGGGCTGCTGCTGGCCGGCATCGGGCTGCGGCTGCTGCGCATCCGCGACGTGCCGGTCGGCGACATGCTGCCGGCCCTGCTCGTCGCTCCGCTGCTCACCCAGCTCGTCGTCTGGCTGCGCTGACCGCGGCTCCTTCGGTGGCCGGGTGGCGCTGCGCGAGGCGGGCGGGTGGGTTCCCCGGTGCGTCGGTCTCGATGAACTGCGCTTCGGATGCCAGGCGCGTGGGTCACTCGGCGTGCGCCGGCTACGGTGACAAGCGCCTTGGATGCCGCGTGCCGGGTTCGTGGCGTCCCTCGCCTTCCGCGCAGTAAGGGCTGTAGGACAGGGAATCTGGGTGTGGACAACCCTTGGATTCGTACGTGTGTTCGAGTATGCTGTGGGTATGTCGATCAGCGAGCTCCGAGCGGATGCCGCGGACTTGCGTGCCGCGGCCGCTGAGTTCGGTGCGCGCCTTGCTGAGCAGGCACCGAGTGTGTCCTGCGAGGAGCTGTTCGAGCTCGCCGGTGAGCTGCAGGGGGTGGTCAACGCGGTCGAGGGGGCGCAGCTGGTCGCGATCGCGCACGCGTCGTCGTTGGAGATCCGGCTGACCGAGCGTGGGCCGGTCGATGTGCGCCACGAGGTGGGGTTCGTCGACGCGATGGCCTCCTCGGAGGTGTCCCTGGTCACCGGGGTCGGGCAGTGGGCCGCCGGCCGCAAGGTCGGGTTGGCCGCGGACCTGTCCTGC
>JBBQWX010000084.1:0-18907 GCA_038210185.1 Actinomycetales bacterium
GCCACGAGGAGGACTGCGGCGACGATGATGCCGGTCCAGGAGATGAGCTTGTCGAATGAGCTGCGCATGGTGGTCCTTGTCCTTCCGGGGCCCGGGGGTGTTGGGCCGGTGGGTGGCTTGGGTGTGTTTCAATCTACTACCTGCTGTAGTAGTTGATCGGTCAATCAAGTGTCGGGTGCGCCACAGTGGAGTGGGCGCCTGTGGACAACTCGCGGGGAGTGTCCTAGGACATCTGTACGATTAGGGCATGGCAGGGGAACTGACACTCTCGGAGCGGCGCGAGCGCTGGGCGGCTGCGCGCGAGGCCTTCGAGGGCCTGGGCGACGAGCTCTGGAGCGAGGGCTCGACCGGCCTGGAAGACGTGATGGGTGAGATCGACGGGTTGGTCGTCGCCGGGGAGGCGGCTCGGGTCGTCGTCACCGTCGAGGCCGTGACGCGGGGCGAGCCGGGGTCCGGTGCACGCGCGATGACTCCGGTCCAGTGGGTGCAGCGCCACGCGCCGTCGCTGAGGGCGGGCGGGGCGGGGCCGGTGGTGGCGCTGGCGTCTGCATTCGCCGTGGCGGGCAGCGCGCCGGTCAAGGATGCCGTGCTGTCCGGTCGGCTTCCCACGCGGGCGGCCGCCGTAGTCGTCGCGGAGGCGGACAAGCTGCTGCCACTGCTGGTCGAGGAGGCGCACGATCTCGCTCGAACCCTCGAAGACCCGGTTGATCCGTACGTCGCGCAGCTGCTGCGGCGGGCACCGCTCGTTCACCTCGCGCCGCCAGCGACTGCGCGGTCTCGAACCCGCGACCACCGCGGATCTGCACGAGCTCGTCGGCGATCAGCCACCCCTGTAGGCCGACCGCACTGCCCGCGCTCGGTCGACCACTCCCGGGCGGTCTTCAGCGACCACTTGGCACCCTCCTTGCCGAGCCGGTTCTCGACCGGCACTCTCACCTGGTGCAGCCGGGTCAGGCCGTTCTCGATGCCGCGCAGCCCCATGAAGGCGTTGCGCCGCTCGACCGTGATGCCGGGGGCGTCGCCCTCGACGACGAAGGCCGTGATGCCACCCCGCCCACCGTCGTGCTTCGGCACCCGCGCCATCACCGCGAGCAGCTCGGCCACGACCCGGTTGGTGGTCCGCAGCGTCAGGCCGTCGACCAGGTAGGCCGTGCCGTCGTCGGTGAGCGTCGCCGTGCACTCCATCCGTGCCGGGTCCGAGCCGGCGTCGGGCTCGGTGGGCAGGAAGGCGGAGATCGCCCCGGCCGCACACCGCGGCAGGAAACGCTCCTTCTGCTCGGGAGTACCGACCAGCTTGACCGGTTCGGGCACCCCGATCGACTGGTGCGCCGACAGCATCGCCCCGAAGGCCGGGTGCACCGAGCCGATCAGCAGCAGGGCGCGTCCGTAGGAGCGCATCGTCAGCCCCAGCCCGCTGTACTCGGTCGGGATCTTCATCCCGAACGCCCCGATGTCGGCCAGCGCCTTGATGTCCTCGTCGGGGATCTTCGCCTCGCCCGTGGTGTCGTCGGTGTGCGTGGCCCCCGTGCTTCCTCAGTGTGTCCGACCGGCCTAGAGTGGCGCCATGGCAACCGAGGACGAGTTCCACGCCGCAGCCGAAGGCGTCAAGGCGCTCCCCAGCGACCCCGGCAACGACACCAAGCTGCAGCTCTACGCGCTGTACAAGCAGGCGACCGAAGGTGACGTGCAGGGCAAGCGCCCGGGCTTCACCAACCCGGTGGGGCGGGCCAAGTACGACGCGTGGGCGGCCGTGCAGGGCACCGGCTCCGACGACGCCCGCGACCAGTACGTCGCGCTGGTGCAGAGCCTGCGTGCCTGACGCACCGTGCGCCTAACGGTGCCTAACGGTGCCTAACGGTGCCTAACGGGGCAGATCCGTCGTGAGGTGCGTCCACACCTGGGTGACCTCCAGGCCCACCTTGAGGTAGAGGTCGAGCGCGCCGGTGCGTGAGTCGGTCGACAGCTCGCTGCGTGTCGCCCCGTGGTCGCGAGCCCTTCCGAAGGCGTCGGCGAGCAACGCCTGCGCCAGACCCTGCCCGCGGTGCGACCGCTCGACGGCGAGCTGGTCCACGTAGCCGACACCTTGGCTGTCCACGAGGGTGAACGAGGCGCCCACGACGACCCCGTCGTGCTCGACCACGCGGAGCTGCCAAACCTCGGCGCCCGGTCGACGGACCGTCGTCGCCGCCCAGTCCTCGAACGAGTCGCGACCCCGGCCCTCCCACTCGTCGAACGCGTCCTGGATCACTCGGTGGGCCCCCCGCTCACGCTCCGTGCTGCCCCCCGTCGCGATCGCGTGGCCGGGGGGCAGCGGCCGTTCCGGGACCTCCCGTCCCGCGGGCAGCTCGAGCACCCACGAGGTGTGACCCAGCCGGTAGCCGCGTCCGAGCAGCAGGCGCTGGGCGGCCGACCCGTCGGGCACCGTCTGGCCCACCGTCGCCGCACCAACCGCGGCTGCGCGCTCCTCTGTCCACCCGACGAGCCACGACCCGATGCCGCGCCCTCGCGCCTGCGGGTGCACGGCACCCTCGGCACGGGCCCCGCCCCGAGTCACCTCGGCCGCTCCGACGAACCGGTCGCCCTCGAGCACGCCGATGCTGTCGGTCGACAGGTCGAAGCTGGGCCGCGACCAGTCGCCCGCGAGGTCCTCCGGCTCGAGGGCGAGCTGACCGGCATCCTCGATCTCGGCTGCGGCGTAGACGGCGAACACGGCGTCGAGGTCCGCGAGCGTGAGCGGGCGCGAAGCCAGGCCGCTGGGCAGGTCGTGGTGCTGCTCGGTCGTCACGAGCACCAAGCGTGGCGCACGGACCTCCCGACCGCATCCGGGTTGGCGGTGGTAGAACCAGCAGCATGCGACTGCACGACATCTCCCGCTACACGCCCACCCTCGGGTCGCGCACGGCCTCGTCACCCACCTCGACCGGAACCCGGTCGACCGGCTGGGTCGAACTGCTGCGTGAGCCCGCCACCCAGTACGTCGCCGACGACCTCCCAGAGCCACGTCGACCCGTCGGTGCGCAGTGCGTCGGCGGGTGACGGTCGCGGTGCTGCGTCCCGCATCGTGACCCTCCGCGGCCCCGGGGTTGGCCGGATGCCGGTCGCGTGGGACGCTGGTCGGGTGCTTTCTGGACACGTCCTCCTTCGCTGCCGCGGCGGGGCCTGAATCGGCCGCCCCTCGTCGCGGAGCTTCTGCTGCACCGGCTGAACCCCGACGAAGCGTGAAGGAAGCAGACCAGTGATCCATCCCCAGCAGCCCTCGGGCATGCCGACCCAGAAGTACGTGCCGTTCCAGGACCAGCTCGAGGTCCACGTGCCCGACCGCACCTGGCCCGACCAGGTGATGACGAAGGCGCCGCGCTGGTGCGCGGTCGACCTGCGCGACGGCAACCAGGCGCTCATCGACCCGATGGACGCCGAGCGCAAGATGCGCATGTTCAAGCTGCTCGTGAGGATGGGCTACAAGGAGATCGAGGTCGGCTTCCCGAGCGCCAGCCAGACCGACTTCGACTTCTGCCGCGAGCTGATCGACGGCGGCCACATCCCGGACGACGTGACCATCCAGGTGCTCACCCAGTGCCGCGACCACCTCGTCGAGCGCACCTTCGACGCCATCCGGGGCTCCAAGCAGGCGATCGTGCACTTCTACAACTCGACCTCGGTGCTCCAGCGGCGTGTCGTGTTCGGGATGAGCGAGGAGGGCATCATCGACATCGCCCTCCAGGGTGCCCGCCTGTGCAGGAAGCTCGAGGAGACCATCCCTGAGACGGCGGTCTACTACGAGTACTCCCCGGAGTCGTACACCGGCACCGAGCTCGAGTTCGCGGTGCGCATCTGCAACGAGGTCATCGCGGTCATCGACCCGACGCCCGACCACAAGATGATCGTGAACCTCCCGGCGACCGTGGAGATGGCGACGCCCAACGTCTACGCCGACTCCATCGAGTGGATGGTGCGCCACCTCGACCGGCGCGAGTCGGTCGTGGTCAGCCTGCACCCGCACAACGACCGCGGCGAGGGCGTCGCAGCGGCCGAGCTCGGCCGCCTGGCCGGCGCCGACCGCATCGAAGGCTGCCTGTTCGGCAACGGCGAGCGCACCGGCAACGTCTGCCTGGTGACCCTGGGCATGAACCTGTTCAGCCAGGGCATCGACCCGCAGATCGACTTCTCCGACATGGCCGAGATCCGCCGCACCGTCGAGCACTGCAACCAGCTGCCCGTGCACGAGCGGCACCCGTGGGGCGGCGACCTCGTCTACACCGCCTTCTCCGGCTCGCACCAGGACGCCATCAAGAAGGGCCTGGAGGACATGGACCGGCGCAGCACCGCCGCCGGCACCGACGTCGACCACATCGACTGGGGCGTGCCCTACCTGCCCATCGACCCGCACGACATCGGGCGCTCCTACGAGGCCGTCGTCCGGGTCAACAGCCAGTCCGGCAAGGGTGGGGTGTCGTACCTCCTCAAGGCCGAGCACGGCCTCGACCTGCCGCGCCGGCTCCAGGTGGAGTTCAGCCACGTCGTGCAGCGCCGCACCGACTCCGAGGGCGGCGAGCTGTCGGCCGCCGAGATCTGGCAGATGTTCGCCGACGAGTACCTTCACGCCGACGAGCCCGCCGAGCGCTGGGGCCGGTTCGCCCCGGTGCGGTCGACGCTGACCGGCGCCGACGACGGCCTGGACCACATCGACTCGGTCATCACCGACGCCGGCAAGCAGGTCGAGATCTCCGGAACCGGCAACGGCCCGATCGCTGCGTTCCTGCAGGCCCTCACGCCACTCGGTGTCGACGTGCGTGTGCTCGACTACCACGAGCACGCGCTGTCTGCCGGTGGTGACGCCCGGGCAGCCGCCTACGTCGAGTGCGCCGTGGGCGAACGGGTGCTGTGGGGCGTCGGCCTGCACGAGTCGATCGTCAAGGCGTCGCTGCGCGCGATCATGTCGGCCGTGAACCGGGCTGAGCGCGACAACACCGTCGCCGACTGACAGTGCTGCCGGTCCTGGCCTGCGGGCTGGCGACGGTCGACGTCGTGCAGGTGGTGGAGCACGTCCCCGGGCCCGACGAGAAGGTGGTGGCGCTCGCCACCCGGGTCGAGGCCGGTGGCCCCGCGCTGAACGCCGCGGTGACCACGTCCCTGCTCGGGATGCCGTGCCGGCTCGTCACCGCCGTGGGCGGCTCGCCGCTCGGCGGCGTGGTGCGGTCCGAGTGCGCGCAGTTCGGTGTCGACCTCGTCGACCTCGCCGACGCGGGTTACGAGCTGCCCGTGGCGACGGTGCTCGTCAGCTCGACGACGGGTGAGCGCGCGGTCGCCTCTCGTGGCGCGCTGGGCGCCGCCACTCTCGCCACCGCGCTCGAGAGCGATGTCGGTGAGCTGCTCGACGGCATCCATGCCGTTCTCGTCGACGGCCACCACCTGGCCGTGGCGGTGCCGCTCGCGGCCGCAGCGCGGGCGCGCGGCATCCCCGTCGTCGCGGACGCCGGCTCGTGGAAGCCGGGACTGGACCGCCTGCTGGGCCACGTCGACGCGCTCGTGGCCTCGGCCGCCTTCCGGCCCCCGTCGGGTGACGGTCTCGACGAGCTGCTCGCCCTCGGCCCGGCATGGGTGGCCCGCAGTGCCGGTGCCGGGACCGTCCGCTGGCGCGGCGCGGACGGTACTGGGGGGCAGGTGCACCCTCCTGACATCGAGGTCGTCGACACCCTCGGTGCCGGCGACGTGCTGCACGGGGCGCTGCTGGCCGAGGTGGGTCGGCACGGCACCGACGACCTGCCTGCAGCCCTGGCAGCCGCCGTCGCCGTGGCCTCGCGCTCCGTGGCCGCTTCCGGTGCGCGCGGCTGGGCCCGCGCCCCCCGGGAAGCTGGAGTGGGCACCCGGTGATGGCAATTCACCGCACCCCGCGCACCCGGAACTGGATCGAGATGCGCGGACCCACGGGTCTGCTCGTCTTGGGGACGCAGTGGTCCCAGGTGCGCTGGCAGGAGCCGCCCATGACCAGGAGGTCTCCGTGGCCGGCGGGCACCCGCACCGAGGCTCCGCCCCCGCGCGGGCGGAGCAGCAGGTCGCGCGGCGCCCCGACCGACAGGATCGCGACCATGGTGTCGCGCTCGCGTGAGCGGCCGATGCGGTCGCCGTGCCAGGCCACGGAGTCGTGGCCGTCGCGGTAGAGGCACAGCCCCGCCGTCGTGAAGGGCTCACGGAGCTCGGTGGCGTAGTGGGTGGACAGTGCGACACGAGCAGCTTCGAGGGCCGGGTGGGGTAGCGGGGCGTCGTCGCCGTAGAAGCAGAGCAGCCGCGGCACGTCGACCACCGAGTCGTACATCTGCCGGCGCTCGGCCCGCCACGGCACGTCGTGCCGCAGCGCCGTGTAGAGCAGGTCGGCGCCGCCGACGAACCCGGTCATGACGTCGACCCACGCGCCGTGGGCGAGACGCCTGCGGCGCACCCCGCCCAGCGGGCGCACCACGACGTCGTCGGCCAGGTCGAGCAGCGACCCCTGGAGTCCGGTCACGGCCTGAGCCTAGAGGGTAATCGAACACCTGTCCAGCAACGTTGGACAGCACTTGTGGCGACACGTGCGATGCCGTGGGCTGGGGGGATGAGCACCCACCCGCTGTCCGGATCCGTGGTCGCCGTCGTGGGGGCGACCGGTGCGCTGGGATCGCGGATCGCCCGCGCCGCCGCCCAGCGCGGAGCGCACCTGGTGCTGGTCGGCCGGGACGAGGGACGACTGCGCGAGGTGGTCCACGGTGCTCCCGTCGTGGTCGGAGACCTGTGCGACCCCGCGCTGGGCGACCGGGTCGTCGCCGCGGCCGTCGAGCGTCACGGCGGCCTCGACGGGGTGGTGAACGCCGCGGGGGTGGTGGCTTTCGGTCCGCTGCTCGACACCGACGACGTCGTGCTCGAGGAGCTCTTCCTCACCAACGTGCTCGGCCCGCTGTTCCTCCTGCGCCGCGTGGTGCCGGCCCTGGCGCAGCGGCGTGGTTTCGTCGCGCAGCTCAGTGCCGTGGTGGCCGAGGCCCCGCTGCCGGGGATGGCGGCCTACGCAGCCAGCAAGGCGGCGCTCACAGCGGCCGATCGCGCCCTGGCCCGCGAGCTGCGTCGGTCGGGGGTCGACGTCATCGACGTGCGGCCGCCGCACACCGAGACCGGGCTGGCAAGCCGGCCGCTCTCCGGCACGGCCCCGACGCTGCCTCCCGGGCTCGACCCCGACGTCGTCGTGACCAGGGTGCTCGACGCCATCGAGGGCGGCCGGGCCGAGCTCGCCTCGTCAGACTTCGCCTGACTGGGCTGAGCGGCTCTCGGAGTCGGGCTCGTCGAAGGAGAGCGACAGGTCTGAGCGGTACACCTCGCCGATCGTCGGGGCGTACGCGGACCACCCGTAGTACCCCTCCTCCGGCGGGGGAGGTGGGTCCCACAGCACGTCCTCACGCTCGGCCGCGTCACGCAGACCGGAGAGGTCGAGCCGGGCGCTCGTCTCGGGAACACCCACGGGCTCCCACTCGACCACGACGTCGAGTGCGTCCCCACCGGGGAACGGGTGGATCCACCACGACGACGCCGATCGCAGTCCACCGCTGGGGCCGCTCGTCTGGGCGAGCACCGGCACCGGCACCGGCACCGGCGCCGGCGACTCCGGCTCCGGCTCCGGCGAGGGCTCGGCCGATACGCGGTTGCCGAGGCGGGTGCCGTCCGCGAGCAAGAACCCGACGCGGGGCTCCTGCGTGCGCCAGTCCGGCAGGTACGACGAGGAGCTGCCACGCGTGCCGGGGCGCTGCCACGTGGCCAGGTGCACCTCGAGCCCGCGCCTGTACGCCACGACGTGCGTGACCTGCATGACGACGTCGTCACCGCGGTACAGCTCGACCTCGACGGGGACCACGACGCCGGCGACGTGTACGGGCGGCGTCCAGGGCAGGTCGACGTCGGGCGAGTGGGCCTCCGGCTCGGCCTCGGGGTCGGGCCAGGGCTCGAAGAACGGGGCGTCGGTCATGTCCCGAGCGTAGGGCGGGCGCCGCGTCGGCGGGGTGCGGTTTGATCTTCGGGTGACCGCGCCGCTCGTCGACCTCACCGCGCTGCGGGCGTTCCTGGTCACCCACGCGGTGCCCGGCCTGGACGAGGTCACCGCGACCCCGGATGGCGGCACGGCGCACCGACGCCTCGTCCGCTCACCCGACGGCGCCACCGCGACGCTCACCGTCACGCTGTCGTCCGGCGCGCTCGGCACGCCCTCGATCGACGCCGACGGCGGCCCGGATGCCGTCGCCACCGCCCGCGCCGCCGGCCACCGCTGGCTCGGGCTGGACATCGACCCGGCCCCCGGCGGGGCAGCGCTGTCCGAGGACCCGGTGCTCGGCCCGCTGGTGCGAGCCCGACCCCACCTCCGCGTGCCCGGCAGCACCGACGCGTTCGAGACCGCGGTGCTCGTCGTGCTGGGGCAGCACGTCTCGCTCGCTGCGGGGCGGGTCTTCGCGGCCCGGCTCGTCGCAGCCCATGGCCTCGCCCTCGACCCCGCCCGCGGAGTCGGGTGCTCAGCTGGCGGCTCTGGCGACCACCTCAGCACCCGACCCGACGGTCTCCGGTCGTTCCCTGCCCCAGAGGTGCTCGCCGAGCTCGACCCGGTCGACCTGCGGGCCACCGTCGGGGTCACCGGCGCCCGGGCCCGCACCGTCGTGGCGATCGCCCGTGCCGTCACGGAGGGCACCGTGCACCTGCGGAGTCAGGAGCACTTCGCCGAGTCAGGGCCGAGTACGGCCCTGAGTGCGCGAAGTGCTCCTGACTTCGCGAGGATCCGGGCGGAGCTGATGGCGCTGCCGGGGGTGGGGCCGTGGACGGCCGACCTCGTCGCGCTGCGGGCCCTGCGCGACCCCGACGTGTTCCTTCCCGGCGACCTCGTGCTGCGCAAGGCTCTGGGCGGCGTCTGCGCGACGGAGGCGGCCGGAATGGCCGAGGCCTGGCGGCCGCACCGTTCCCTCGCCGTCCTCCACCTCTGGACCCACCACGCGATCGACCCTGCGCGCTGAGCGCCGCCCCAGCGGCAACGGCGGCGGCCCGGCATCCCGCCGATGCGCACGGGAGGACCGACAATGGTGCGGTGCCCCTCTACCGCGACGAGGCGATCGTCCTGCGCACCCACAAGCTGGGTGAGGCCGACCGCATCGTCACCCTCCTCACCCGACGCCTCGGGAAGGTGCGTGCCGTGGGCAAGGGGGTGCGACGCACCAGGTCGCGGTTCGGCAGCCGCCTCGAGCCCGCGATGCACGTCGACATCCAGTGCTACGAGGGGCGCAACCTCGACACGGTGACCCAGGTCGAGACCCTCGACCCGTGGGGCGACGCCATCTCGCGGAACTACCCCTCGTACACCACGGCGACCGCCGTGCTCGAGACCTGCGACCGGCTCACCGAGGAGGGCGAACCGGCCCTGCAGCAGTACCTCCTGCTCGCCGGGGCCCTTCGGTCGCTCGCCGGCCAGGAGCACGACCCGAACCTCGTCCTCGACGCCTACCTCCTGCGGGCGCTCGCGGTGGCCGGCTGGGCGCCGAGCTTCCACGACTGCGCCAAGTGCGGTGCTCCCGGCCCGCACCGCGGCTTCCACGTCGTCGCCGGGGGAGCGGTCTGCCCCGCGTGCCGCCCCCCGGGCTCCGCCGCGCCCGCGCCCGACACCCTCGTGCTGCTCAGTGCGCTGCTCGCCGGGAACTGGGCGGTCGCCGACGCCTCCGAGCTGCAACACCGCCGCGAGGGCAGCGGACTGACCGCGGCGTTCCTCCAGTGGCACCTGGAACGCGGCATCCGCAGCCTCCGGATGGTGGAACGGTGAGCGTGCCGAGCCCCTACCCGCCGCCGTTCCCGCACCCGAGCGGAGCCAGGCCGCCCGCCATTGCGCTCGAGAAGATGCCGCGCCACGTGGCCGTCGTCATGGACGGCAACGGCCGCTGGGCCAACCACCGCGGGCTGCCGCGCACCAAGGGACACGAGGCGGGGGAGGCGGCGCTGCTCGACGTCGTCGCCGGCGCCATCGAGGTCGGGGTCACCCACCTGTCGGCGTACGCGTTCTCCACCGAGAACTGGAAGCGCAGCCCCGACGAGGTCAGGTTCCTCATGGGCTTCAACCGCGACGTCATCCGCCGCCGCCGCGACCAGCTGCACGAGTGGGGCGTGCGGATGCGCTGGGTGGGGCGCCGTCCGCGCCTGTGGGGATCGGTGATCAAGGAGCTCGAGGTCGCCCAGGAGCTCACCCGCGACAACTGCGGGCTCACCCTCTACTTCTGCGTCAACTACGGCGGCCGCGCCGAGATCGGGGATGCCGTTCAGCGGCTCGCCGAGGACGTCGCCCGCGGCCGGCTCAAGCCGCGCTCGGTCGACGAGAAGACCGTGGCCCGCTACCTGCCCGAGCCCGACATGCCCGACGTCGACCTGTTCGTGCGCAGCTCGGGGGAGCAGCGCACGAGCAACTTCCTGCTCTGGCAGAGCGCCTTCGCCGAGCTGGTCTTCCAGGACAAGCTCTGGCCCGACTACGACCGGCGCGACCTGTGGGCCGCCATCTCGTCCTACGTCGACCGCGAGCGGCGCTACGGCGGCGCCGTCGACGCGCCCACCCCGTAGCCCTCGAGAGGGGATCCTCACGCCATGGCCGATCGACTCGTCGAGGTGTTCCCCGCGGCGAACGTGGTGCGCCTGCTGGCGGCGCCCCCGCACGATGCCGATGTCGTGCTCACCCGCAGCGTGGCGGTGCTGCGTGCCCTCGGCCGCCCGCAGCGGGCGCCGGGCTCGGTCCGGGCCCTCTGAAGCCTCATGCTGACGATCCGCCTCATCGGCCCACCCACCCTCGAGCGCGACGGATCGCCGGTGCCACCGCCTCGGGGCGCCAAGTCGTGGGCCCTGCTCGCCGTGCTCCTCACCGCCGAGGCCCCCCCGAGCCGGCAACGGCTTGCGACGCTCCTCTTTCCCGAGGCCGACAACCCGCTCGCCGCCCTGCGCTGGAACCTGTCGGTGCTGCGCGGGGCGCTCGGCCCGTCCGCGGCACTGCTCGGCGACCCGGTCACGGTGGAGCTCGCCCCCGGCGACCGGGTGGACGTGGCGCTGCTGCGCACCCCGCTGGGTGAGGCGCTGCGTGACGACGAGCTGCTCAGGCTCGGGGGCCAGCTGCTCGAGGGCCTCATCGTGCAGGCGGGGCCTGCGTTCGACTCCTGGCTGCTCGTCACCCGGCTGGCCCTGCAGGCGGGCTGCCGGGCGGTGCTCCACGACGCCGCGCTGCACCGCCTGTCGACCGGTCGACCACACGCCGCTGCCGCTCTCGTCGCTCGAGCCCTGGAGCTCGACCCGCACAGCGCGGACGACCACGCACTCGTCGTGCGCGCGCTGCTGTCGGCCGGGGACACCCGCGCTGCGGCCCGCCACGTCGAGCGGTGTCGCCGCATCTTCCGCGACGACCTCGGGGCCGACCTGCCCGACGTCGTGCTGCGTGCCTCCCGACGGCGGCCGGCGCCCCCGGACGCGCCGTCGGTGGCCGTGAACGCCGTCAGCGCGGCGTCGTACCTCGAGGCCGGCCGGGCCTCGCTGGGGGTCGGTGCGGTCGACGCCGCCGAGCAGCAGCTGCGCCGCGCCGTCGAGATGGCCCGGTTGGTGGGGGACCCCGACCTGTCGGCCCGAGCCCTGGTGACCCGGGCGGGCGGCCTCATCCACGGTTCGGGGGCCAGGGGCGTCGACGTCGCGGCGATGCTGCACGAGGGGCTCGCCCCCCTGATCGCGCCCTCAGCTGGGTCCGCGCCGGGCTGCGCCCCTCACCGTGGTACGTGTGGCCGGTCGCGCACCTGCTGGATGCCGGGTGCGCGATCGCGCTCGACGCAGACCCGACGCTCGCCCGGGAGTGGGCCCAGGACCTGCACCGGGTGGCGTCGAGCGCGGGGCTGCAGGAGCACGTCGTGCGCGCCCTGGTGTGGCGGTCGAGACTCGGCGACCCCGGTGCGGCCGAGTCGGCACAGTTGGCCGCCCACGGCATCGACAACCCGGCGCTCGTCCCCCTCCTGGCAACGGTCCGGGGCCGCCACGGTTGACACGACGACCCCCGACCAGAGGTGCGCTCAGGCGCTGGGCACGCCCGCAGCGAGCTGGCGAACCGCCTCGGTGGTGAGGCACTGGCCCCCGATGCCCCAGTCCCCGCTCTTGACCTCCTCGACGACCACCCAGGTGACGCTCCGCATCGCTTCACCCTCGATGGACACCATGGCGTCGGTGAGGCGCTCGACGATGTGTTGCTTCGCGGTGTCGTCGAAGACGTTCTCGATCACCTTGACGTTGATGAGTGGCATGGCTCGTTCTCCTTGATCGTGGTGGTGGAACCGTGCCGCCGATCCTGCTCGGGCACCGTGTGCACCGGCGTGTGACGCCTCGACCCCGAAGCGGTCAGGCGCGAGCCGCTGAGCAGCCGGGGCACAGGCCGTCCATCTCGACGGTGTGCCGCACCTGGGTGAAGCCGTGGGCGGCCGCGACCGCCTCCGCCCAGCGTTCGACGGCGTCGCCGGTGACCTCCACCGCCAGCCCGCACGACCGGCACACCACGTGGTGGTGGTGGTCGGTCGAGCATGACCGGTAGACCGCCTCGCCCTCGGGGGTGCGGATGACGTCGACCTCTCCGTCGCCGGCCATGGCCTGCAGGTTGCGGTAGACCGTGGCGAGCCCGACCCGGGCGCCGGAGCCGGCGAGGTGAGCGTGGATCTCCTGGGCGGAGCGGAACTCCGCCGACCCGTCGAGGGCCTGCGCGATGGCCGCCCGCTGCCGGGTCGGGCGCCGCTCGGTCTGGAACTGGTCGGTCATCGTGGTTCCGCCTCCGCGTGCTGGCCGTGCTCGTCGTAGTGCTCCTCGTGGACGGCGTGCCGGTGGCCGTCGTGCAGGTAGTCGACATGGTCTCCGTGCACGACGGGCTCGTGGCCGCACTGCGGACCGTGCTCGTGGTCGTGACGCTCGGCGCGAGCGTGCGCGGCCCGGCGCAACCGGTCCTGGGCCACGGCTGCGCCGCTGACGACCAGGAAGATGGCGATGGCCAGCAGGACGATCGTGCCCCCGGACGGGGTCTCCGCCGTGTAGGAGAGCAGCACGCCCCCCACGCTGGAGACGATCCCGATACCGACGGCCCACCACATGCTCGAGCGGAAGCTGCGGCCGAGGAGCTGGGCGGTGGCGTTCGGGATGATCATCAGGGCGCTGATGAGGAGCAGGCCGACGGCGCGCATCGACACCACGATGGTCACCGCGGTGAGCACCGCGAGCAGCACGTTGTACCCGAGCACCGGCATCCCCACCGCGCGGGCGTACTCCTCGTCGTTGGCGACTGCGAAGAAGCGCTGGCGGAGCAGCACGGTGATGCCGAGGACGACGACGGTGAGCGCGGCGAGGACGACGAGGTCACCGCTGCTCGTCGTGAGGATCGCGCCGAAGAGGTAGGCGGTGAGGTTGGCCGGTGTGCTCGAGCTGGACCGCGCGATGAGGACGACGCCCAGCGCGATGCCGCCGTAGAACATCACCGCGAGCGCGATGTCGCCGCTCGTGCGGCCCGAGGAGCGGATCAGCTCGATGGCGACGCCGGCGATGACCGCGGCGATGAGCGCGGTGAAGACGGGTGCCTGACCGGTGAGGATGCCGATCGCCACCCCGGCCAGGGCGACGTGGCCCATGCCGTCACCGATGAGCGACATGCGGCGCTGGACCAGGAAGACCCCGACGAGCGGTGCCGCGATGCCGGCGAGCAGTGCTGCGAGCAACGCCTGGCGCATGAAGTCGAGGGCGAGCAGTTCACCCACGGGAACCCCCGGCAGTCGTGCGGTCCAGGGGCGCCCCGAGGACTGGGTCCTTCGGGGCGTCGTGGGTCGGGTCGTGGTGATGGCTGGACCCCGGCGCGTGCGCCACCGTGTGCGCGGCGTACTCCGCGGCAGTGCCGCTGAAGTCGACGCGCCCGGACTCCATGCAGACCACTCGGGTCACGACGTCGCGCAGCGCCTCGAGCTCGTGGGTGACGACGACCATGGAGGTCCCCTCCTCGGCGAGCCGGGCCAGGATGGTGGCGAGCGCCTCGGAGCTGGCGGTGTCGACACCTGCGGTCGGCTCGTCCATGACCAGGACGTCCGGCCGCCCGGCCAGGGCGCGGGCGATGAGCACGCGCCGCTGCTGGCCCCCGGAGAGCAGGGCGACCTCCTCCTGGGCGCGGTCCGCGAGTCCGACCGCGGCGATCGACTCACGCACCACGTCGACGTCCAGCCGGGTCTGCGGTCGCCACCACGGGCGGTGCGGCAGGCGTCCGACCTCGACGACCTCGGTGACGGTGGCGCGCACCGCGGCGGACAGGGTGTGGTGCTGGGGCACGTAGCCGATCCGGGTGAACTCGCGAAAGCTCTCGCGGGGGACGCCGAAGAGCCGCACCTCGCCACCCTGGTGCTCGACGAGCCCGAGCAACCCGCGCACGAGAGTGGACTTGCCGCATCCGTTGGGTCCGAGGAGGGCCAGGACCTCGCCGCGCCGGACCGTCAGGTCGACTGCGTTGACGACCGTGCGGTCGCCGTACCCGAACGACGCCGAGCGCAGCTGGATCAGCGGGGTGTCGTCCGACGTCACTGGCACTGCTGTCCCGTCCGCAGGGTCGCGAGGTTGCTGCGCATCACCTCAAGGTAGTCCTTGCCGGCCGAGGCGTCGGTGAGCCCTTCGATGGGGTCCAGCACGGCGGTGGTCGCCCCCGTCTCGCGGGCGACGGTCTCGGCGAGGGCCGGGCTGGCCAGGGTCTCGGTGTAGATCGTCGTGACCCCGTGCTCCTCGACGTGCGCGGCGAGGTCGCGCAGCGTCGCGGCGTCGGGCTCGGCGTCGGGGTTGATGCCGGCGATCCCCTCCTGGCTCAGGCCGTAGCGGTCGGCGAGGTAGGCGAACGCCGCGTGGCCCGTGACGAGCTCGTCGCTGCGGCACTGCGCCAGGCCGGTCCGGAAGTCGTCGTCGAGAGCCCCGAGGTCCTTGACGAGGGCGGTGGCGCCGGCCCGGTAGTCGGCGGCGTTCGCCGGGTCGGCCGCGGCGAAGCGCTCGCCGATCGCAGTCGAGACCTTCATCAAGCGCACCGGGTCGAGCCAGAAGTGGGGGTCCTTGGCGCCGGCCTCGTCGGCGGTGGGTGCGAGGGTGAGGTCGGCGTGCGGCGCCACGTCGAACCCGGCCTCCTTCGCCTGGGTCTCGACGGCCTCGTCGACCGCCGGCTGGAAGCCCGCGAGGTAGAGGACGACGTCGGATGCCGCGAGGTCGGCAGTCGCCTTCGGCGTCAGCTCGAGGTCGTGCGGCTCGGCGCCGGGCTTGGTGAGGCCGCTGACGACCACGTGCTCGCCGCCGATGCGCTCGGACGCCCACTGGAGAGGGTAGAACGCGGCGCTGACCTCGAGCCGGTCACGGCTGCCGGCGCTCGTGGTCGCGGTGTCACCCGAGCCGCAGGCCGTCAGGGCGAGCAGGGCAGTGGCGGTGACGGCGAACGCGGGGACGACCTTCATGACAAGAATTCTCACCAAGAGTGAGAACCATTGTCAAATTGCCCTCTGGCGCCCTCTGGCGCCCTCTGGCGCCCTCAGGTGCGGGGGGCGACCTGGGTGACCAGCACGGCGACCATGATCGCGACGACCGCCAGCCGCATCAGCCGTTCCGCACCCGTGAGGCGCGGCCAGGCCAGCGCCAGGATCCAGGCCAGCACGAGGATGACGACGACGAGGAGCAGCCATGCCGGCGCGGGGAGCAGGACTCCCCCCAGGGTCAGCACGAGGATGCCGAGGAACGGCACGAAGCGGGGCAGCCCGTTGAGGTAGGTCAGGGCCGGCAGGCTGGCACGCTCGAAGGACTCTCGAAGGGTGGACACGTGCAGGGAGTCTAGGCCCGGCGGCTGCTCAGCCCGACGTCGCCTCCACCAGCTCGAGGCAGAACCGCGAGATCGCCGCCCGCTCGTGGGCCTCGTGGTCGGGTGCACCCGGGTCCGCGTCTGGTGCGGGCGGGTCCATCAACGGGGCGGACAGGCCGGTGAAGATCATCAGGTGCAGGGCGTGCGCCCGCGCCACCGCGTCGGCCTCGACCGTGACCCCCTCGGCGCGCAGGCCGTCGACGTAGGCCGAGAGGCTCGCGGCGTCGGTCTCAGGCAGGGTCGCGGCGTCCCGGCGGCCGATCTGGACGTCGCCGACGACCAGCTGGCCGAGGTCGAACCCGAGGCACTGCCGGCTGAAGAAGCCGTAGTCGATGAGGGTGAGGTCGTCGGATCCGGCCGTGTGCAGGAGGTTGTTGGGGCAGGCGTCGCCGTGAGCGGTGCCCGTGGGCCCGGCCTCGAGCTCGTCGACGAACGACGGGACGTCGGCGAGCGTCCGGACGAGGCGGGCGCGCAGGTCGGCGTCATACGCCGCGGCGACCCGGGGTTCTCGCCACAGCGCGTCCGAGTACAGGGCCGGGACGACCTGTGCGGCAAGCCGCCCGTCCACGTAGGTGCGCACCGTGCGGGGGCCACCGTCCGTGTCGCCGAGCGCGGCCAGCTCGGCCACCTCGGGGCTGCCGGCCAACCTCCCCATCAGGTAGGCGGCTGTCACGAAGTCGGTTGTGTCCCAATGGTGTTCGACGACGTCCAGCGCAGGAAGCCAGATCGCCGCCGACGTCTCGTCGAGGAAGGCGACGTGCAGGGCCACGGGCATGGTCAGCCCGGGCGGCAGCCGGCGGTGCAGGTCGGACTGGTAGACGAGGGGCTCGGTGCGCCACGGCACGCTTCTGACCGCCACGGCCCGCAGCTCCTCCGGCACGAACTGGAAGAAGGGCGAGCGGGCCCACGACTGCACGTGCTTGACGAACATCCGCACCGTCCGCTCGCCGCGCGGCGTCGTGGCCCGCGCCGTGACCCAGTAACGCCCGGCCGTGGTGATCGCGTCGAGGGCGTAGGGCACGACGCTCGCCGCCGACCCGGTCACGGCCACGTCGGCGGGATCCTCGCCCAGTGCTCGGGCGACGATCTCGGTGAGCTGCTGCTCGTCGACGTCGGCGGGGCCCAGGATGTTGCGGTCGGCCATGTCGGCGCCCCCTGTCTTGGTCGCGATCGACGTTCCCAATAAGGTGAAGTGACTTTATGACCTCTGTCAACCATCCCGGCGGTCCGCACGTCGCGATGCTCCTCGGCGAGCTGATGGGTGCGGTCAGGTCCACGTTCTTCGAGCACGAGTGGGGCGGGCTGCGTCCTTCACACGTGCGAGTGCTGTCGTCGGTGCCTGCGGGTGGGTGCACGGTCACCGGGCTCGCTGCCCTCGTCGGCATGACCAAGCAGGGGTGCGGTCAGTTCGTCACCACCCTGGTGCGCAGCGGGCACCTCGCCGAGTCGCGCGCCGGCACGGACCGCCGGGTGCGGTTGGTCACCCGCACCCTCGAGGGCGACCGCACCCTCATCCGGTTCGCCGCCGTCATGCAGACCGTGGAGGAGCGGTGGCGCGATGCCGTGGGGGAGGACCGGTACGTCGTCTTCCGTGGCGTCCTGGACGAGCTGTCAGCGGGTGCGGCCGGTCCGGCGGCCGGTTCGGTCGTGGGGTCGCCGCCCCGATAACCTTGCCGACATGGCCGCCCCCACCTCCGTCGTCGACACCGTCGTCTCCCTCTGCAAGCGGCGGGGGTTCGTGTTCCCGTGCGGTGAGATCTACGGCGGCACCCGCTCGGCGTGGGACTACGGCCCGCTCGGCGTCGAGCTCAAGGAGAACATCAAGCGCCAGTGGTGGCGCTCGATGGTGACCGCCCGCGAGGACGTCGTCGGCCTGGACTCCTCGATCATCCTGCCCCGCCAGACCTGGGTGGCCTCGGGCCACGTCGGTGAGTTCACCGACCCGCTCACCGAGTGCCAGAGCTGCCACAAGCGCTTCCGCGTCGACCACATGCAGGAGGCCCTGGCCGAGAAGGAGGCGAAGAAGGGCAGGGAGGTCGACCCCGACTCGATCGTGCTGGCCGACATCGCCTGCCCCAACTGCGGCACCCGCGGCCAGTGGACCGAGCCACGCGAGTTCAACATGATGCTCAAGACCTACCTCGGCGTCATCGAGGACGAGTCGGGCCTGCACTACCTTCGGCCCGAGACCGCCCAGGGCATCTTCGTCAACTTCCTCAACGTCATGCAGGCCTCGCGCCGCAAGCCGCCGTTCGGCATCGCCCAGACCGGCAAGAGCTTCCGCAACGAGATCACCCCAGGCAACTTCATCTTCCGCACCCGCGAGTTCGAGGAGATGGTGATGGAGTTCTTCGTCGAGCCGGGCGACGACGAGCAGTGGCACCAGTACTGGATCGACGAACGCACGCGGTGGTACGTCGACCTCGGCATCGACCCCGACAACCTGCGCCACTTCGAGCACCCGAAGGAGAAGCTGAGCCACTACTCGACGCGCACCGTCGACATCGAGTACCGCTTCCGGTTCGCCGGCAGCGAGTGGGGCGAGCTCGAGGGCATCGCCAACCGCACCGACTTCGACCTGTCGACGCACAGCAAGCACTCGGGCACCGACCTGCTGTTCTTCGACCAGACCACCGGCGAGAAGTACACGCCCTACGTCATCGAGCCCGCGGCCGGCCTGTCGCGCTCGCTCATGACCTTCCTCGTCGACGCCTACGCCGAGGACGAGGCGCCCAACACCAAGGGCGGCGTCGACAAGCGCGTCGTGCTCCGGCTCGACCGCCGCCTCGCGCCCGTCAAGGCCGCGGTGCTCCCGCTGAGCCGCAACGCCGACCTCTCGCCCAAGGCCCGTGACCTCGCCGCCACGCTGCGCCGCCACTGGAACATCGACTTCGACGACGCCGGCGCCATCGGCAAGCGCTACCGTCGCCAGGACGAGATCGGCACCCCGTTCTGCATCACCGTCGACTTCGACACCCTCGAGGACCAGGCCGTGACGATCCGCGA
>JBBQWX010000085.1:0-18817 GCA_038210185.1 Actinomycetales bacterium
CCGCCCCCCGCGGGTCGGGTGCGTTGGGGTGCGGCGCGCGCCCGCCCCTCCCCGCCGCCGCGCCCGTGGGGGGGCCCACCGCCCCCCACCTCGACGGGCTCGACGCCGCCGCGGCCAAGGATGCCGGTGAGGTGACCGTCCGGCTGGTGCGCGACGCGGACTCCGAGCTGACGGCCCGTCTCGACGCGGCGCGTAGCGAGAACGGCGCTGCCGCCGAGGGCCTCCAGGAGTCCGACGACGCGCTCGCCCACGACATCTCGCACCTGCGGATGCGCAAGGACGACCACGAGGTCGAGCAGCTGCGCGCCGCCGTCGCCGCCACCCACCACGGGTTCGAGGCGATGATCGTCGAGCTCCGCGGGGCCGTCGAGGAGGGACGGGGCGAACGCTGGCTCGAGGGCACCTTCGCCCGGCACGCCCGGCACCGCGGCAACGGGGTCGGCTACGACTCGATCTGCGCGGCCGGCGACCACGCGAACACCTTGCACTGGATCAAGAACACCGGCGAGGTGCGTGACGGCGACCTCGTGCTGATCGACGCCGGGGTCGAGGTCGACTCCCTCTACACCGCCGACATCACCCGCACGCTTCCCGCCTCCGGCAGGTTCACCGACGCCCAGCGGGAGGTCTACGACGCCGTGTTCGCCGCGCAGGAGGCCGGGCTGGCAGCCGTGCGGCCGGGCAACCGGTTCTCCGACGTGCACGCGGCCGCCATCCGGGTCATCGCCGAGCACCTGCACGCGTGGGGCCTGCTGCCCGACGGCGTGTCGGTCGACGACACCCTCGACAAGGACCACGGCCAGTACCACCGCCGCTGGATGGTGCACGGCACGTCGCACCACCTCGGGCTCGACGTGCACGACTGCGCCCTCGCCACCCGCGAGGAGTACATGGATGCCGTGCTCGAGCCCGGCGTGGTGCTCACCGTGGAACCGGGGCTCTACTTCAAGGCCGACGATCTGCTCGCCCCCGAGCGGTTCCGGGGCATCGGGGTGCGGATCGAGGACGACGTGCTCGTGACCGAGCAGGGTTGCGAGAACCTCTCGGCGGCGATGCCGCGCTCGTCGTCCGACGTGGAGGAGTGGCTCGCGCGCATCCAGCGCTGCTGAGTGCGCCGGGACGGCCTCAGCCGCGCCGGATGACGTCGAACAGCGCCGCGTGCTCGACCCCGGCGGCCTGACCGCCGCCGCCGAGGATCATGCTGAGCAGCTCTCGCGGTGCGGGGAAGTCGGAGGGCAGCGCGGTGTTGTACTCGGCGTGGGCCTCGAGGGAGTGCACCGAGGCCTCGAAGTGCTCCCCGGACACGTCGACGAAGTGCGTCGGGGTGGCGCTACCGGCCACGGCGAGCACCGTCACCCCGCCCCAGGGCTCGAGGCCCTCGTCGGTGAGGTCGCTGTGCAGCCAGCGGTTGCCGGCGTCCGCGACGGCATCCAGCGTGGCGAGCCCCACCGCGCGGTGGTCGGCCTGGTTGACCATCCCGCCGCCGAAGCGCTCGCCCCACGTCTGGGCGACGACCAGGTCGGGGCGGTGCCGCCGGATGGCGCGGGCGATGTCCCGGCGCAGGGGCACGCCGTACTCGATGGCGCCGTCGCGGTGGTCGCCGAAGTCGACGGTCTCGACCCCGACCCGGCGGGCGCTCTCCCGCTCCTCCTCCTCGCGCACCGGGGCCGCCTCGGCGGGCGACATCGTGTCGATGCCCGCCTCGCCGCGGGTCAGCAGGAAGTAGGCGACGGTCGCCCCCTCACCCACCCAGCGGTGGACGGCGGCCGCGGTGCCGTACTCGATGTCGTCCGGGTGCGCGACGACGCAGAGCACGCGCGAGAAGGAGTCCTGGAGGGGCTCGAGGGGGGCGGATTCGCGATCCATCGGCCGACCATACCGGCCCATCGGGCGCGACCGGAACCCGCACCCGTCCGACTTCGACAGTCGGGAATCCGCGTGCAGCACCGCTTCTCAGCCGCGAGGTGCCGTAGTAACTTCGAGGAACTGGGGGTGCGGTACGTCACAGTGTCGCGGTCCCGACGACTCGACGAGGAGTGGCGATGACTGAGCCGGTACGACGCCCGAGGATGGGTCTGAAGCTGGCAGCGGCCGTCGCCGTCGCCCTCACGGCATCCGGATGCCTGCAGAATCCGACCCCCACCGGCGGGGCGGGGGGAGGTGGGCTCGGCGGCTTCGTCGACGGCGGCACGGCCGACGGCGACAAGCGAGTCACGATCCTCGGGGCGTTCGGCGGTGCGGAGGCCGAGGCCTTCGAGGCCTCGCTCGCACCCTTCGAGAAGGAGTCCGGGATCGAGGTGCAATACACCCCCGACGCGGACTTCACGACGACCGTGAAGCAGAAGGTCAACTCCGGTGACTCCCCCGACATCGGCCTCTTCCCCCAGCCCGGCGGCCTCCTGGAGTTCGCCGGGCAGGACAAGGTCAACCCGATCGACACCTACCTCGACTACGAGTCGCTGGACGCCACCCTGGTGCCGGGCCTGCTCGACTCGGCCCGCTACCGAGGTCGGGTGTACGGCGCTCCGATGCGGCTCGCCGTCAAGAGCCTCGTGTGGTACCCGAAGCCCGCGTGGGAGGACGGCGGCTACTCCGTGAAGCCGTCCTCCATGCAGGACCTCGCGTCGGTGACCGACAAGGTCAAGGCCGACGGTGCCGCCCCGTGGTGCATGGGCTGGGAGTCCGACCAGGCCACCGGTTGGGTCGGCACGGACTGGATCGAGGAGATCGTCCTGCGGATGTGGGGCCCCGACGTGTACGACCAGTGGGTCTCCCACCAGATCCCGTTCAACGACAAGCGGATCGTGCAGTCGTTCGACGAGTTCGGCAAGCTCGCGAAGACCGAGGGCAACGTGCTCGGCGGCGTCCGCGGCATCCTCAACACCCCCTTCGGGGAGACGATGAACCCCGCGTTCGGCGCCGACCCCCGGTGCTACCTCATGCGCCAGGGCAACTTCGCCTCCGGGTTCCTCCCGGCGGGCGTCCAGTCCGATCTGGACGCCAAGGTGGGCATCTTCGTCTACCCGCCGTTCGAAGGCGGCTACGAGGGCCAGGCGATCCTCGGCGGTGGTGACATCGCCGGCCTGTTCAACGGCAACGACGACGACGCCAAGGCCGTCATGAAGTTCCTCACGTCCGACAAGTTCGGCGCCGAGTGGGCCAAGGTCGGGGGCTGGCTGTCGCCGCACACCTCCTTCGACGCGAGCAACTACCCCAATGAGACCACCCGCCAGATGGCCGAGATCGCCGCGTCCGCCGACGTGTTCCGCTTCGACGGCTCCGACCTGATGCCCAAGGAGGTCGGCTCCGGCACCTTCTGGACCGGCATGGTCGAGTGGATGAGCGGTAGCTCGTCCCAGCAGGTCGCGGACAAGATCGAGGCGTCCTGGCCGAAGACCGCGGGTCAGTCGTCATGAGCAGCGCGACCACGGCGCCACCGCCCCCGACGGTCACGGATCCCACACCGGCTCCGGTCCGCGGCCCGGAGCCGGGGCCGAGCCGAGCGCGGCCGCTGCGCGTCCTCATCGGCCTCGTCGGCATGGTGCTGATCGTCTGGTTCGTCGCGAACCTCTTCCTCGGCTTCGCGTTCTACCCCGAGTGGTTCTTCGACAACAAGATCTTCATCGGGGCCCTGGCCCTCGTCGCCGGGGTCGGCGGCGCCGCCGGGTTGTTCTACTTCCTGAACATGTTCGTCGAGGGGCTCCCCCGCCGGCTGTCCGAGGGGCTCATCCCCTACGCGTTCCTCCTGCCGTCCGTCGCGTTCATCGGGCTCATGCTCATCTACCCGACGATCCAGACGATCAACTACTCGTTCGCGAACGCCGACAGCACGGCCTACGTCGGATTCGCCAACTATCGGTCGATCTTCAGCGACTCCCAGTTCTGGCAGTCGATCATCAACAACATCCTGTGGATCATCGTGGTTCCGGCGGTCACGGTCGTCTTCGGCGTGGTCGTCGCGGTGCTGGCCGACAAGCTCACCGCCCGTGGCGAGAAGCTGTCGAAGTCCTTCATCTTCTTGCCGATGGCGATCTCGTTCGTCGGCGCCTCGGCCATCTGGGGCCTCATCTACGCCTACGACAACCCCGGGTCGCCGCAGACCGGCCTGCTCAACGCCATCTGGGTCACCCTGGGCGGCGAGCCGCAGACGTGGCTCAACATCCCCACCGCGCGGCTCAACTCGTTCCTCATGATGGTGATCCTCATCTGGCTCCAGGTGGGCTTCGCGATGATCCTGCTGTCCTCGGCCATCAAGGGTGTTCCGGAGGACACCATCGAGGCCGCGCGGATCGACGGTGCGAGCGAGGTGCAGATCTTCTTCAAGGTCGTCATCCCGCAGATCAAGGGCACGATCATCACGGTGTTCATCACCGTGCTCATCCTGGTGCTCAAGGTGTTCGACATCGTCTACGTCATGACGAACGGGCGATTCAACTCCAACGTCATCGCCAACCTGTTCTTCAACGAGCTCTTCGCGAACAGCCAGGCCGGGCGGGCCACAGCGATCGTCGTCATCCTGCTTCTCGCGGTCATCCCGGTCCTGATCTACCAGGTCCGCCACTTCCGCGCCGAGGAGGCCAACCGATGAGCCGCACGCTGATGAAGGACGGACGGCCCCGTAGCGTCTTCTCGGTGATCACGATGGTGGTCCTCGTCGTGCTCTGGACGATCCCCACCCTCGGGCTCCTGGCCACGTCGTTCCGCACCCGCGACGACGCGGCGTCGTCGGGCTGGTGGACCGCTGTTCTCAACCCGTTCGGCGCCGGCTGGACCACCGAGAACTACAGCAAGGTGTTCGAGGGTTCGGACATCGGCGTCGGCCTGCTCAACAGCGTCGTCATCGCGATCCCCGCGACGATCCTGCCGATCATGTTCGCGGCCTTCGCGGCCTACGCGTTCACCTTCATGGAGTTCCGCGGCAAGGACGTCATCTTCATCGTCATCGTGGGCCTGCTCGTCGTGCCGATCCAGGTCGCGTTCCAGCCGATGCTCGACATCCTCGGGCCCGAGGGGTTGGGGATCTCGGGGCAGTACATCTCGGTCTGGTTGCTGCACACCGGTTTCGGGATGCCATTGGCGCTCTACACGCTGCGCAACTACATGGCGACGCTGCCGGTCAGCATCGTCGAGTCGGCAAAGGTCGACGGGTGCAGCCACTACCAGACGTTCTGGAAGCTCGTGGCCCCGATGGCCGTGCCGGCGATGGCGGCCTTCGCGACGCTCCAGTTCCTCTGGGTGTGGAACGACCTGCTCATCGCCAAGCTGTTCCTCAACTCCGACAACTCGACCGTCATCGTCCAGGTCCAGCAGCTGCTGGGCACCCAGGGTCAGGGCAAGGAACTGCTGACGGCTGCGGCCTTCATCTCGATGGTCGTGCCGATGATCGTGTTCTTCTCGCTCCAGCGGTTCTTCGTCCGGGGCCTCACCTCGGGTGCGGTCAAGGGCTGAGCGTCACCGCGCCGCTCGGCGCGCAAGGGCAGGGCGGTCACGCACCTCGATCGAGCCGCGGTGCAGGGCGAGGATGCCGTCCGCCTCCAGCCGCCGCAGCACCCGGTTGGTCGTCGGGCGGGAGGAGCCCGCGAGGTCACCGATGGCGTCCTGGGTCAGGGGGACGACCACGGTGCGGGCGCCCTCCAGCGCGGCGTAGCGGTCGCAGATCTCGAGGAGTCGCCGCACGATGCGCTCGTCGGCCGGGACGTGCAGGGCCTCGAGCAGGTGGTCGGAGAGCCGGGCCACCCGGTGGGCCAGCATCTCGACGAGCTGCTGCTCGACGGCGGGGTGGGCTGACCGGAGCCGCTGGACCTCGGCGAAACCGAGGCTCAGCGTCACGGCGGGTTCGAGCGCGACGACCGAGGAGGTGCGCCGGGGCTGCAGCCCGAGCAGCGCCATCTCGCCGAACGTGTCGCCGGGGCCAAGGATCGCGAAGGTCACGGTGTCCCCCGCCGACGTGCTGCGGCGCACGGCGAGCCGACCCTCGGCGACGACGTGCACCGTGTCGGCGAGGTCGGCCTCGTGGAAGACCACCTCGCCGCGGGCGAACCGCCGCCGGCGGGTCGAGGCGAGGACGGCTCTCCGGTCGGGCTCCGACAGGCCCGTGAGCAGTGCCCAGTCCATCCCTCCAGTGCAGCACGTCCCCGACGCCTGTGTCACCGTCGGCACACAACGGGTGCCTCGGCGGTGACAGACCGGCCCGCCGCCGACGGCGAGGGTGGGGGGAAGCGGAGAGCTACTCCGCCTCCTGGTGAAGGAAGGCCCACCATGCGAACGCAGCGGACCCACCGGGGCCATCGAGACACCGCGCACCACCACCCGAGCGTGCACCGGGTGCAGGACTGCTGGGTGTGGGAGTGCGGCTGCGGCGGCAGCTCGCGCCGCACGGGCCACCAGCGACGCACGTGGCGACAGGCCCTGATCGAGGCGTTGCTCCACTCCGAGGCCCTGGCCCCGTGAGCGGTGCTCAGGCAGGCAGCGACGGAGGGGTCGCCGCGTCCCGAGCCTCCTCGAGCAGGGCCGCCTCGGCGGCGTCGTAGAGCTCCTGCGGCGCCGCCGGGGTGTGCCCGATCGCGGTCATGCCCACCCGGCCGAAGGTCGTGAGCGCGCTGAGCATGTGGAAGACCACGCCCGTCTGCCGGGCCTGGTCGAAGCTCAGCCCGCTGCGGGCCAGCAGGTCGAAGAGGTCCTCCACCCGCAGCCCCCGCAGGCTCGGGTGCTCGAAGTGGTCGGTGGCCACGAGGTGCCGTTCCTCCCCACCCGGAGTGACGAACTGCCCGGTCTCGGGGTCGTACCGGCCGTCGGTGAGGAACTGCAGGGTCAGGAAGGGGTGGGTCGTGCCCCCCTTGCGCAGGTTCACCTCGATGGCGTCCGCCTCCCAGTGCTCGCCCCGTCGCACGGTGACGAAGTCCACGGCGAACCGCCCGAGGACGCCCTCCTGGGCCAGGAGCGCACCGATCCGCTCGGCGTCCTGGGTGATCAGCCGGGCGTACGCACCGTCGGCCGGGAAGCGGCAGCCGAGGTAGGACTGGCCGCTGGGCCCCCCGAGCACCTGGTCGTGGGTCGACAGCACCTCGACCCGGCCCAGCGGGGTGACCCGCATCTGCACGCTCGGGCTGCGCAGCTCGTCACCGACGACCCGCTCCTCGACGATGCCGCCGCGTTCGTCGAGCTTGGCGAGGTAGGCACCCACGTCGATCCGGGTGTCCTCCAGCTCCATGCCCTCGACCCGGTCCGCCACCGCGCCGCGTTCCTGCGCGCTGCCCGGCTCCGGAAGGTCCGCCAGGTGTACGACCGCGTTGCCGGCGCCGGCGACCCCCTCGTTCAGCTTGACCATCGCTGCCCGGATGCCGGGGCGCTGGGCCCGCAGGGCGACCAGCGCCTCCTCGAGGTCGTCGCGCGTGTGCAGGTCCTCGACGCCCGGTGGGTAGCGCACCCCGGCGCGGGCGAAGAGCCGCCGGCATCCGGTCTTCGTCCCGAGCGGGAAGAGCCGGGGGTCCGCGCCGTACATCGGGATGCCGAGCAGCAGGGCGAGGTCGCGTTCCAGGGGGGTCGTGTTGTACGGGACCAGGTGGGAAAGCGAGCGCTCCGGAACGAGGTCGCGGATGCGCGCGATCAGGCGGGGCCGGGCGAGGATCTTCTCGGTCAGGGGCTCGGGGCCGGAGTCGTCGACCGAGACGAGGAAGAGCCGGGACCGCACGTGAGCGGGGATGACGCCGGGGAGCAGCGAGAGGTAGTAGTCCACGACGAGCGGGTTGATCGGCTGTGAGGTGACGTAGACCATCCGCAGCCGGGGCTGGCGCAGCAACAGCAGGAAGAACAAGAAGCGCTCCTCCAGCGCCTGGCTCATCCCGCCGGTGTTCGCCACGACGCGGTCGAGGGTCATCGACGGCACGATGACGACCGACTCGCGCGGGTCGTCGCGGCGCATCGCGTTCCACACCTCCGGCAGGTGCGCCTGGAGCCGGTCGAAGACTGCGTTGCGACCGTCCTCGTCGAGCTCGGCGAGGGTCGATCCGTGTTCCGCGATGTCGTTCACGACGACACCTCCGTCCTAGTGCAGTGCGATGATCTCGTGCGCCTCCACGGGCCGGCTGAAGCCCTTGAGCTCCAGGGGCCCGACGTCTCGACAGCCCACCGGCCCGGTGATGCCGTGCCGCACCCGGTGCGAGACGAGGATCTGACCCGGTCCCGCCACGGCGCACAGCCGGGCGGCGAGGTTGGTCACCGTTCCGATGGCGGCGTAGTCGTAGCGGCCCGGGAACCCGACCCGCCCGAGCGTGGCGTACCCCTGGGCGATGCCGACCCCGAACCCCAGGTCGTGGCCCTTGCGCCGCCAGCCCTGCGCCAGGACGGCGACGCGCTCACGCATGTCGACGGCCATCCGCACCGCGCGATCGGCGGCGTCGGGACACGGGACGGGGTCGTTGAAGAAGACGAGCAACCCGTCGCCGGCGAAGTGCTCCAGCGTCCCCTCGTAGGCGAACACCAGCTCCCCGAGCGCGAGGTGGTACTCGGACAGCACCTCCATCGTCTCCTCCGGCTCGCCGCTCTCGGCGAACGGGGTGAAGCCGCGCAGGTCGGTGAACACCGAGACGATCTCGCGACGGTGGCTGCGCAGGAACGACTCGTCGCCGGTGTCGACGACCAGCTGGGCGATCTGCGGGGACAGGAAGCGGCGCAGCCGGCCGAGCCGCTCGAGCTCGGCGACCTGGGCGGCCACGCGTTCCTCGAGCTGTTGGTTCCACTCGGCGAGCGCGGCCGCCTGCGCGACCACCGTGTCGTGGTAGCGCTTGACGCGCACGAGCGAGCGCACCCTCGCGAGCAGCTCGGCCCGGTTGAGCGGCTTGGTGACGAAGTCGTCGGCCCCCGCCTCGATGGCGCGGACCTTCTCCGCATCCCCGCTCGCCGTCACCATGACCACGGGGACGAAGGACGTCGCGGGCTCCTGGCGGATCCGGCGGCAGGTCTCGTAGCCGTCCATCCCCGGCATCATGATGTCGAGCAGCACGATGTCGGGCAGACCGCGCGCGAGCAGCTCCAGCGCCTCAGCGCCGGACGAGGCGGCCAGCACCGTGAAACCCTGCGGGACGAGCACCGCGTCGAGCAGCCGGAGATTCTGGGGCAGGTCGTCGACGATGAGGATGGTGGCGTCGTCGGTCACGGCGCGCCGTCCGGTCCGCGCGCGTGGCCGCGCACCTGCTCGGGGAACTCGCGCACGCTGATCGGCTTCATGAGGTAGCCGTCGAAGCCGGAGGCGAGGGCACGGTCGCGGTCGACCTGCATCGCGAACGCGCTCACCGCGACGACGGGGATGCCGGCCGTCAGCGGGTCGGCCCGCAGCCGCGACAGCGCCGCGTGCCCGTCGATCCCGGGTAGCTGGAGGTCCATCAGGATGACGTCCGGCGCCGCGGTCCTCGCCGCGGCCAGCACCTCCTCCCCCGACGTCACCGCCGTCACCGCGAAGCCGGCGTGCTCGAGCACGTCGCGGGCCAGCTTGAGGTTGCGGGGGTTGTCCTCCACAAGAAGCACTGACAGCTCGCTCACGGCTGCACCTCCCGGCCCTCGTCGGGGACGCTGCCACCGGTCGCCACCTGGGTCAGCCGGGCGGCGAGCCAGCTGAGGTCGAGCTCGCCCTTCGAGGCCACGAACTCGATGCGGCCCCGCAGGCGCTGCCGGTCCTTCGCCGTCAGCGACTTCGCCGTGAGCACGACCACGGGGGTCGCGGCCGTGCGCGGGTCGGCCCGCAACGCGTCGACGACCTCGAACCCGTCGACCTCGGGCATGAGCAGGTCGACCAGCACGATCGACGGGTTCACGGCACGGATGACGGACAGCGCCTCCGCTCCGCCCGTGCACGTCGTCACGGTCCACCCGTGCGGCTCCAGGGTGGCCCGGACCAGCTCCAGGGCCACCGGGTCGTCGTCGATGACCACGACGTCGCGGCGTTCGCCCGCGCGGTCGACCCGCTCCGCGACCGCCCGCCACACCGCTCCGAGCAGACTGTCCTTCGACACCGGCTTCACGAGGTAGTCCGCCGCACCGAGCGCGAAGCCGTGCCCGCGTTCGGGGAGCACGGACACGACGACGACCGGTGTCGGCGCCAGCTGCGGGTCGGCCTTGATCGCGCTCAGGACGTCCCAGCCGTCCATGCCCGGCAGGTGGATGTCCAGGACGACCGCCGCGGGCCGAAGGCCCCGGACGGCCGCCAGGCCCTCCTCGCCGGTGCGCACCGCGACGGGGCGCAGCCCGGCGGCGGTGAGGTGCACCGCGACGAGCTCGGCGGAGCTCGGGTCGTCCTCGATGACGACGATGGCGCGACGGCCGTCGTCGACCGCGGGCTCGGTCCAGCCGGTCACCGGCCCGGTGTGCACCTGGCGGGGAAGGGCCAGGCCGAAGGTGCTGCCGACCCCGAGCTCGCTCTCGAGCCACATCCGGCCGCCGTGCAGCTCGACGATGCGGCGGGTCAGGGTCAACCCCAACCCGGTGCCTTCCGAGCTGGCCGCCGAGCGCGTGCCCTGCTGGAAGGAGTCGAAGATCCGGGAACGGTCGGACTCGGCGACGCCGATGCCGGTGTCCGTCACGGTGATGAGCACCTCGGGTCCCTCGGTCCAGGCGTGCACCGTGACGGTGCCGCCCGCCGGCGTGAACTTGACGGCGTTGCCGATCACGTTGAGCAGCACCTGCTTGAGCCGCAGCTCGTCGGCGGTGATGTGCGTCGGCGTTCCCGTCGGGTCGAAACCCAGCTCGACCGCGTGCTGGCCGGCGCGCTCCCGCACGAGCGCGAGCACACCCCGGATGGCGTCCGGGGCCGGGAAGGTCGTGACCTCCAGCTCCATCCGGCCGGCTTCGACCTTGGACAGGTCCAGCACGTCGTTGAGCAGTGCGAGCAGGTGCTGGCCGGCGTCGAGGATGTCCTGCACGTACTCGGCCTGGCGGTCGTTGAGCTCGCCGAACATCCGCTCGAGCAGCACCTCGGAGAAGCCGATGACCGCGTTGAGCGGGGTACGCAGCTCGTGCGACATGCTGGCGAGGAAGTCGGACTTGTGCTGGCTCGTCGTGGCGAGCTCACGCCGCTGGAGCTCGAGCTGCTCGTACAGCCGGGCGTTGGTCAGGGCGATCGCCGACTGGCTGGCGAACGCCGTGAGCAGGTCGCACGTCTCGTCGCTGAAAGCCCCCGGGGTGAGGCGTCGCACCACCAGCGCCCCCACGATCCGGTCGGGCCGGACCAACGGAATCACCACGAGGGACTTCCAGCCGGCGTCGAGCAGCAGGCGCAGGTGCGGGTCGAGCTCGATGTCGGACAGGTCGGTCACCTGGACGGGCATCCCCGAGATCGCCGCCCGGCCGACGAAGGACTCGTCCACGTGGATGCGGACCGTCTTCAGCTGCTCGCGCACGTCGTCGCTCGTGCCGTAGGTGGTGCGGACGCGGAACAGGCGGCGCTCCTCGTCGTACTCCATGAGGGACCCCCCGTCGGCGCCGGACAGATCGACGGCGTGCTCGACGATCGTTGCGAGCACTTCGTCGGGGTCGAGGGTGGAGCTGATCGCCGCCCCGATGTCGGCCAGGGCCTCCAGCTCGTCGACCTTGCGCGCCAGCTCGGCTGACCGGGACTGCAGCGCCGAGGAGAGCTCGACGTTGCGCAGCGCGAGCGCCGCCTGTTCCGCGAAGGTCGTGAGCAGGTTCTCGGTGTGCTCGTCGAACGGCTCGACGGTGGTCCGCCACACCGACAGAACGCCGACCACCTCGTCGTCGAGCAGCATGGGCGCCCCGATGATCGAGCGGTAGCCTCCACGCCGCTGCAACTCGGGCCGGTTGTACTCGGGGTCCGCGAGCACGTCGGCGATCTGCTGTGCCGTGCGGTCGAGGGCCACGCGCCCCACGAGAGAGTCACGGTCGCGCGGCACGGGGTTGTCGGCGGAGAACTCGAAGAAGTCGCGATCCAGGCCTCGGGAGCGCACCAGCTGGTAGAGGTCTCCGTCCACCACGTGGATCTGGGCGGCCTGCGCGCGGCAGATTCGGCGGGCATTGTCGACGACCGCCTCGAAGACGTCGTCCTCCGACGACGAGGCCCGGGCGAGGATCGACAGGATCTCCCGCGTCGCGGTCAGCTGCTCCTGCGCCTCGGCCAGCCGCGCGGCGAGCCAGACCGGGTCGTCCGCTTCGGCGGAACGACCGGGGGTGGTCGGTTCGTCCTGTGGCTCGCCCACGGGCCTCCGTTCACGAGGGGGACCCCGTCGTCCCCCTGGCGGTTACCCCAAGCAGTGTGCTCCCCCCGGGGCCCACCTGTCAGTGGGCAATCCGGGCCACCAGCCGGCCGGGCCGGGGCGCAGCGCCTCAGCCGACCGGCGGCAGCGGCGGAAGCTGCTGGTGCTGCTGAGGCTGCTGGGGCTGCGGTGCCGGCTGAGGCTGGGGTGCCTGCTGGGGCTGCGGTGCCGGCTGCTGCGCCACCCTGGCCTGCTCGGCCTCGCGGGCGCGGCGCACCTGCTCCTGGGCAGCGCGCATGGGGTCCATCTCGGTGAGCAGCTCGCGCCCACGCTGCACGTGCTTGTGCTCACAGAGCAGCTCGTACTTCGCGGCGACGACCAGGCTCACCGAGGTGAAGTCACGCTCACCACGGGTGAAGCGGTAGCCGACCGCGGCCCAGATCATGCCGAACACGGCGCCGAACGCCACGGTGCCCGCGACGCTGAGGATGTTGAAACCGCTCGGGTCGAACAGGGCGAAGATGGTGCCGACGAACAGGCCGAGCCAGGCGCCGGACAGCCCACCGGCGCCGAGGACACGACCGCGCGTGAGGCGGCCCGTGACACGCTCCAGCTGCTTGAGGTCGGTGCCGACGATCAGCACGTCCTGCACGGGGAACTCGTGGTCGGAGAGGTAGTCGACCGCCCGTTGGGCGTCGTCGTAGGAGTCGTAGACCCCGAGCGACATCGGGTACTCGAGCGAGAGGGTGGCGCGCAGGCCCGGGCGCGTGGGCTGGGTGCTCATGCCTCCATTATCCCCGCCCCGGGGCTGGGCCCGGACCCGCCCTCCGCGACGGCCAGCGCCTAGGGTCACGTCATGGAGTCACCGACGGCTCGACAGCTCGGCATCGGTGCCGTGTGGGTGGCCGCCGTGGCCGGCCTCGGTCTCGCCGTCGCGGGCCCGCTCACGCCGACGGACCCCACCTCGAGGTCGGCGCAGCCCCCGGCGTCGGCCCCTCCCTCGGCGTCCGCGGCGGCCGCCGCGAGCGCGACCCCGTCGCCGTCACCCACGGTCACGCCGCCGACGGTCCAGCCGCCCAAGGTGCGGGTCGCCGGCGACGACGTCTACGCGATCTCGGCCGCGGCCTCGCAGGCGTCGTTCCCCGGCAAGGCCCGGGCGCCGGTCGTCTTCCTCGTGTCCGGCGAGTCGCAGGCACAGGGCTACGGTGCGCTCCCGGCCGCAGCCGTGCAGGGTGGCGCGGTCCTGCTGACCCGGCCCGACGGCATCCCGACGGTGATCGCCGCCGAGCTGGACCGGCTCGACCCGGACCGCATCGTCCTGGTGGGCGGCGGTACCGTGCTGCGCGCCACCGTCGAACGGGCGGCAGCCGCCCATGCACCAGCCGTCGAACGGGTCGACGGGAGCAGCAGTGCAGCGACGTCGGTCGCGATGGCGCGCTACGCCTTCCGCACGGCCACGAAGGCCTGGGTCGTCTCGAGGGACCACGCCGAGCACGCGGTGGTGGCCGCTACGGCCGCCGCCGGGAGCCGGTCACCCCTGATCGTCGTCGACGGCACCGCGTCCTGGCTGCCGGCCGCCGCGGCCGACCTGCTGCGCGACCTCGCCGTCACGGACGTGACCGTCGTCGGGCCGACCGCCGCGGTGTCCACCGGCATCGCGGGCGACCTCGAGGACCTCGTCGGCGCCGAGCACGTCGTGCGTGCCACGGGCGCGGACCGCCATGCCGTCGCGGCCGAGGTCAACGCCCTCGCGTGGCCGACCCTGCCGACGGGAGTGGCCTACCTGGCGAACGGGCACACCCTGGGTGAAGCCTTCGCCGGGGCGTCCCTCGCCGGCCTGTCACAGCGCCCGCTCCACTACTCCCTGCCCTACTGCGTTCCCGCCTCGGTGCGCACCGCGCTCGTCGGGAAGAGCGTGTCGAGGGTCGTGCTGGTGGGCGACGAGCGGTCCGTGCGCAGGCTCGCGGGTCGGCTCGAACCCTGTCGGAGCATCAGTGACCCGACCAGCGAGTGGGTGCTCGTCAACCGCCGAAACCCGTTGTCGCCGATCAGGTTCGGCCCCTCAGACCTGAAGGTGCCGCCCATGCAGCACGCCGGTGGGCACCAGATGCGCGCGGATGCGGCGGACGCGCTCGCTGAGATGGCAGCGGCCGCGGCATCCGCCGGCGCGGGACGCGTCGGCATCGACACGGCGTACCGCTCGTACGCCGTGCAGGACGCCCTCTACGACAGGTGGCTGGCCAAGCGCGGGCGCACCTGGACCGACACCTGGTACGCGCGACCGGGCCACAGCGAGCACCAGACCGGCCTGACCGTCGACCTGCTGCCCGTCGGGGAGTCGAACTGCAGCGTCAACGACTGCATCGACGAGACCCCGCAGGGACGCTGGCTGGCGCGCAACTCCTGGCGGCACGGCTACCTCCTGCGGTACGAGAAGGGCTACCGCTCCACCGTCGGGCTCGGGTTCGAGCCCTGGCACTTCCGCTTCGTGGGCAGGGCGCTGGCCCGGGCCTACCACGACGGCGGCTGGCACACCCTCGAGGCGTTCCTCGACGAGCCGGCTGCCCCGAACTACTGACCCGAGCTACTGACCCGAGCTACTGACCCGAGACCCGGCATCCGGCCTCGAGTGCGGAAACGGTTGCCAGGGCAACCCACTTCCGCACGCACGGCGAGGTCAGCGGGCCTTGTAGTCCTCGAGGAGGCGGCGTCCGATGATCATCTTCTGGATCTCGGCGGTGCCCTCCCCGATGAGCAGCATCGGGGCCTCGCGGTAGAGGCGCTCGATCTCGTACTCCTTGGAGTAGCCGTAGCCACCGTGGATGCGGAAGCTCTGCTCCACGACGTTCGCGCAGTTCTCCGAGGCCAGGTACTTCGCCATCCCGGCCTCGAGGTCGTTGCGCTCGCCGGCGTCCTTGAGCCGGGCTGCCTTGACCATCATCTGGTGACTGGCCTCGACCATGGTCGCCATGTCGGCGAGGCGGAACAGGATGCCCTGGTGCTCGGCGATCTTCTTGCCGAAGGTCTCACGCAGCTGGCTGTAGGCGATGCCGAGTTCGAAGGCCCGCAGCGACACTCCGCAGGCGCGGGCCGCGACGTTCACGCGACCCACCTCGACGCCGTCCATCATCTGGTAGAAGCCCTTGCCCGGCGCTCCGCCGAGCAGCTGCGCGTCACCGGTGCGGTGCCCCTCCAGAATCAGCTCGGTGGTGTCGACTCCCTTGTAGCCCATCTTCTCGATCTTGCCGGGCACCGTGACACCCTGGGCCGTCTCGCCGAAGCCGGACTCCTTGTCGATGAGGAAGGTCGACATGTTCTTGTACGGGCTGTCGCTCTCGCCGAGATCGGTGCGCATGAGCACCGCGACCAGGTTGGCCGAGCCGCCGTTGGTCAGCCACATCTTCTGACCGGTGAGCACCCACTCGTCGCCGTCGCGCACCGCCTTGCTGCGGATCGCCGCGACGTCCGAGCCCATCCCGGGCTCCGACATCGAGAACGCGCCCCGCACCTCACCGGTCGCCATCTTCGGCAGGTAGCGCTGCTTCTGCTCCTCGGTGCCGTGCTGGAGGATGAGGTAGGCGACGATGAAGTGGGTGTTGATGATGCCGCTCACCGACATCCAGCCGCGGGCGATCTCCTCGACGACCAGGGCGTAGGTCAGCAGCGACTCGCCGAGCCCGCCGTACTCCTCGGGGATCATCAGGCCGAAGATCCCCATCTCCTTCATGCCCTCGACGATGTCGGTCGGGTACTCGTCGCGGTGCTCGAGCGCGGTCGCGACCGGGATGATCTGCTCGTCGACGAACTCGCGCACCAGCTTGATGAGCTCGTGCTGCTCCTCGGTGAGGCCGTCCGTGGTCTGGAGTCGGGACATGCGCAATCGCCGCCTTCGGCTGTGGTCTTGGGTCTGCCCCACGAGTATGCCGTCGGCCCGCCCGCCGATGGAGCCGGCGTGGGTGTGAGTCCTCCCACCCCCACCGCTGCGTCCGCCTCGACGGCTGCGGGGCGAGGGGCCACCATGGTGCGATGACGCCCGTCGCGAGCCCCGACGCCCGGACGGCCCCCACCCCGCCGCCGGTCGTCGGTGGCCGGTACGCCCCGATTCTGGGCCTGCGACGCAACGCGGTCGACTATGCCGAGGGCATGTGGCGCCGGCACGGTGACCTCGTGCACCTGGTGATCGGCCCGCCCGGCGCGAGCCGTGACGTGTGGTGGGTGCACCACCCCGACGGCGCCGCCCGGGTGCTGTCCGGCACGTCGTGGCGGGCCTACTCCAAGCAGGACCGCGTGCACGACGAGATCGTCACGTGGCTCGGCCCCGGCCTGCTCACCGCAGAGGGCGAGGACTGGACGCGCCAGAAGCGCTTCCTGCAGCCGCTGTTCACCAAGGCGGCCGTCGGGGGCTACGCCGACCTGATGGTGGGCGAGATCGAGACGGTCGTGGGCGAGTGGGACGTCGAGGGCTCCCCCACGGTGGACCTCAGCCTGCAGATGCAGCGGCTCACCCTGCGGGTGGTGCTCGCCGCCCTGTTCGGTGAGGCGGCCGACGACCTGCTGCCCCACGTGCGTCGCTCCTTCCCGGCGGTCTCGGACACGATCCTGCGCCGCGGGCTGGGCGCGGTGCGGATGCCGGCCGGCATCCCGACCCGCCGCGTGCGCCGTGGCCGGGCGGCGCGCGACGAGCTCTTCGGCATGTGCGACGCCATCGTCGCCGCGCGCCGCGAAGGGCGCACCAGCGGGAAGACCGACCTGCTCAGCCTCCTGCTCGCAGCCCGCGACGGCGACGAGCGGCTCGGCGACGAGGAGGTGCGCAGCCAGGTGCTGCTGTTCATGATGGCCGGGCACGAGACCACGGCCATCGCGCTCACCTTCGCCCTGCACCTGCTCGGGCGCCACCAGCACCTGCAGGACGCCGTACGCGCGGAGGTGCACGGGGTGCTCGGCGACCAGCCCCCGACCGCTGCGAGGGTGTCCGAGCTGCCGTTGACGACGGCGGTGCTCAAGGAGGCCATGCGCCTGTACCCCTCGGCGCCGATACTGGGGCGGATGACCGTCGAGGAGGACGACCTTCTGGGCCACCGGGTGTCCCCCGGCACCACCGTCGTCGTCGTGCCCTGGACCATCCACCGCCACCCCGACTTCTGGGTCGACCCGCTCGTGTTCGACCCGACCCGCTTCACGGGCACCGGCGCCCGCCCCGAGCCGGCGCACCGCTACGCGTGGATGCCGTTCGGCGGCGGCCCGCGGGCCTGCATCGGCCAGCACTTCTCGATGGTCGAGGCGGCCCTGGCCCTGTCGCTCATCCTGCGCGAGCACCGGGTCACCTCGCTGGGGAACACCGACCAGGTGCCGGTCAGCTCGCTCATCACCCTGTTCCCCATCGAGCCGGTGCTGGCCCGGGTCGAGCGCCTCGGCTGACGCGCTGACTTTCCCGCCGTCACTGTGACGGCGGGGAAGTTCCCGCGTGGCGGCGAAGCTTCCCCGCCGATGCGGAACATCCGGGTCATCACCGTGATGGCGGGGAAGTTCAAGGTGCCAACCGGGAAATGCAGTGGTGCGGCCGTGCCCTGGTGCGTCACGCTGGGAGGTGAGCGCACGGCATCCGCCGTCGTGCCACGCCCTGAACCGGGACGAGAGAGAAGGAGGCCGACATGTCGACCACTGTCCGGGCCCTCACCGAGCCCTCCACTTCCTTCCTCGACCAGGAGCACCCCCGTGGCACACCGACCGTTCCACCTGCAGCAGACGCAGGCCCTCTTCTCCGTCGACACCTCACCTGACGCACCGCCCGAAGGAGACCGCTGGTCCTCCTGGGACGGCGCGACGCACGGCCCGAAGCCGCGCCCCGACTGGGTCGTCACCGACCTCGGCGCCGTCGAGAGCGACCTCGGCGTGCTGAAGACCGGCAAGGAGGCCGACGTGCACGTGCTGCGGCGCTGGGTGCCGGGCACCGGCCGGGTCAGCACGATGGCGGCCAAGCGCTATCGCAACGGTGAGCACCGGCTCTTCCACCGCGACGCCGGCTCCCTCGAGGGGCGGCGCGTGCGCAAGAGCCGTGAGATGCGGGCGATGGCCCGGCGCACCGACTTCGGCAAGCAGCTGATCGCCGGGCAGTGGGCGGCAGCCGAGTTCGACGCCCTCGGGCGGCTGTGGGAGCTCGACCTGCCGGTGCCCTACCCGGTGCAGCTCGACGAGTCCGAGATGCTGATGTCGTTCGTCGGCGACGACAGCGGCGACACCCCGGTCGCCGCACCGCGGCTGGTCTCCACCCGGCCCGAACCCGCCCTGCTCGCAGAGCTGTTCGAGCAGGTGCGCACGTCGATGCTCACCCTGTCCCACCACGGGTGGGCGCACGGCGACCTCTCGCCGTACAACGTGCTGCTCCACGAGGAGCGGATCGTGATCATCGACTGGCCGCAGATCGTCGACGTGATCGGCAACCCGCAGGGCTTCGACTTCCTCGAGCGTGACGCCACGACGATGGCGACCTGGTTCGTGCGCAAGGGGCTCGACGTCGACCCCGGCGAGCTCGTCGGCGACCTCGGGGCGGAGCCCACGAGCCGGTTCTGAGGCAACACCTTCGCCGACGCCGTGCACGAGGGCACCCGCTCGCGGGT
>JBBQWX010000086.1:0-18773 GCA_038210185.1 Actinomycetales bacterium
CGAGCCCCTGCGCCGCACCCGGCAACCTGAGGGCCTGGATGACGAGGAACGCGAAGGCCACGATGAGCACGGGGATGAAGATGACCGATGTGGCGCCGACGCCGCGGCTGACCCCGAGCGCCATCACGACGATGAGCGCCAGCCAGACGACGACGAGCGGAAGCAGCACGCGTGGCACGAACTCGAGTGTGACCCCGGGGTCACCGGCCTGGAGGAACTCGCCGAAGAAGTAGGCGTCCGGGTCGTCCCCCCACGCCTGGGAGAACGAGAAGAACGTGTAGCTGAGCGCCCAGGCGATGACCGCGGCGTAGTAGACAGCGATCATGAAGCAGATCCCGACCTGCCACCAGCCGAGCCCCTCGGTGCGTCGCGAGAGCCGGGCGAAGGACAGCGGGGCGGACCCCCGGAACTTGTGCCCCAGGGCGTACTCGAGGAGCAGGAACGGGATTCCCGCGGTCAGGAGGGCGACGAGGTAGGGCAGGATGAACGCCCCTCCCCCGTTGTCGTACGCCACGTAGGGGAACCGCCAGATGTTGCCCAGGCCGACGGCGGACCCGATGGCAGCGAGGATGAACACGCGCCTGCCAGAGAAGGCTCCGCGCCGCGCCTCGGCCTCGGCGGCCGTCGCGGCCCCGTCGTCGTGGTGTGCCGTCGTGCTCATCGGACCTCCCGGAACGCTCAGGTGACCCCTGAAGCATCCCGTGACACGACCGGGAGCGCCAGAGGTCGAGGGCACGACCGCCTACGCGGACGAGGAGGCCGGCACCGCCCCGGTGAGCCTCGGTGCAGGGCGCTGCTCAGCGCCCCGCCCGGTGAGCCCCGGTGCGGGTCGCTGCTCAGCGCGTGGAGGCCCCTGCCGCGGCCTCCCGTGCAGCCGCGGGCAGGGCCGCGAGCACCCGCTCGACGGCGGCGTCGTCGTGCGCGCCGGAGACGAACCACGACTCGAACGCGCTCGGCGGGAGGTAGACCCCGGCATCCAGCATGGCGTGGAAGAACCGGCCGAACGCTGCGGTGTCCTGGTCGCGCGCGTCGTCGTAGGTGCGCACGGCGCCGGCGCGGAAGTAGACGGAGAACATCGACCCGGCCCACTGGATGCGGTGCGGCACACCGGCCTGCGACAAGGCGGCGGATGCCGCGTCGGTGATGGCGCTCGACACCTCACCCAGGCGCGCGTAGAGGGCGTCGTCGCAGGCCTTCAGCGTGGCGAGGCCGGCGGCGGTCGCGACGGGGTTACCGGAGAGCGTGCCGGCCTGGTAGACCGGGCCGTCGGGGGCGAGCAGGGCCATGACGTCGGCGCGCCCGCCGAAGGCTGCGGCGGGGAAGCCGCCGCCCATCACCTTGCCGAACGTCAGCAGGTCGGGGGCGACGTCGACGCCCTCGTGGCCCCACCAGCCGGCCGGTCCGACGCGGAAACCGGTCATCACCTCGTCGGAGACCAGCAGCGCGCCGTGCTCGGCGGTGACCCGGCGCAGCGCCTCGGTGAACCCGGCATCCGGCGGGACGACGCCCATGTTGCCCGCCGCGGCCTCGGTGATCAGGCAGGCGATCTCGGCGCCGCGCGCGGCGAAGACGGCCTCGAGGGCCTCGACGTCGTTGTAGGGGATGACCAGCGTCTCGGCGGCCATCTCCTTGGGGACGCCGGCCGAGTCGGGCAGCGCGAGGGTGGCGACCCCGGAGCCCGCGCTGACCAGCAGCGAGTCGACGTGGCCGTGGTAGTGCCCGGCGAACTTCACGACCAGGCTGCGCCCGGTGAAGCCGCGGGCCAGCCGGATGGCGCTCATCGTCGCCTCGGTGCCGCTGCTCACCAGGCGCACCTGCTCGACCGGGTCGACGCGGGCGACGATCTCCTCGGCGAGCAGCACCTCGTTCTCGGACGGGGTGCCGAAGGAGAAGCCCCGGCCGGCTGCCTCGCGCACGGCCTCGAGCACCTGCGGGTGGGCGTGGCCGAGGATCATCGGGCCCCAGCTGCAGACCAGGTCGACGTACTGCTTGCCGTCGACGTCGGTGAGGTACGGCCCGCGGCCGCTCGCCATGAACCTCGGGGTGCCGCCGACGGCTCGGAAGGCCCGCACCGGCGAGTTGACCCCGCCGGGGGTGACCGCCCGGGCGCGGGCCAGGAGGGCAGCGGATGCCGGGGCGTCGGTGGGGCTGGTCGCGGCGGTCGTCGTCGGGTGCGTCACCGACCCATCCTCCCAGCCCGGCGTGGGAGCCCGGGGCGGCGGGGTCGGCCGGGGGGTGCGGTCGAGGGTGAGCGTCGAGGGTGAGCGTCGAGGGTGGGGTCAGCAGCTGTCGTCGGGTGTGGTGGGGTCGGCGGCGTAGGCGTCGCGCACGGCCTGCATCGCCTCACCGAGGGCAGCGAACTGGTCGGGAGTCAGGATGTCGACGAGGTGGCGCCGTACGCTGGTCACGTGCACCACGGCGAACCCGGTGATCGCCTCGCGCCCCTCGTCGGTGAGGCGCAGCAGCACGCCGCGGCCGTCGTCCGGGGCCGGGCTGCGTCGAACCCAGCCACGTCGCTCGAGGCGCGCGGCGGTGTGGGTGACCCGGCTGCGGGACTGGACGATGAGGCCGGCGAGGGCCGACATCCGCAGCTGGCCCATCGGTGCCTCGGACAGCATCGAGAGCAGCTCGTACTCCGAGATCGAGATGCCGGCGGCCTGCAGGTCGCGGTCCAACGCCACGTCGAGCTCACGGTTGGCCCGCAGGTAGGCGCGCCACCAGACCTGTTCGGCCTCGGTGAGCCACATCACCTCCTCACCTGCCATGACCCCATCGTCGCACGTCAGCCCCGGTCCGCGGGTGGGATTCGAGGGGCCGGGACGCCGCGGTGTCCACGGTTCATCCCACATCGTGAGACGGGGGAATGCCCGTCGCTCTGGCTTTGGTTGAGCATTCAACTACCAAGGCTTCCACGCCCGACCACCCCGAGGAGTACGAGATGACCGCCATCACCACCCTGAACACCCTGGCCTCCGGCACCTGGACCATCGACCCCACCCACAGCGAGGTCGGCTTCGTCGCCCGACACCTGATGGTGACCAAGGTCCGCGGCTCGTTCGCCGAGGTCTCCGGCACCGTCGAGGTCGCCGAGGTCATCACGAAGTCCTTCGCCGACGTCACCATCAAGACCGCATCGATCAGCAGCGGCACCGCCGACCGCGACGGCCACCTGCGCAGCGCGGACTTCCTCGACTCCGAGACCTACCCCGACATGACCTTCGTCTCGACCTCCTTCACAGGCGAGGCCCTCACCGGCGACCTCACCATCAAGGGCATCACCAAGCCGGTCACCCTCGACGTCGAGTTCAATGGTGTCGCCACCGACCCGTGGGGCAACGACAAGGCCGCCTTCGAGGCCAAGGGCGAGATCAACCGCACCGACTGGGGCCTCACCTGGAACGCGAACCTCGAGAAGGGCGGCGTGCTGGTCTCGGAGAAGATCAAGCTCGTGCTCGACGTGCAGCTCGCCAAGCAGGCCTGAGCTCCGCAGCCCGCGTTCGGTCCCTCCACCGGGCGCCCGCGCCGCGGCGTTCCCCGCGAAGTCAGGAGCACTTCGCGCAGTCAGGGCCGTACTCGGCCCTGACTCGGCGAGAACCCCCGGAGCCCGCGAAGTGCTCCTGACTCCGCATCGGCAGCAGGCGATTGCAGGGCGCCGCTCCGGATGCAGATCGCTCCTCGGGCGGCACCAACTCGCCCAAACCCCCGGCATCGGCCGCGGGCAACAGCGATCATTGGGGCGTGGGGAGAAGGGACCGCCATGGTGTTGCCCAGTGACGACCACGTCGCCCTGCGCCAGTGGCTCGCCACCCGAGGCGTCGACGCCAGCGAGCTGGCAGGGGTGCTGGTCACCGGAGACCTCGAGGCACTGCTCGCCGTCGCGGACTCCCCGCAGCGACTCACCCCGCGGGACCGACTGGCCCTGGCCGAGGCACGAGCCGCCGTGCGTGACTCCCCGATGTGGCCGGAGCTGAGTGACCTCGGCACCGCCGCCTGTGAGCTGCGGGTGACCGCGGTGCTCGAGCACGTGTGCGAGGCGCTCGGCGCGGTCGGAGTCGCCGCGGCTCCCTACCAGGGCCTCGGGGTCACCTGGGGCCATGAGCTGCTCGAGGCAAAGGTGGTCGTCGGCGATCCCGCCCCGCTGTACGAGCGGATGCAGCGGGGCGCCGGCTGAGATCCGCCTCCCCCGGACGTGGGTGAGAACTGGCGTCCGGACACCGGTTCTTCACCCACGACACGGATCGTCAGCAATGGCGCTCCATGTCGTGCCACGCACAGCGCCGAACCGCCCACGCCAGCGCCGTGTGGGCACACCCGGTCAGAGTCGGGCAGCAGCCTCGAGCGCGTAGTAGCTCAGGATGACCTGCGCACCCGCCCGGCGGATGCCGGTGAGGCTCTCCATCATCACCCGGTCGCGGTCGATCCAGCCCTGCTGCGCGGCCGCCTCGATCTGCGAGTACTCCCCCGAGATCTGGTAGGCCGCGACCGGCACGGGCGACATCGCCGCAGCGGCAGCGATGACGTCGAGGTGCGGCCCGGCCGGCTTGACCATGACGATGTCGGCGCCCTCGGCGATGTCGAGCTCGAGCTCGCGCAGCGCCTCCGTGGCGTTGGCCGGGTCCTGCTGGTAGGTCGCGCGGTCACCGACGAGCGAGCTCTGCACCGCCTCGCGGAACGGTCCGTACAGCCCCGAGGTGTACTTCGCGGCGTACGCGAGGATCACGGTGTCGGTGAAGCCGGCGGCGTCCAGCGCCGCCCGGACGTGGCCGACCTGGCCGTCCATCATCCCCGACAGCCCGAGCACCGGTGCGCCCGTTGCGGCCTGGGCCAGTGCCGTCGAGGCGTAGCGGTCGAGCGTGGCGTCGTTGTCGACCGAGCCGTCGGCCGCGAGCACGCCGCAGTGTCCGTGGTCGGTGAACTCGTCGAGGCACAGGTCGGCCATGACCACGAGGTCGTCGCCGACCTCCTGCACCAGCCGCGCGAGAGCGACGTTGAGGATGCCGTCGCGGTCGTCGGCCCCCGACCCCCGCCCGTCCTTGGAGACCGGCACACCGAAGACCATGATGCCGCCGAGCCCGGCGTCGACGCAGCGACGGGCCTCGACGACGAGCGAGTCGAGCGTGTGCTGCACGACCCTCGGCATCGCGGAGATCGGCACCGGGGCGTCGATGCCTTCGCGCACGAACACGGGCAGCACCAGCTCGGCCGGGTGCAGCCTGGTCTGCGCCACCAGGCGGCGGATCGCCGAGCTCTGCCGCAGCCGGCGCGGCCTCGAGGTGGGGTGACCCACGCTCAGGTGGCCCGTCGGCGGCCGCCGGGACGGCGCTGGCTGGGCCGCAACACGGGCTCGCCCGCTTCCTGGGCGGCGAGCGCGAGCGAGCGGCCGTGGTCGGCGAGCGCGTCGACGAGGGCCTGCGCCGTCGGCTCCGGGGCGAGCACGTCGACCCGCAGGCCGTGCTCCTGCGCGGTCTTGGCCGTGGCCGGACCTATGCACGCCACCACCGTGGTGGCGTGCGGCTTGCCGGCGATGCCGACCAGGTTGCGCACCGTCGAGCTCGACGTGAACAGCACGGCGTCGAACGAGCCGTTCTTGATGGCGTCGCGCACCTCCACGGCCGGCGGCGCGGCCCGCACCGTGCGGTAGGCCGTGACGTCGTCGACCTCCCAGCCCATCTCCTGCAGGCCGGCGACCAGGGTGTCGGTGGCGATGTCGGCCCGCGGCAGGAAGACGCGGTTGATCGGGTCGAGGTCGACGTCGAACTCGGGCCAGTCCTCGAGCAGGCCGCGGGCGGACTGCTCGCCCGCGGGCACCAGGTCGGCCACGATGCCCCAGTCGCGCAGGGCCTGCGCGGTGACCCCGCCGACGGCCGCGACCTTCAGCCCGGCGAACGAGCGGGCGTCGAGCCCGAACTCGTCGAACTTCTCGCGGATCGCGCGCACGGCGTTGACCGAGGTGAAGCCCACCCACTCGTAACGGCCGGTCACCATCCCCTTCACGGCGCGTTCGAGCTGCTGGGGTGTGCGCGGCGGCTCGACCGAGATGGTCGGCACGACCGCGGCCTGCGCGCCGTGGTGCCCGAGGCGCGCGATGGTCGACGCGGACTGCTCCTTGGTGCGCGGGACGAGCACCTCCCAACCGAACAGCGGCTTGGTCTCGAACCACGACAGCGTCTCGCGCAGGGTCACGGTGGACCCCACGACGGCCAGCACGGGGAAGCGCCCGTCGGCCACGGTTGCGGCCGCGGCGCCGAGGGTGGTGACGACGGTGCGCTGCTCGGTGCTCGTGCCGCGCTCGGTGACGGCCACCGGGGTGGCGGCGTCGCGACCCGCGGCGACGAGCGCATCGAGCCCCTCGGCCGCCCGGTCGGGCTGGCCGAGGACGACGACGGTGATGCCCGGGTCGACCGCAGCAGAGAGGTCGGTGCGTCGCGCCCCGGCGACCACGACGTGCACGCCGGTGGACGTGCTCGAGGTGAGCGGCACCCCGGCATACGACGGCACGGCGGTGACCGAGCTGACGCCGGGCACGACCTCGAAGGCCAGGCCCGCCTTGACGCAGGCCGACGCCTCCTCGGCCAGGCCGTTGAAGATGGCCGGGTCGCCGTCCATGAGGCGCACGACGAGGCCGCCGGGGTGGGCCTTCGCGGCCCGCACGACGAGCTTGGCGCGCACCGCGTGGGTGAGCCGCTCGCCGTGGTCGCCGTAGCCGGCGTCGAGGACGTCGACGCCGGGGCGGCACCAGCGCTGCACGACGGCCTCGCGGGCGACCTGGTCGATCACCACCGCGTCGGCGGCTGCGAGCAGCTCGCCGGCACGCACGGTGAGCAGGCCGGGGTCGCCCGGGCCGGCGCCGACGAAGGCGACCCGGGCCGGGATGCGGGTGGTGGACGAGGTGGTCGAGCGCGAGGGGCTCACGGGGCACGCTCCGTTGCGAGGTGGTCGGCGGTGGGCAGCGAGAAGGTGTCGGACATGAGGTCGGCGGCGCCGTCCTCGAGCAGGAGTCGGGCGAGGCGACCCCCGAGGTCGGCGGGTTCGGCGACGTCGCCGACGAGCGAGCGCCGCAGGTCGGCGCGGCCGTCGGGCGTGGTGACGACGGCGCGCAGCGACAGCTCGGGGCCCTCGAACCCCTCGACGACCTCGGCGAGCGCCCCGACGGGTGCGGAGCACCCCGCCTCGAGCTCGGCGAGCAGGGCGCGCTCGGCGGTCGTGCAGGCCCGGGTGTCGGCGTCGTCGAGCGCCGCGACGACGGATGCCGTGTCGGCGTCGCCGGCACGCACCTCGACCGCGAGGGCCCCCTGGCCGGGAGCGGGCAGCATCTGGATCGGGTCGAGCAGCTCGGTGGCCTCGCCGATGCGGCCGAGCCGGCGCAGCCCTGCGGCCGCGAGCACGACGGCATCCAGCCGACCCTCGGAGACCGACCGCAGGCGGGTGTCGACGTTGCCGCGCAGGCCGGTGACGACCAGACCGAGGCCGAGGGCCGCGAGCTGCGCACGGCGGCGGGGCGATCCGGTGCCGACGGTGGAGCCCGCCGGCAGCTCGCCCAGGGTGAGACCGTCGCGGGCGACGAGTGCGTCGCGAGGGTCCTCGCGCGTGGGCACGGCCGCGACGAGAGTGAGGTCGTCCGGCGTGGTCGGCAGGTCCTTGAGCGAGTGCACGGCCAGGTCGACCCGGCCCTGGACCAGCGCGGTGCGCAGCGCCGACACGAACACCCCGGTGCCGCCGAGCTCGGCCAGCGGGGTGGTGCGGTCGAGGTCGCCCTCGGTGCTGATCTCGACGAGCTCGACGTCGTGGCCGAGCGCGCGCAGGCGGTCGGCCACCCACGTCGACTGCGTGGCGGCGAGGGTGGAGCGGCGGGTGCCGAGGCGCAGGGCCGTCATCCGTCGTCCCCCGGGATGGCGGGCGGGGCCGAGACCAGCGACACGTCACGTGGGTCGAGGTCGAACAGCTCGGACAGGGCACGGGCATAGCTGCCTCCCTGGCCCTCGCGGGCGAGCTCCTTGACCCGCACGGTGGGCGTATGGAGCAGCTTGTCGACCACCCGATGCACGGCTCGTCGCACCTCGGCCCGCTCGACGTCGGTCAGGTCGGGCACGCGGCGCTCGAGCCGGCGCAGCTCGTCCTCGACCAGCTCGTCGGCGTGGCTGCGCAGGGCGGTGACGGTGGGCGCGACGGCCTCGGCTGCGCGCGCCAGCAGGTAGGCGGCGACCTCGGCGGTCACCAGGTCGGCGGCCTCGGTGACCTGGGATGCTGAACCGGCGTCGGCGAGGTCCTCGCCGAGCTCGCCGAGGCCCACCCGCGTGGCGCCCGGCAGGTCGGCGACGGCCAGGTCGACGTCGTGCGGCAGCGCGAGGTCGACATAGACCTGCCGTCGGCCGCCGCGGGCGGCCAGGGCGGCGTGCACGTCGTCGACCACGACGACCCGGCTGGGCGCACCCGTCGACGAGATGACGACGTCGGCGTCGACGAGGGCCTCGACGAGCCGGGAGAGCGGCAGGGCCGCACCGCCGACCCGCTCGGACACACTGCGGGCGCGGTCGTGGTTGCGGTTGGCGACGACGACCGTGCGGGCGCCGGCCCGCGCGGCGGTCGTCGCCGCCAGCGCACCCATGCCGCCGGCGCCGATGACGAGCACCGAGAGGCCACCGAGGCCACCGAGCTCGGCCTCGGCGCGGGTGAGCCCGGCCTGCACGAGGGAGCCGCTCACGAGGTCGATGGCCGTCTCGGTGTGCACCCGCTTGGCGACCCGCAACGCCTGCTGCAGCACGGCGTTCAGGGCCGGTCCTACGTGCCCGTGGCGCTGGGCGCGGGCGAGCGAGCGGCGCACCTGACCCAGGATCTGCGCCTCGCCGACGGCCATCGAGTCCAGGCCGGCGGCCACCGAGAAGACGTGGGCGATGCCCCGCTCCTCGTAGTGCACGAACAGGTGCGGCTGGAGGGCGTTGCGGTCGACCGCGCAGGCCTCGGCCAGCGCGCTGGTGATGTCGGCCAGGGCACCGTGGAAGGTGAGGCACTCGGCATACACCTCGGTGCGGTTGCACGTGGACAGCACCACCGCCTCGGTGACGTGCTCGGAGCGCAGCACCGCCACCTCGAGTGCGGTGCGCGCCTCGGGGTCGAGCGCCACGGACTCCAGGAGGGACAGCGGGGCACCGTGGTGCGACAGACCGAGGACGACGAGGCTCATGTGGACACCACCTCCGGCACGGCCACCTTCTGCCCGTGGAACGCCAGGATCTGCAGCTCGGTCGACAGGTCGACCGTGCGCACGACGACACCGTCGGGCACGGCGAGCACGGCCGGGGCGAAGTTGAGCACCGAGCGCACCCCCGCGGCGACCAGGTCGTCACACGCCTGCTGCGCTCCCTCGGAGGGCGTGGCGATGACGCCGATGGCGAGCCCCTCGTCGGCGACGAGGGCGGGCAGGTCGTCCATCGCTCGCACCCGCTGGCCCGAGACCTTCTGGCCGACGACGCGCGGGTCACCGTCGAGCAGCGCGATGACCCGGAAGCCCCGCTCGGCGAAGCCGCGGTAGGCGGCCAACGCCCGGCCCAGGTTGCCCATGCCGACGATGGCCACCGGCCAGTCCTGGGTCAGCCCCAGGGCGGAGGTGATCTCCGAGGCCAGCCGCTCGACGTCGTAGCCCACCCCGCGAACGCCGTAGGAGCCGAGGTGGGACAAGTCCTTGCGCAGCATCGCCGAGCTCACCCCGGCAGCCGCGGCGAGCTCCTCGGAGCTGACCGACCCGATGCCGTCACGCGCCAGTGAGGTCAGCGCCCGGAGGTAACCGGGAAGACGGGCCACCGATGCCTGCGGAATTCCCCGTCGGGCGGTCGCTGCGGCGGCTGACACAGGCGGTCACCGACTCCTTTCGCGGGCCCGCGGGGCCGGGAAAAGGGCGACGGTCGCGCGCTGGAGCGTGCCGACCCACGGGTGAGACCGCCAGCGTACGGTCTTGTGAACGCCTGCACAAAGTCACGTTCGACCCCGTGAGCCTGCGCACCCCACCGATGTGCTACAAGCTTGGCCGGTCGCCCCGCAGGGGCCCGGACAGGGCGGCCCGAAGCCGACCCTCGTCGACGCGCCAGTAGTCGTGCTGGCGACCGTCGACGAGCGTGACCGGCACCTGGTCGGACCACCGCTGCAGCCAGCCGGGGTCGCTGTCGACCGACCGCTCCTCCCATCCGACGCCGAGCTCGGTGGTGACCCGCTCGATGGTGGCGCGGGCGGCGTCGCACAGGTGGCAGCCGGGCCGGCCGATGAGCGTGACCCGCACCGGGAGCGGCATCAGAAGAACACCGAGCGGCGCTGCATGAGCAGCGTGTAGAGCGTCTGCTGGATGGTCTCGCGCACCTGGTCGGTGAGGTCGAAGACGAGCATCGGGTCCTCGGCCGCGCCCGGTCCGTGAGTGTCGGTGGGGATGGGCGTCCCGAACTCGATGATCCACTTGCTCGGCAGGGGGATCATTCCCAGGGGACCGAGCCACGGGAAGGTCGGCGTGATCGGCGCGTAGGGCAGCCCGAGGAGCCGGGCGACGGTGCCCATGTTGCCGAGCAGGGGGGCGATCTCCTCGGCGCCCACGACCGAGCACGGGATGATCGGCGCCTGGGCGGCCAACGCTGCCGACACGAAGCCGCCGCGCCCGAAGCGCTGCAGCTTGTAGCGCTCGCGGAACGGCTTGCCGACCCCCTTGAAGCCCTCGGGGAAGACGCCGACGAGCTCGCCCTGCCCGAAGAGCCGCCCCGCGTCTGCGTTGGTCGCCAACGTCGAACCGGAGCGTCGTGCGATGGTGCCGAGGAAGGGGGTCGAGAAGACCAGGTCGGCGCCGAGCGCACGCATCAGCCGGCGCTGCGGGTGCTCGTCGTGGATGGCGAGCTGCACCATCAGCGAGTCGATCGCGACGGTGCCCGAGTGGTTCGAGACCACGAGCGCCCCACCGGTGCTGGGGATGTTCTCGATGCCGCGCACCTCGACCCGGAACCATCGCCGGTAGATGGGGCGCAGCATGGGGTAGAAGACGTTCTCGGTGAAGTCGCTGTCGTAGCCGAACTCGTCGACCTCGTAGTCGCCGTCGACCCGCCGCCGCACGTAGGCGAGCACCTGCGCGATCCGGCGCTCGATGTCCTCGGGCGCGATCCCGGCGGCCTCGGCCCCGAAGCGGAGCAGGCCCACGACCGCATCGAGGGCGTCGCCGACATCGGGCAGGGGCAGACCGGTGCGGCTGGGGGCCTCGTGCACGGTGGGGTCGAGCGGCGGCTCCGCGATGCGCAGGTGCGGGCGCTCGGAGTCGCGGCGCGCCTTCTCCCGGGCGTCGACCCGGGGGCGACGGCCGGTTGTCGCCGGGGTGCCGCTGGCCGCCGGGCGGGTGCGACGTTCACCGGACTGCCGCGAGGCGGTGCGCGACGGGGCCGAACGCACCTGCGGGGCGGGGCGGTGCGGACGCCGCGTGCCCGCAGGCGTGCCGTCGACCGGCTCGGATGCCGTGCGCGGTGCAGCCGTCGCGGTGGCCTTCGCCGCGGTGGCCTTCGTCGAGCCCGCCTCCTTCGTCGGCACGGTCGTCGGCGCGGCCGCCTTCGTCGGCGTGGCCTTCTTCTTCGTCCCGGCCTTCTTCTTCGTCGCGGCCTTCTTCTTCGGCGAGGGCTTCGTCGCGGCCGGCTTCCCGGACGCGGCCCCCGGCGCGGCGGTGGCGTCGTCGAGGGGAACGATCGGCTCGGCCCCGATCAGTGGCGTCGAGCGGCGCCTGGCCCGCTCCCCCGACGCGCGGGCGGCCCCCGCGGCCAGCGCTCCCTGACGTGCCGGCATCAGTGCCCCTTCCCGGCGCCCAGGGTGCGCAGCACGACCTGGGTCGCTGTTACGGCGACGCCGCTGACGGCATCCCCGACGATGGCGGCCGCCGGCACTGCCGGGCCCACGGTGCGCGCGAAGTCCTCGAAGGCGCCGCGCGAGGTGAACTGCGGCTCGAAGTCGAGCACGCTGCGCATCCGCGTGGTGTCCAGGCCACGGCCGAAGGCGAGGAACGACATCTGGTCCGGCGAGAAGTCGGCCAGGCCGACCCGTCGCGCCAGCCCACCGACGAAGCCGGCGGCCGGGAGCGGCAGCGGCACGACGGAGCGCCCGACGATCGACGCCGCCTGCAGCACGGTGACCACCCCGTCACCCGCGATGTTGACCACGCCCGTGGCGTCGCCGGTCGTGGCCCGGACCAGCGCGTCGATGGCGTCCTCCTCGTGCACGAACTGCATCCGGGCGTCGAACCCGAGCGGCACCGGGATGACCGGCAGGTGGAAGTAGTCGGTGATCGACGTGCGGATGCGCGGTCCCACGATGTTGGCGAAGCGCAGGGTGAGGATGTCGGTGTCGGGCCGGCGACGGGCGAAGCCACGCACGTAGCCCTCGACCTCGATGGAGTCCTTGCCGAAGCCGCCCGACGGCGTGCGCTTCGCGCCCATGTCCTCGGTGAACATCGCGGGGTCACGCGGGGTCGACCCGTAGACCGCGGCGGAGGACTTGACGACCAGACGCCGCACGGTGCTCGACTTCTGGCAGGCCGCCAGCAGCTGCATGGTGCCGATGACGTTGATCTCCTTCTGCGGGGTGCGTCCCCCGACGAAGGTGGGGGTGGCGATGACGTTCATGTGCACGACGGTGTCGACGCCGGCGCTCTCGATCACCCGGCCGATCATCGGGTTGCGGATGTCGGCGCGCACGAACTCTACGTCGCCGATGTCGCCCGCCGGCGGGATGACGTCGACCCCCACGACCCGCCCGACCGTGGGGTCGGCGGTGAGCCGGCGCGCGAGGAGGCCCCCGAGGTACCGGGAGACCCCGGTCACGAGCACCACTGAGCTCATGCCCTGCTCCTCACGTTGCGGATCCTGTGCCGACCCTACCCAGTGCCTCTCGCAGGGTGGGGCGAACCCCTCCCGCAGGCCCGGGGCGAGCCGGTTCGAGCGGTCGGCGGCGGGGTAACCCGGCAACGACAAAGGTCCCCGGGGTGCGGGGACCTTTGAAGCAGAAGAGGTGACTCGACGTCACTTCTTGTTGCGGCGCTGGTGACGCGTCTTGCGAAGGAGCTTGCGGTGCTTCTTCTTCGCCATCCGCTTGCGCCGCTTCTTGATGACTGAACCCATGCCGATGTCCTCAATGCTGGAGCGTCTGGTGCGGCTGCCCACCCTACCGGCAGGCGTGCGCCCGTCCCAAACCGTGACGTGGTGGGATGCGCGCAGAACGCCTCAGGGGCGGCCCGCACGCGGGCCGCCCCTGACAGGACGTGTGCTGCTGCTGCGTCGGATCACGCGGTGTCGACGAACGAGCTGCGCAGGTAGGCGTGCACCTCGTCCTCAGGGACCCGGAAGGACCGGCCGACGCGGATCGCCGGAAGCTCCCCGGCGTGAACCATGCGATAGACGGTCATCTTGGAGACCCGCATGATCGTGGCGACCTCGGCGACGGTGAGGAACCGCACCTCTCCGAGCGAACGCTCCGTGGACATCGTGACCTCGTGCTTCTGCCCGTCCGCAGAGCCGGAATCCTCCGGCATGTCGCCTGTGGTCGTGCAAGCGCAACCATAGGGGCAGATGTGACCCCTGTGGAAGCGAATGGAGCACATTCGTCCATGCTGTCCAGCCGACACGCCGCACGGTCGATCCGCAATCAGGGGCCGTCCGGGCGCGCGACGGCATCCGTCAGTCGAACCAGGGGTCCAGGCCGTGGTGCGGGAAGGTCGCCTGGCGGGTCGCGAGGATCGCCCGGTCGACGGGGTTCTCGGGGTGGTGGCCCATGTTCCACGGCTGCACCCAGATCGGCAGGCTGCCGGGAGGCAGGTCACCCATCCGGGTCGGCGCACGGCGCCCGGAGACCTCGAGCACGTGGGCCTGCCACTCCAGTGGCACCTCGGTGTCGCAGGGCACCGGCTCGTGCGCGGCGATGGCCGTCAGGTGCGTCCACGAGCGGGGCACGACCTCGACCAGCTCGTACCCGCCGCCCCCGAGGGCGACCCAGCGACCGGATGCCGCCTCGTGGGCGAGGTCGTGCAGCGACTCGTGCGCGCGGCGCTGGGCGTCGACCGTGATCGCCAGGTGCGCCAGCGGGTCGTGCATGTGGGTGTCGCAGCCGTGCTGGCTCACCAGGAACTGCGGGGCGAAGGCGCGCACCAGCGGCGGCACCACCGACTCGATGGACCGCAGCCACGAGGAGTCACCGGTGCCGGGAGGAAGGGCGACGTTGGCGACCGTGCCGCGCGCCGCCGGACCGCCGATGTCGGCCGGCCAGCCGGTGCCCGGGAAGAGGTGCTGTCCGCTCTCGTGCACGGAGATCGTGAGCACCCGGGGGTCGTTCCAGAACATCCGCTCGACGCCGTCACCGTGGTGCACGTCGATGTCGACGTAGGCGACCCGCTCGGCGCCGTGGTCGAGCAGCCACTGGATGCCGACGCCGATGTCGTTGTAGATGCAGAACCCGCTCGCGTAGGAGCGCATGGCGTGGTGGAGGCCACCGCAGTAGTTGACGCCGTGGTCGATGTCGCCCTGCCAGACGCTGCGGCAGACGTCGAGCGTGCCCTGGGCGATGCGCGCCGAGGACTCGTGCATGCCGGCGAAGGCCGGGTCGTCCTCGGTGCCGAGCCCGTGGTGCAAATCGGCCGCCGTCGGGTCGGCCGAGGCGCGCCGCACCGCCGAGATGTACTCGCGGTCGTGGACGGTGGCGAGCACGTCGTCGTCGGCCACCTCGGGGGCCACGAGGGTGACGTGGTCGAGCACCCCGAGGGAACGTGCGAGCCGGGTGGTGAGGTCGAGTCGCACCGGCGCCATCGGGTGCGTGGGGCCGAAGTCGTAGTCGGTGAACACCTCGTTCCACACGACGCTCGTCCTTGCGGCCATGCCTGCACGCTACTCGCCACGCCAGGCGTGGCAGGCTGGGCCTCCACGATCCCCGTGAGAAAGGCATCACGATGGCGCGCAGTAGTGCCCACGACGACGACGTCCTGGTCATCGGGCTCGGCCGGTTCGGCGCGGCGGCCGCCTTGGAGCTGCGCCGCCTGGGCCACAAGGTCACCGCCATCGAGAAGGACGGCTTCCTCGCCGAGAAGTTCCTCGGGCGGGTCAGCCACGTCGTGCACGGCGACGCCAGTGACGTCGGCGTCATCCGCGACGCGAAGGTCGCCCGCTTCCGCATTGCGGTCGTCGCGATCGGCTCGTCGGTCGAGGCCTCGGTGCTCGCCGCGGCCAACCTCGTCGACGCGGCGGTGCCCGACATCTGGGCCAAGGCGCTGTCCCCGGAGCACGCCCGCATCCTCGACCGCATCGGGGTGCAGCACATCGTGCGGCCCGAGGCCGACACGGGGCGCCGGGTCGCGCACCTCGTCGGCGGGCGGATGCAGGACTACATCGAGTTCGACGACGGTTTCGCCATCGTGAAGATGCGGCCCCCGACGGAGGCGATCGGTTTCACGTTGGAGCAGAGCGCGATCCGCAGCAAGTTCGGCGTGACCATCGTCGGCGTCAAGGCACCGGGCGAGGACTTCACGTATGCCGTGCCGTCGACCAAGGTGTCGGCGCACGACACGCTCATCGTCAGCGGGCCGACCGCGCTGATCGAGCGGCTGGCCGCCCGCCCCTGACCCCGCTTCCCGGGTTGGGTGCTCACGTGGTTGCCGGGACAGCCACCTGAGCACCCAACCCGGGTGGCTCGGCGGTCACCAGCTGGCGAGACCGCCGCGGTCGCCCGACAACGGGAGCGTCATGGCCAGCTCCTCCTCGCCGTCGTCCTCGGAGACGACCCGCATCGGCCGGCGCTCGGCGGTGGGACGGAACCCGAACCCGCTCGCGAACGCCACAGCCCGGCCGTTGTCGGTGCCGACCCAGTAGAGCAGCTGGCGCTTGCCCGCCGCGGCCGCACTGCGGGCGCCGGCCCGCACCAGCTCCGTGGCGACACCGGTGCCACGAGCCTCGGGGTGCACCCACAGCCCGAAGAGCTGGGCGGCCTCGGGCTGGTCCTCTTTGGCGGACCCGACACTGGCGATGCCGACCGGCCGGCCGTCGCGCTCGGCGAGCAGCCGGGTCGAGCGCTGCATCCGGTCGCGCCAGAACTCCTCGTCCTCGCTCGACTCGTCCGAGTGGGACGCCACGAAAGCGTCGGGGGACTCCTGCAGCGCGACGAGGCGCACGGAGCGGTACTGCTCCCAGTCGTCGACCCCCAGGGGGCGCACCGTGATGTCAGTCATGGCGGCCACTCTCCCACGACCACTGCGGGGGACAGCAACCGGAGTGGGGTGAACTTCAGGAGCCGACGGGCAGGTCGAGCGCCAGGGTCTCCTCGGTGACCGAGGGGTCCCAGGGCATGGTGTCGACCTCCCCGATGGCCCGGAACCCCAGCCGCGTGTAGAAGGCCCCAGCGCGCGTTCTCGTGCGCGACGTCGAGCACCACCCGGCGCCAGCCGGATGCCGCGGCGCTGGTCAGGGCGGCGGCGACCAGCCGGGTGGCGACCAGCCGGGTGGCGACGTCGGTGCCGCGCGCGACGGTCGCCACCCACATCCCCACCAGGTACACCTCGTGGGCGGGCTGCTCCTCGGCGTGCCACAGGCCGACCGTGCCCACCGGGCGGCCGTCGTCGAAGGCCAGCCAGGTGGCGCCGGTCGTGGCGCCGGTCGTGGCGCAGCGCTCGCGCCACTCCTCGTCGGTGCGCTCGGCCGCCTCGGCGTACTGCGCCCAGAAGGCCCGCGGACTGTAGATGAGCGCGGCGAGCCGCACGTCGCGGTACGTGCGCCAGGAGGCGGCGGTCCCCCGCTCGACGACCAGGCCGGGGCGGGGTGCCTGATCAGTCACCGGCGAGCTCACGAGAACGGTTGGCAGCGGCCTCCATCGCGGTGATGAAGGCCGCGCGGACCTTGTGGTCGTCGAGCTCGCGCAGGGCTGCGGCGGTCGTGCCGCCCGGCGACGTGACCTGCTCGCGCAGCACGGTGGGGTGCTGCCCCGTCTCCTTGATCATCGTGGCCGCGCCGTACAGCGTCTGGACGACGAGCTCGGTGGCCGTCGAGCGCGGCATCCCGAGCACGACGCCGGCCTCGATCATCGCCTCGACGACGTAGAAGATGTAGGCCGGCCCGCTGCCGGAGATCGCCGTGACGGCATCCTGCAGCTTCTCGGGCACCTCGAGCACCTTGCCGGTGGCCGCCAGCAGTGCCTCCGCCTCGAGCAGGTGCGCGGAGTCGCAGTGGGCGCCCGCACTGATCGCGGCCATCCCCTGGTCGACCAGCGCAGGGGTGTTGGGCATGACGCGCACCACCGGGCAGCCCTGCGGCAGGCGCGACTCGAGGTAGGTGGTGGTGATGCCGGCGGCCAGGCTCACGACGAGGTTGCCCTCGGCCACGTGGTCGTGGATCTCTTCGAGCAGGCCACTCATGTCCTGCGGTTTGACCACGAGCACGAGGGTGTCGGCGAGGGCCGCGGCCTCGGCGTTGTCGAGCACCCGCACGCCGTACTTCGCGGTGAGCTCGGCGGCGCGGTCGGCCCGGCGCTCGGTGATGACGAGCCGGTCGACCGGGCGGCCCGCACGCAGCAGCCCCGAGAGCAGGGTCTCGCCCATGACACCGGCACCGAAGATCGCAACCATTCCCATGAGAGGGAGTATGCCGGGTGCGTCGGCCCCGCTCACGGGCGTTTCGCCGCGGGCCTCAGCCGGTCGTGGCCAGGGAGCGCAGGAAGAAACCGAGGTTGGCGGGCCGCTCGGCCATCCGGCGCACGAGGTAGCCGTACCAGTCCTCGCCGAAGGGCACGTAGACGCGCATCTGGTGGCCGCGGTCGGCGATCCGGGCCTGCTCCGCGGGCCGGATGCCGTGCAGCATCTGGAACTCGTAGGTGTCGGGCGAGCGAGCGTGGTGCCCGGCCAGGGCCTGGGCGATGTCGATCAGCCGGGGGTCGTGGCTGGCGACCATCGGGTAACCGTCGCCTGCCATGAGCACCTTGAGGCACCGCACGTAGGACAGGTCGACGTCGCCGCCGTCCTGGAAGGCCACCGAGGCCGGCTCCTGGTAGGCGCCCTTGCACAGCCGAACCCTGCTGTGCTCGCCAGCCAGGTCGTGGCAGTCGGCCTCGGTGCGGTGCAGGTAGCTCTGGAGCACCGCCCCGACCCACGGGAAGTCCACACGCAGCTCCCGCAGCGCCTCCAGGGTGCGGTCGGTCGTAGTGTGGTCCTCCATGTCCAGGGTGACCGTCGTACCGGCGGCCGCGGCGGCCTCGCAGATGGCGCGGGCGTTCTCGAGCGCGATGGCGTCACCGTCGCCGGGAAGCGCCTGGCCGATCGCGCTGAGCTTCACGCTCACCTCGGCCGCGCCGTACGCGGCGAGGCCGGCCTCGGCGAGCGCCCCGAGCAGGCGCACGTAGGTGTCGCGGGTGGCCTCGGCGCGGGCGCGGTCGGTGGTGTCCTCGCCGAGGTAGTCGAGCGTCGCGAGCCGGTTCGTCGTGCGCAGGGCCGCGGCCACGGCCACCGCCTCGTCGACCGACTCGCCGGCGACATAGCGGGAGACGACCGAGCGGCTGACGGGCGCCTTCACCACCGCCGAGCGGACCAGGTCGGAGTCGGACAGCTGGAGCATGGCTCCCCGGAGCAGGTCACTGGCATCCACGTCGACAGGCTATCGGGGTCGCCCGGGTCGAGGGCGCCCGGCATCCACCCGGCTCCTCCCCGCGCCCGGCATCCACTCGGCTCCTCCCCCGCGCCCGGCACCGGCCCCAGCCCCCCCCCGGCGCGGTCAGGAGCACTTCGCCGGGGCAGGGCCGTACTC
>JBBQWX010000087.1:0-18689 GCA_038210185.1 Actinomycetales bacterium
CCCGGTGCATTGCCGGTAACGATTCGGTAACGCGTGGCCCTAAAGGGCCTCCTCGGAGGCGTTGGTAGGTATGACCATCAGTCTGCACAAGCTCACCGCCGGGACCGGGTACACGTACCTGACCCGGCAGGTTGCCGCTCATGACCGCGCCGGCGGACCGCGCACCTCGCTGGCGTCGTACTACTCCGATCGGGGCGAGACGCCGGGGCGGTGGGTGGGGTCCGGCGTGGCGGGAATCGGTGGGCTGGCGGTCGGGGACGAGGTCACGGCCGAGCAGATGCGGCTGCTGTTCGGGTTCGGTCTGCACCCGCTGGCCGACCAGCGTGAGGAGCGGCTGCAGGGCCCCGGGCTGACTGAGCGGGACTACCGCGCGGCGCGACGGCTGGGGGTGCCGTTCAAGGTCTACACGTCCGAGGCGACCGCGTTCCAGGTCGAGGTCGCCCAGCGGATCGAGGACCACGCCGCCGGCCTCGGGCATCCCCGCGACTACCCGGTGGCCGCAGTGGACCGGGCCAGGATCCGCTCCGAGGTCGCCACCGAGTTCTTCCGCGCGGAGCACGGCCGGGACCCGCGCGACGCCCGCGAGCTGTCCGGGACGATCGCAAAGCTTTCCCGCCCGCGGACCACAGCAGTGGGCGGGTACGACCTGACCTTCTCCCCCGTCAAGTCGGTCAGCACCCTGTGGGCCATCGCCCCACCGGACGTCGCGGCGCAGGTCGAGCTTGCCCACAACGACGCCGTCGCTGACGCCCTGAAGTTCATCGAGCAGCACGCCCTGTACACCCGCGAGGGCACCAACGGGGTCCGCCAGGTCGACGTCACCGGGCTGGTCGCGACCGCGTTCACCCACCGCGACTCCCGCGCCGGCGACCCCGACCTGCACACCCACGTCGCCGTCGCGAACAAGGTGCAGACCCTGTTCGGGAAGTGGCTCTCTATCGACGGGCGGATCCTGTTCAAGGCCAAGGTCACCGCCTCCGAGACCTACAACACCGCCCTGGAGAAGCACCTGCGCACCCGCCTCGGGCTGGCCTTCGCCGAGCGTGCTGGCACCGAGAGGGGCAAGCGCCCGGTCCGCGAGGTGGTCGGGGTTGACCCGGCCCTGAACCGGCGCTGGTCGTCCAGGCGCGCCGTGATCGAAGCGCGCCGCGGTGAGCTGGCGACGGCGTTCCAGGACGACCACGGGCGCCCGCCGACGGTGGTGGAGGCGATCCTGCTGGCAAAGCAGGCCACGTTGGAGACCCGTGACGCAAAGCACGAACCACGCACCCTGACCGAGCAACGAGCCGAATGGCGTCAGCAGGCCGAGCAAGTACTCGGCGGACCCGCGGGCGTGTCATTCATGGTGGCTACGGCCCTGTCCGCCCGCCGCGCAACACGCGCCGACACAGTGGATGCGGCGTGGGTGCGGGAGACTGCGCAGCGGGTCCGCGACGAGATCCAGTCCCGGCGCTCAACCTGGCAGGTCTGGCACGTGCGCGGCGAGGCGCACCGTCAGGTGCGCGCCGCGAACCTGCCCGCCGAGCGCGTCGACACCGTCGTGGACCTGGTCACCGACCAGGCGCTTGCTGCCATGTCGGTGCGGCTGACCCCCATCTCGGATGGCGTGGAGGAGCCGGCAGAGCTGCGGCGCGCGGACGGTTCCAGCGTCTACGAGGTCGCTGGCTCTGCGGTCTTCACCAGTGTTGCGATCCTCGCCGCGGAGAAGCGGCTCGTCGACGCCGCCGGCCTTACCGACGGGCGTCGCGCCAGCCATGACGCGGTCGAGATGGCCCTTCTCGAGCAGGCCGCCAACGGGGTTTCCCTCAACCCGGGGCAGGCCGCCCTCGTTACCCAGATGGCCGAATCGGGTGCCCGGCTCCAGCTGGCCATCGCCCCGGCCGGGGCCGGGAAGACCACCGCCATGCGAGCACTGACCGCGGCCTGGGTGGAGGACGGCGGCACCGTCCTCGGGCTCGCACCCTCCGCGGCCGCCGCGGCCGTCCTGCGTGAGCAGACCGGCGCCACCACGGACACCCTGGCCAAGCTCACCTGGTCGATCAGTCACGCCGACCTGCCCGACTGGGCCTGCGCCATCGACTCGCGAACCCTGGTCATCGTCGACGAGGCCGGGATGGCCGACACCGTCTCCCTGGACACCGCCGTCACCTTCGTCACCGACCGAGGCGGCCAGGTCCGCCTCATCGGCGACAACCAACAGCTCGCCGCGATCGGCGCCGGTGGCGTCCTACGCGACATCGCCGCCACCCACGGTGCGCTGCACCTGGACGAGCTGATGCGGTTCACCGACCCCGTCGAAGGCGCCGCCTCCCTGGCCCTGCGTGACGGGCACACCGAAGCCCTCGGGTACTACCTCGACCACGATCGGATCCACGTCGGCGACCTCGCCACCATCGCCACCGACGTCTTCAGTGCGTGGGCAAACGACCGAACCCACGGACTCGACACGCTGATGCTCGCCCCCACCCGAGACCTGGTCTCCCAGCTCAACCAGCAAGCACAGCATCACCAACAGGCACAGACCCACCGCCTGGCCGGCCGTGACCCCGGGCCCGGGATGCGCCTGGCCGACGGCAACACCGCGCATACAGGCGACACCATCGTCACCCGCACCAACGACCGCCGACTCCGACTCGGCGTGAATGACTGGGTCAAGAACGGCGACCGGTGGACCGTCCAGAACATCCGCCGCGACGGCTCACTCGCGGTGCACCACAACAGGAGTGGACGGGTGGTCACCCTCCCAGCCGACTACGTCGCAACTGCCGCCGAGCTCGGGTACGCCAGCACCATCCACGGCGCCCAGGGCATCACCTCCGACACCGTCCACGGCCTGGCCACCGGTGAGGAGAGCCGCCAGCAGCTGTACACGATGCTGACCCGCGGCTCCGCCGCCAATCACCTCTACCTGCAGGTCGTCGGCGACGGCGACCCCCACGACATCACCCGACCGGAGAACGTCCGCCCGCCCACGGCGACCGACATCCTGGAGGGCATCCTGGCCCGCGACGACGCACCCGTCTCGGCCACCACCACGGCTCGCGAGCACGCCTCCCCCACCCTGCGGCTCGGCGCCGCCGCCGCCCGCTATATCGATGCCCTCCACGCCGCCGCCGAGCACCACCTTGGCACCACCGCCATCGCCGCCCTCGAGTCCGGCGCCGAACGGATCGTGCCCGGCATCGCCGACGACGCAGCGTGGCCGACCCTGCGCGCCAGCCTCACCCTGCTCGCCGCCACCGGCATCGAGCCACTCGCCACACTGGAAACAGCGGTCGCGGCGCGCGAACTGGACACCGCCGACGACCGCGCCGCTGTCCTGGACTGGCGCCTGCACGACCCCCTCAGCACCGGCACCGGACCACTCCCCTGGCTCCCCGACATCCCCCAGCAGCTCCGCGACGACCCGCACTGGGGCGAATACCTGACCGCCCGGTCCGAGCTGGTCACCGCACTCGCCCCCGACGTTCGGCACGACGCCACCCGCACGCCGGACGCCCCAGCCTGGTGGCCCCCGGGTCGCTCGCTCCCCGCCGCCGACCTGCTCGGCGACCTCGCCATCTGGCGAGCCGCCAACAACGTCCCCGACACCGACCACCGCCCCACCGGACCCGCGCAACCCGCCAAGGCGCACGCCCGCTGGCAGCGCGAGCTCGATGCCCGCATGGGCAGCAGCGGAACCGCGACGCTCGCCGACTGGACCAGCCTCATCCACACCCTGGTCCCCGCGACCCGTCGCGACGACTACACCCCACAGCTCGCCGGACACCTCACCCAGCTGTCAAACACCGGCGTCGACGCCCACACCCTGCTCCACACCGCCACCGGGTCGCCCCTCCCCGACGACCACGCCGCCTCCGCCCTCTGGTGGCGGATCCAACGCCACCTCCCCGACCCCCACGACCCCGGCGAGCCCGCTCCGCTGGAGTGGCCCCTCGACGACACCGACACAGTCCTTAACCGCCCCACAGGCCTCGACGAGCCACGCCGCCGCGCCGAGTACGAACGCCGCATGACCACGGGACGGCACGACCCGACCCGCGGACCGGGGATGACGCGATGACCACACTCCCAGTGCCAGGTAGCGGGCCAATCGAGCCAGAGGCGAGCAGTACCGGCGATACGTGGCCACAAGGGCGCGTCAGCCGGCTTTAGGAAACGATGAGGCAGTCATGACCACGAAAGTCCGCCGAGAGTTCGAGTCCTTGGCGTCAGCCGCAGAGCGCACCGGGCTGAGCATCCGCACCCTGCGCAGAAGAGTCGCCAGCGGCCACCTCGCTGCCTACCGCAGCGGGCCCAGGGTCATCCGGGTCGACCCCGATGATGTCGACCGCCTGATGGTGCCCATCCCAACAGCCCGAAGCTGAGGTCCCCAGCGGCGCTGGCTGCACCGGTCAGGACGCGTCGTTCGGCCGGCGACCACGTACTAGTTCAGGCTCGAGGTGCCGTTCAGGCAGCCCGCCACGGGTGCCCGCTGGGTGCGACGCCTCAAGAAGCCTGGTCGGCTGAGCCCCATCGAATCTCAAGTCCTGAGACCGGAAGTGTCACACAGGCAGCCATTCAGGGGCGGCTGCCGAAGCCGCCATGGTGTTTCCGCAGTTCAGCGGGGTGGTGCTGCCGGCCGGCTCCGTGCGCCATGCCCGCGGAGCCCGCCTTGGCGTCGCCTATGGACCGACGGATCCGTTGTTGCACGTATGTTGCACGAAACGCCCTATTCACGACCTCGCAGGTCCCTGACCTGCATAAACAACAGTCGGGCTGACAGGATTTGAACCTGCGACCCCCTGACCCCCAGTCAGGTGCGCTACCAAGCTGCGCCACAGCCCGTGGCTGCCCCCTCGCGGGAGCGTCGAAACCTTATCCCATGCGCGCCGGGGCGACCGAATCGCCCCCGGTGCCCACGGCATCCGGCATCGGTTCAGCGGCGCGAGCGCTTCTCGCGCACCCGCACCGAGATCTCGATCGGGGTGCCGACGAAGCCGAACTCCTCGCGCAGCCGGCGCTCGACGAAGCGGCGGTAGCCGGCCTCGATGAAGCCCGAGGCGAACAGCACGAAGCGCGGCGGGCGGGTGCCGGCCTGGGTCGCGAACAGGATGCGGGGCTGCTTGCCACCACGCACCGGGTGCGGGTGCGACGCGACGATCTCGCCGAGGAAGGCGTTGAGCCGGCCGGTGGAGATGCGGGTCTCCCACGAGTCGAGTGCCGTCTCGAGCGCCGGCACGAGCTTGTCCATGTGCCGGCCGGTGCGGGCCGAGACGTTGGCCCGCGGCGCCCACGGGATCTGCACGAGGTCGCGCTCGATCTCGCGCTGGAGGAAGTGGCGGCGCTCCTCGTCGGTGAGGTCCCACTTGTTGTAGGCGATGACCAGGGCGCGGCCGGCGTCGATGACCTGCTGGATGACGCGCACGTCCTGCTCGGTGATGGTCTCCGAGGCGTCGACGAGCACGACCGCCACCTCGGCCTTCTCGAGCGCGGTCTGGGTGCGCAGCGAGGCGTAGAAGTCGGAGCCGCGGGTCTGGTGCACGCGGCGCCGGATGCCGGCCGTGTCGACGAAGCGCCACGTCTTGCCACCGAGCTCGACCAGCTCGTCGACGGGGTCGCGGGTGGTGCCGGCGACGTTGTCGACGACGACGCGCTCGTGGCCGACCAGCTTGTTGAGCATCGACGACTTGCCGACGTTGGGCCGGCCGAGCAGGGCCACGCGGCGCGGCCCGCCGCGCTCGTAGGCGCCGCCCATCGCGGACACCTCGGGCATCACCTCGAGCAGCGCGTCGAGCGCGTCACCGCTCCCCCGTCCGTGCAGGGCGGAGACCGGCCACGGCTGGCCCAGCCCCAGGCTCCACAGCGCCGCGGCGTCGGCCTCGGTGCGCTGGTCGTCGACCTTGTTGGCGATGAGCACCACCGGCTTCCCGGCCCGCCGGAGCAGCCTGACGCAGTTCTCGTCGTCGTCGGTGGCGCCGACCGTGGCGTCGACCACGAAGAGCACGACGTCGGCGAGGTCGACGGCGATCTCGGCCTGCTCGGCCACCCGCAGGTGGATGCCGGTGGCGTCGATGGCCCAGCCGCCGGTGTCGACGAGGGTGAACGGGTGCCCGACCCACTCGGCGTCATAGGCCACCCTGTCGCGGGTGACCCCGGGGACGTCCTCGACGACGGCCTCGCGGCGGCCGATGATCCGGTTGACCAGGGTCGACTTGCCGACGTTCGGGCGGCCGATGACGGCCACGACCGGCAGCGGGCCACGCTCGCCCTCGGCGTCGAGTGCGTCGTCGCCGCGCTCGAGCAGGGCGCGGTCCTCGTCACTGAGGTCGAAGTCCTCCAGCCCGGCCCGCAGCGCGCGCTCGACGGCCACGGGGTCCTCGGTCTGGGTGGTGGGGTCCTCGATGCTCATCCCCCTATTCTCCCCCACCGCGAGGGTGCTTCAGTCCAGCAGGTCGGGGGGCACGTCGGTCGGCAGCGGGATGCCGTGACGCACCTCCGCCGCGCGCACGTGGGCCACCAGCGCGGTGCGGATCTGCTCGGTGGCCAGGTCGAGCCGGGCCCGGCCGGGCAGTCCCCCGGGCAGGTCGAGCACCACCGGCGGCCCGAAGTCGACGACCATGCGAGAGCGCCACCGCGGCCACGACGCCGCGAGGTCGCCGGTGCGCCGGGTGCCGAGGCACGCGGTCGGCACCACGACGGCACCCGCCTGCAGAGCGAGCCAGGCCACCCCTTTGCCGGCCGAGGCGACGTCGCCCCTCCCCCGACCGCCCTCGGGGAAGATGCCGATGACGCCGCCCTCCGCCAGCACCGCGAGGGCCTCCCCGAGCGCCCGGCGGTCACCACGGCCCTGGTCGATGGGGATCTGCCCGCTCCAGTGCAGCACCCACCCGACGAACCCCTCGAACGTCTTCGCGAGCACGAGGAACCGGCTCGGCCGCGGCGCCATCGCCAGCACCAGCGCGCCGTCGAGGAAGCCGATGTGGTTGGCGGCGAGGACGACCGGGCCGGTCCGCGGCACGTTCGAGCGGCCGGCCACCCGGGCGGCGTACAGCAGCACGATGATCGCGTGGCCCAGGTGCTTGGCCAGGCGCTGGCGCCCAGGGCCTGTGCTCACTCCACCGTCTCGGCGGCGACCACGTCGAGCACCGCCTCGACGCTCTCGTCGAAGTCGAGCTCGGAGGTGTCGAGCAGCACCACCCCCTCGGCGGCCTCGGTGAACGCCGACACGGTCGAGTCGTCGCGGTCGCGGCGCACCACCTGGTCGCGGGTGGCCTCGACGGTCGCGGCGTCGACGGTGCCGTGCAGCTCGGCCGAGCGGCGCCGCAGCCGCGCCTCCTCGGATGCCGTGAGCAGCACCCGCACCCGCGCGTCGGGGGCGACGACGGTGGTGATGTCGCGGCCCTCGGCCACCACTCCCCCGGTCTGCTCGGCGATGCGGGCCATCAGGTCACGCTGCACCTGCTGGAGCACCGCGCGCACCTGGAGGTTGGTGGCGACCGCCGAGACCGCGGTGCTGACCTCGGTGGTGCGGATCGCCGCGCTGACGTCGGTGCCCGCCACCGACACGCTGGGGGCGCCCGGGTCGGTACCGATCTCGAGCGGGAGCTCGCGAGCGGCGGCGGCCACGGCATCCGCGTCGGTGAGGTCGAGACCGCGCTCGAGGCACCACCAGGTGAGCGCGCGGTACATGGCGCCGGTGTCGAGGTAGCCGACCCCGAGCCGGCCGGCCACGGCTCTGGAGACACTGCTCTTGCCCGAGCCGGAGGGGCCGTCGATCGCGATGGTCAGGGAGGCGGTCATGGGGCGTCAGCCTAGTGGTGGCCTCACCCGTGCAGGCGCCAGCCCCGGTCGGCCAGGGCCGAGGCCAGCCCGGCCGCGGCGGCCGGCACGACGTCGACCTCGGCGAGGCCGAACGGCTGGCCCAGGCCGTGGTCGAGGTGGAACTCCTCGATGTTGGTGCCGATCGTGCCGATGTCGGCGAACAGCCGGCCGAGCTGGCCCGGCTCGTCGGGGATGAGCACCCGCACCGTGGTGTAGGCCGTGGGGGCCGCACCGTGCTTGCCCGGGATGCGAGCCTGGCCGGCGTTGCCCGCGGCGATGGCGCGCGCCAACGTGCCTCGCGCCCCCGGGGCGTCGGTGGACGCGCTGAGGTCGTCGAGGGCGCCCACGACGCGGTCGAGGTCGGCCACCAGCGCAGCGAGCACCTCACGCACCGCCGGGGCGTTGCCGGCCAGGATCTGGGTCCACAGGTCGGGGTCGCTGGCTGCGATGCGGGTGACGTCGCGCAGCCCCTGACCGGCCAGGGCCACGGCGGCCTCGTCGAGCCCCTCGAGCCGGGCGGCCACCAGGCTCGCGGCGAGCTGCGGCACGTGCGAGACGGCGGCCACCGCCGCATCGTGGTGCTCGGGGTCCAGGGTGCTCACCGCGGCGCCCGCCGAGCGGGCCACGGCCGTCACCAGTGCGACGACGCCGGGGTCGGTCTCGTCGGTGGGGGTGAGCACCCACGCCCGCCCGTCGAACAGGTCGTGGCGCCCCGACACGGCCCCCGAGCGCTCGCGGCCGGCCATCGGGTGCGACCCGCAGTAGCGGGTGAGGTCGGCGCCGCCGGCGCGCAGGGCGTCGAGCACGGTGCCCTTGACCGAGGCGACGTCGGTGACGGCGGACTCCGGCCAACGGCGCAGCGCGTCGGACACGCAGGCCGCGGTGACATCCGGCGGGGTGGCCACGACGACGAGGTCGGGGTCGACCGGGCCGTCGGGCAGCCGGCCGGCACCGAGGTCGCGGGCCAGCGCCGCATGGGTCGGGCTGATGTCCTCGAGAGTGACGTCGTCACCGAGACGGGTGAGGGCCAGCCCCAGGCTGGTGCCGACCAGCCCGGTGCCGACGACGTGGACCCGGCTCACAGCTCCGCCGCGGCGTAGAGGGACCCGACCTCCGCGCTGCTGAGGTTGCGCCACTTGCCCGGCTTGGTGTCGCCGAGGTGGATCGGCCCCACCTGGGTGCGCACCAGCGTGATCACCGGGTGGCCGACCTCGGCCAGCATCCGCCGCACGATGTGCTTGCGCCCCTCGTGCAACACCACCTCGACCAGCGCCCTGCCCGGCGCCGAGTCGACGACGCGGAACGAGTCGACCTGCACCGGACCGTCGTCGAGCTCGATGCCCTCGCGCAGCCGGCGGCCCAGGTCGCGCGGCACCGGGCCGTGGATCTGTGCCAGGTAGGTCTTGAGCACGCCGTAGCGGGGGTGCTGGAGGCGGTGCGCGAGTTCGCCGTCGTTCGTGAGGATCAGCAGGCCCTCCGTGTCGGCGTCGAGCCGGCCCACGTGGAACAGCCGCTCCTTGCGGTTGCCGACGAAGTCGCCGATGTCGACCCGGCCCAGCTCGTCGCTCATCGAGGTGACGACACCGATCGGCTTGTTGAAGGCGAGGTAGACCCGCGACTCGTCGAGCTGCACGCGCACGCCATCGACGTGCACGGTCTGGGTGGCCCGGATGCGCACCCCGAGCTCGGTGACGACCTGGCCGTCGACCGACACCCGCCCCTGGCTGATCAGGTCCTCGCAGACCCGTCGCGAGCCGACGCCGGCCGCCGCCAGCAGCTTCTGCAGGCGCACGCCGTCGGGGTCGTGCACGTCGACCGCCGGGCGACGGGGCCACTGCGGCGCCGCGGTGGGCTGGCTCGGCTTGGTGTTGCCGGAGGAGCCGCGCTGCGGCTTGCCGCGCTTCTTCCCGGGCGGGGGTCCAGACTTCTTGGCCGGCGTCATCCGCGGCCTCCTTCAGCGATCTCATCGAGCACGTCGACCTCGGGCAGGTAAGGGGCCAGGGCGGGCAGGTCGTCGAGTCTCTGCAGCCCCAGCCGCTCCAGGAAGTAGGAGGTCGTCCCGTACAGGATGGCGGTCGACTCCTCGTCGTGGCCCATCTCCTCGATCAGGCCTCGGGTGAGCAGGGTGCGGATGACGCCGTCGACGTTCACCCCGCGCACCGCCGCGACCCTGGAGCGCGACACCGGCTGGCGGTAGGCGATGACGGCCAGCGTCTCGAGCGAGGCCTGGGTGAGCCGGGCCTGCTGGCCGTCGAGCACGAACTTCTCGACGACCGGGGCGTACTCGTGGCGGCTGTACATCCGCCAGCCGCCGCCGACCTGGCGCAGCGTGAAGCCGCGCTGCTGCTCGGCATACCCGGCCTCGAGCTCGGCCAGGGCCGCCTCCACGTCGGCCACCGGCTGCTCGAGCACCGACGCCAGGGCCATCGTCGTCACCGGCTCGTCGACGACCATGAGCACCGCCTCGATCGCGCTGGAGATGCCGCCCGGGAAGTCGGCCACGTCGAACGCGAGCTGCTCCTCCACCGCCTCGGCGGGCTCGGGCTCGGGCTGGTCACTCATCGGGGCTCTCCTGGGGTGCGGGCGCTGGGGCGGGTGCCGGCGGTGGCGCTGCCGTCTCGGACGGCGGCGGCGCGTCGAACTCGTCGTCGACCTCGATGTCGCCGTCCTCGGGCCCGGTCCAGCGCACGGTGAGCTCGCCCAGCGCCTCGGCCTGCTCGAAGCCGATGGCCGAGTCGCGGAACAGCTCGAGCAGCGCGAGGAAGCGCGCGACCACGACGAGGGTGGAGTCGGCATCCGCCACGAGGCTGCGGAACGAGGCGACCCGCTCGCGGCGGAGCCGGTCACCGATGATGACGGCCTGCTCACGAACGCTCACGGCCGGTGCGTGCAGGTGGGCCAGCCCCACCGTCGGGGCATGCTTCGGCACCATCGCCCGGGCGGCGATGAGGGCCAGCTGCTCGGGCGTCACCGTCATCAGCAGCTCGGGCAGCAGCGCTGCCAGGTGTGGTTCCAGGGATGCCGTGCGCGGCTGCATCCGCCCGGCCGTCGCCATCCGCTGCGCGAAGGTGTGGGCGATGTCCTTGAAGGCGCGGTACTGCAGCAGCCTTGCGAACAGGATGTCTCGGGCCTCGATCAGCGCCAGGTCGTCTTCGTCCTCGGGGCCGGACTGCGGCAGCAGCCGGGCGGCCTTGAGGTCGAGCAGGGTGGCGGCGACGAGCAGGAAGTCGGTGGCCTGGCTCAGGTCCCAGCCGCCGGGCTTGGCCTGCTCGACCTTGATGTGGCCGATGAAGTCGTCGGTGACCGTGGCCAGCGAGATCTCGGTGATGTCGAGCTTGTGCTTGCTGATCAGCCCCAGCAGGAGGTCGAACGGCCCGGTGAAGTTCTCGAGGGTGACCTCGAACGCTGTGGCGGGCGCGCGGCGGGTCAGCACGCCCCCGGGGACGATGTCCGCGTGGTCGGCGACCGGCGGCACCCCGCCCCCGGCCTCGTCGGGGGCCGTCGTCACCGGATCAGGCCGCCCCACCGCGAGCGATGAGCTCGCGGGCGAGCTGGCGGTAGGCGTCGGCACCCTTGTGGGTGGCGTCGTAGGTGGTGATCGGCTCGGCGGCCAGGCTGGCGTCGGGGAACTTCACCGTGCGCGAGATGACCGTGTGGAAGACCTGGTCGCCGAAGTGCTCGACGACGCTGGCCACGACCTCGCGCGAGTGCAGGGTGCGCCCGTCGTACATCGTCGCGAGGATGCCGTCGACCTGCAGGCGCGGGTTGAGCCGGTCGGTGATCTTCTCGACCGTCTCGACGAGCAGGGCCACACCGCGCATCGCGAAGAACTCGCACTCGAGCGGGATGATCACGCCGTGCGCCGCGGTGAGGGCGTTGACGGTGAGCAGGCCGAGCGAGGGCTGGCAGTCGATGAGCACGACGTCGTAGTCGTCGACGACCGGCCGCAGCACGCGGGCCAGGATCTGCTCCCGGGCCACCTCGTTGACCAGCGTCATCTCGGCGGCCGACAGGTCGATGTTGGCCGGGAGGACGTCCAGGCCCTCCCACTTGGTGTGCTGGATGACGTCGTGGATGTCGTGCCCGCGCCCGATGAGCAGGTCGTAGACGGTGACGTCGAGCTCGTTGACGGGCACGCCGAGACCCACCGACAGGGCGCCCTGGGGGTCGAAGTCGACGAGCAGCACGCGGCGCCCGACCTCGGCCAGCGCGGCGCCCAGGTTGATCGTGGTGGTGGTCTTGCCGACCCCGCCCTTCTGGTTGCACATCGCGATGATGCGCGCCGGCCCGTGCGCGGTGAGGGGCTGTGGCGGGGGGAAGTCCGGCAGCGGGCGACCGGTCGGGCCCACCTGTCCGGCGGTGCGGATCTGGAACGCCGCGTCGGAATCCAACTGTCTCTCCCCGGTGACTTTCATGCTGACGGTCAGCCTCACGCTGATCGGCACCGACCCTATCAGCGCGCGCGGGGGTGGCTCTGCGCGTACACCTCTCGCAGCCGCTGCACCGTGACGAGGGTGTAGATCTGGGTGGTCGTGACCGACGCGTGCCCGAGCAGCTCCTGCACCACGCGCACGTCGGCGCCGCCCTCGAGCAGGTGGGTGGCGAACGAGTGCCGCAGGGTGTGCGGCGACAGGTGCCCGCCGACGTGGGCCCGCTCGGCGCAGGCCCGCAGCACCGACCAGGCGCTCTGTCGCGACAGCCGCCCACCGCGGGCGGTGAGGAACAGCGCCGGCGTGCCCACCCCGCGGGCGGCGAAGGTCGGTCGCCCCCGCACCAGCCAGGCGGCCAGCGCCTCGGCGGCGTACGACCCCAGCGGCACGATCCGCTCCTTGCCGCCCTTGCCCCGCAACCGCACGACGCCGTCGTCGCGCTCGAGGTCGTCGACGTCGAGGCCGACCGCCTCGGAGATGCGCGCGCCGGTGCCGTAGAGCACCTCGAGCAACGCGCGGTCGCGCAGGGATGCCGGTGTGTCACCGACCGACGCGGCCGCCAGGAGGCGCTCGACGTCTTCGACCGGGATCGCCTTGGGTAGCCGCGCGGGAGTGCTCGGAGGGCTCACCCTGCGGGCGGGGTCGGCATCCAGCACGCCCTCGAGGGCGAGGAAGCGGTGCAGGCCCCGCACGGCGACGAGCGTGCGCGCGGCCGAGGTCGCCGCGAGTGGTGGGTGGTCGGCATCCCCCTCGCGCAGCCCGGCGAGGAAGTCGGTGACGTGCCGCTCGCGGACGTCCTCGGGGCGCTCGACGCCCACCGAGCGCAGGTGGGCCGTCCACCGCCGCAGGTCGTGGCGGTAGGCCGACAGGGTGTGCCTCGAGGCGCCGCGCTCGACGTCGAGGTGGGTCAGCCACGCGTCGACGGCCCGCTCCACCGGGGTGGGTCGGGCCGTCGGCTCGGTCGGGGCTGGGGTCAGGACAGCGCCTCGTCGAGGGGGATGCTCTGCATGCCGAACGCCTCGGCGACGGCGGCGTAGGTGATGTGCCCGCCGTGCGTGTTCAGGCCCAGGGCCAGGGCGGGGTCGGCCTTCGAGGCGTCCTTCCAGCCGGAGTCGGCCAGCTTGATCGCGTAGGACATCGTGGCGTTGGTGAGCGCCCAGGTGGAGGTGTGCGGCACCGCGCCGGGCATGTTCGCGACGCAGTAGTAGATCGAGTTGTGCACCTCGAAGGTCGGGTCGGCGTGCGTGGTGGGGCGCGAGTGCTCGAAGCAGCCGCCCTGGTCGATGGCGACGTCGACGAGCACCGACCCGGGCTTCATCGCGGCGACCATCTCGTCGGTGACCAGCTTGGGAGCCTTGGCGCCCGGGATCAGTACGGTGCCGATGACGAGGTCGGCACCGGTGACCTGCTCGCGGATCGACATCGCGGAGGAGGCGATCTGGGCGACCCGGTTGTCGTAGCGCCAGAAGCTCATCCGCAGCTTGTCGAGGTCGGTGTCGAGCAGCGTGACGTCGGCGCCCATGCCGAGCGCGATGTTCGCGGCGTTCTGGCCCGCGACGCCGGCGCCGATGACGACCACCTTGGAGTTGGCGACACCGCCGATGCCGCCCATGAGCACGCCGCGGCCGCCCTGCGCCTTCATCATCGAGTGCGCGCCGACCTGCGGCGCCAGGCAGCCGGCCACCTCGGACATCGGGTAGAGCAGCGGCAGCAGGCCCGAGGGCAGCTGCACGGTCTCGTAGGCGATCGAGGTGGTCTTGGTGGTGACGAGCTCCTTGGTGAGCGGCTCGTCGGCGGCCAGGTGCAGGTAGGTGAACAGGGTCAGGCCCTCGCGCAGGCGGTGGTACTCCTCCGCCACGGGCTCCTTGACCTTCATCACCATGTCCGACTCGCCCCACACGTCGTCAGCGTCGTCGAGGATCGTCGCACCCTGCGAGACGTACTGGTCGTCGGGGATCGTGGAGCCGAGCCCGGCGCCCTTCTGCACGAACACCTCGTGACCACGGCGGACGAGCTCGTGCACTCCCACCGGCGTGATGCCGACGCGGAACTCGTTGTTCTTGACCTCGCTGGGGATACCGACCTTCACGGTTATCAGGCCCAATCTGACTCGTCGGACACCACGGCACCGTTGCCGCAGGCTGCTGCGCCCCAGTGGAGCGCGATGCGAGTCTAGACCCGGGCCGCTCCCCGGCCCGACGACCCACAGGAGCCCACATGAAGCTGTACTCCGACATCCCCGGCCGCCGCGCGGTGCAGGTGGCCACCGACGTCGGCATCGTGCTGTGGGTGGTGCTCTGGGTGCGGATCGCCCAGCGCGTGTATGACGCGACGATGGCGCTGGCAGCACCAGGCCGCAGCCTGGCCGGGGCCGGGAGCAGCTTTCGCGACACCATGTCGAGCGCCGGGGACGGCGTCGACAACCTGCCGCTGCTCGACGACCGGGTGGCCACCCCGTTCCGGTCAGCCGCCGGGGTGGGCACCGAGATCGAGAAGGCCGGCACCGACCTGGTGTCCGCCGTAGAACGGGTGTCGCTGCTGCTGGCACTCACCACCGCCATGGTGCCGATCCTCATCGTCGGGGCGACCTGGCTGGTGCTGCGCTGGCGCTTCGCGCGCCGGGCCACGGCCGCCCAGCGGTTCATCGACGCCGAGCCCGACCTCGACCTGTTCGCGCTGCGCGCCATGGCCAACCAGCCGATGCCGCGACTGGCCAAGGTCTCCGACGACCCCGCCGGCGCCTGGCGGCGTGGCGACCTCGACGTCATCCACGCCCTGGCCCTGCTCGAGCTCAAGGACAGCGGCCTGCGCCCGCCCGCCTCCCCCGCCTGAGGTGCACCCACCAACAGGCAAACGCCCTCCCTGGGAAAACGCTGAGCACGAGGACTGAGCGCCACCAAGCCGTTTGCCTGTCAGGAGGCGCAGTCCACCCCGAATGCCGACCCAAAAGTGCGCCCACGGACGGACAAACGACCCTCCCCACGGACCACCCGAGCGCGCGGAGACACGCTCACCCCGCGGTTAGTCCGTCCGTAGGAGCGCTCACCCGGCGTCGGAGCGGGCGGTGACGGCCAGAGGGCGACCAAAGCGGCAGGAGCGCAGCGGTGGGATGCCGTGGGCGAGCCGATGGACGGGTCTGGCGGCGGGTCCCACGCTTTGCGTGGGCGCGCCGAGTGCGTGCAGCGCGCGAGGTGCGGATGGTCAACGGCCGCACACGGCATCCCACCGCGCAGCGGTGAGGAACAGCGGAAGGGAGCGCTACGGCGTGACGACGGCGGGCTTCAGGTCGGCCTCGGGGCACTGCCAGGTCGCCGCGTCGGCGTCGACCTGCTCGCCCGAGCGGATGTCCTTGACCTGGTCGACGCCCTCACCGGCGCCGGGGAACCAGACGTACGGGATGCCGCGCCGGTCGGCGTAGCGGATCTGCTTGCCGAACCTCGCGGCGCTGGGCGCCACCTCGCACGGGATGCCGCGCGCCCGCAGCGCCGCGGCCAGCCGCCGGGAGGCCTCGCGGCCCTCCTCGTCGACCACCGCGACCAGCACGGCCGCCGGGGTGGAGCGGCTTGCGGTGAGCCCGCGCTTGCTGACCAGCAGGTGCACCAGCCGGGTCAGCCCGATCGAGATGCCGACCCCGGGGTAGGTCGTACGCCCGTCGGTGGCGAGCGAGTCGTAGCGGCCGCCGGAGCACACCGACCCCCACGACTCGGAGCCGACGAGCTGGGTCTCGTAGACCGTGCCCGTGTAGTAGTCGAGCCCGCGAGCGATCTTCAGGTCGGCGACGAGCGCGCCTGGCATGCGCTCGTGCGCTGCGCCGACGACCGCTGCGAGTGCCTCGAGTCCTTCGTCGAGCAGCGGGTGCTCGACACCGAGCGCACGCACCTGAGCCACGAAGGAGGTGTCCTCGCTGCGGACAGCAGCCATCGCCAAGCACTTCTGGGCGCCGTCGGGCGAGAGTCCGGCTTCGGACTCGAGCAGGGCCGCGACCTTCTGCGGCCCGATCTTGTCGAGCTTGTCGATGGCGCGCATCGCCGCCGCAGCATCGGTCGCGCCCGCGCCCAGGAAGAACCCTTCGGCCAGCTTCCGGTTGTTGACGAGGATGACGGCCGGCGGGCAAGGCAGCTCTCGGAACACCTGTGCCATCACCAGCGCCACTTCGACCTCGTGGTGGAAGGCGAGCGTGTCGCGACCGACGATGTCGATGTCTGCCTGGGTGAACTCCCGGTAGCGACCCTCCTGGGGGCGCTCACCGCGCCACGCCTTCTGGATCTGGTAGCGACGGAACGGGAACTCGAGGTGGCCGGCGTTCTGCAGCACGTAGCGGGCGAACGGAACCGTGAGGTCGAAGTGCAGCGCGAGACCGGCGTCGCCCTCGTCGCTCTCGGCGTGGAGGCGACGAAGGACGTAGACCTCCTTGTCGATCTCGCCCTTGCGCAGCATCTGGTCGAGCGGCTCGACGGCGCGCGTCTCCAACGAGGAGAACGCGTGCAGCTCGAACACCCGACGTACGGTGTCGAGGATCTCGAGCTCGACCAGTCGCTCGGCGGGAAGCCACTCGGGGAACCCGGACAGTGCTGCCGGTCGGCTCATCACAGCCCCCGTGACGGAGCGGTCGGCGAGTCGGCGGCGGTGAGCGCGGTGAGGTAGGGGTTGGCGAGGCGTTCGCGACCGACAGTCGTGGTGTCTCCGTGTCCGGGCAGCACGACCGTCTCGTCGTCGAGGGGCAGCACCTTGGTCGAGAGACTGCGGAGCATCGCGGCGTGGTCACCGCCGGGAAGGTCGGTACGTCCGATCGACCCCTCGAACAGGACGTCGCCCGACAGGAGCAGCGGGGGTACGCCGAGCTCGCCAGCGCGTCGGAACATCACCGACCCGCGGGTGTGGCCAGGCGCGTGGTCGACGACGAGGCTGAGCCCGGCCAGCTCGAGCTCGAGGCCGTCGGTGAGCGGGCGGAGGTCGTCAGGCTCGCTCGCCGGCAGCCGGTCGCCGGTCATCGAGGCCAGAGCCTGACGGGTCTGGTCGCTGATGCCCGACATCGGGTCGGAGAGCATCCCCCGGTCGTCCGGGTGCAGGTAGGCCGGGATGCCGCGTGCGCCGCAGACCGGGACGACGGACCAGACGTGGTCGATGTGCCCGTGCGTGAGCAGAACAGCCACCGGAGACAGTCCGTGCTCGCGCACGGCCTCGTCGATCCCGTCGAGGGAGTCCTTGCCCGGGTCCACGATCACGCACTGCTCACCGGACGAGGTCGCCACGACGTAGCAGTTGGTGCCCCACGGGCCCGCGGGGAAGCCGACGACGAGCACGGGCGGAGGCCTCCAGGCAGCGGGACACGGGGTCGCCGGGGCGATCACCACCGACACGCAGAGCCTACCCGCCGACCCCCTGGTGGTCGCTCGGGTAGTCGTCCCTAGACTCTGCGCGGGTGCGGAGTGTCGCGCGACCGCTGTCGAGTGACAGGGTCGGGCGTCCGGTGTCGTGTGAGCACACTGTCACCGCGGACGAGACGGGAGCCTCGGAGCGTGTCGAGCAGCAACAAGCGTGAGCGCGAGCTGGCGCGCCAGAAGTACGAGCGCCAGCAGCAGCGGCGCGTCGAGCGCGAGGCGCAGCGCAAGCAGCGCAACCGGGTGATCGCGGTCGTCGCGGGCCTGGTCGTCGTCCTCGCGGCCGTCGGTGCCATCGTGCTGTCCTCGCGCGGCGACTCCGCCCCGGCGGCCTCCGCCTCTCCCACGGCCACCGCCTCGCCGTCTACCTCGACGCCGGCGAGCGCCAGTGCCTCGCCGAGCACATCGTCGTCGACATCCCTGGTCAAGGGCTGCACGGCAGCGCCGACGCCGACGACCAAGACGGTGACCTGGGCCGCGCCTGCGGGGTCTGCGCTCCCCACGGACAAGCCCACCTTCCTGTCGCTGGCCACCAACTGCGGCGAGATCGTCATCCAGATGGACACCGCCGCGGCCCCGAAGACCACCCAGTCGATGGCGTTCCTGGCCGCGCAGAACTTCTACACCGACTCCGACTGCTTCCGGCTCACCACGAAGGGCATCTTCGTGCTGCAGTGCGGCAGCCCGACCAACAACGGACAGGGCGGCCCCGGCTACTCCATCCCCGACGAGAACCTGCCCAAGGACGGCGCCAACAACTACCCCGCAGGCACCGTGGCCATGGCCAACGCCGGAGCGGGTACGGGTGGCAGCCAGTTCTTCATCGTCTACAAGGACACAACTCTCGGCCCGAACTACTCGATCTGGGGCAAGGTGGTGTCAGGTCTCGACGTCGTATCCAACGTCGCGGCCGCAGGAGAGAAGACTGGTAACGGCGACAGCGCCCCCAACCAGCCCATTGTCATCACGAAGGCATCGACCCGCGCGACGCAGGCCGGCTGAGGAGTGAACCAGGACATGAACGACACCACGAGCACTGACGCCGTACCCGATCCCACGGACGCACCGGGTGCAG
>JBBQWX010000088.1:0-18428 GCA_038210185.1 Actinomycetales bacterium
GGGGGCCCGCCCGCGCCGGGCCCCCGCGGCGGTCGCCCACCGGCCCGCGACCGGGGGTGAACCCCGGCGCCCCCCCGACGGACTACCCCCACGTTCGAGGTCAGCCCACGACACCCAGCGCCACGACCACCCGCGGCCCGAGGGTCCACCGACCCCGGACCCGGTGCACGACCGGGCGACCCGCAGCGTCGTCGGCCGAGGCCACGGCCGAGAACGACCCGTCGGGTGAGAGGTCGACCTCGACCGACGCCTGGGTGAGCACGATCCCCGCCAGCGGGTACCAGGCCTTGTAGGTGGCCTCCTTCGCGCTGAACAGCAGGGTGTCCCAGGGGATGCCGGGCCGCTCCGCTTCCAGCCGGCGCAGCGCGTCCCGCTCGTGCCCCGACGCGACCACGTCGAGCACCCCGGCCGGCAGCGGGGCGATCGGCTCGGCATCCAGCCCGATCGCGGCCACGCCACCCCCGAGCCGAGACCCGCGGGAGCGGGCCACGACCGCTCCGGTCCACCCAGTGCAGTGGGTGATGCTGCCGACGATGCCGGGCGGCCAGGTGGGCGCGCCGCGCGGGTCGCGCAGGACCGCCATCCCGGCGAGCAGCGGGTCGAGCGACGCCAGGGCGAGCCGTGCGCAGTGCCGCCCCGTGGCGAACTCCGCCAGCCGGGGCGCGGTGGCGCCCTCGACGGGGGCACGCTCCTGCGGGAGCAGCGTGTCCTCGCCGACCAGGGCCTGCGTCGCAGCCAGGCCGATCCGCCAGGACGGGCTCCTGCGCACCGTCCGCACCCGGCCCATGGGACTAGGGTGCCACTCGTGACCGTCGACCTGCCGATGCCCCGGGTGGGGCCGGTCGCCGAGCACGCCCCGAAGCCGATCCGGGTGGTGCTCAACTGGGGCCGCCGCTACTCGCTGTGGGTGTTCAACTTCGGGCTCGCCTGCTGCGCCATCGAGTTCATCGCCACCTCGATGGGCCGCCACGACTTCATGCGACTCGGCGTCATCCCGTTCGCTCCCGGCCCCCGCCAGGCCGACCGCATGAGCGTCTCGGGCACCGTCACGGACAAGATGGCCCCCGCCATCCGCCGCCTCTACGACCAGATGCCCGAGCCGAAGTACGTCATCTCGTTCGGTGCGTGCTCCAACTCCGGTGGGCCGTACTGGGACTCGTACTCCGTCACCAAGGGCGTCGACCAGCTCATCCCCGTCGACGTCTACGTGCCCGGGTGCCCGCCACGGCCGGAGGCGCTGCTGCAGGGCATCATCCGGCTGCAGGAGAAGATCGCCGACGAGCGGCTCAGCGGTGCCGCCATCGCCGCCCGCCAGCCCGGTCGGGTCGCCGCCCCCGCGCAGCGGTTCGCCGGCCACCGCACGGCCGCGGCAGCCGAGGTGACCCGCGGCCTCGTGACCAGGCCGTGAGCGACGAGGCGCCCCAGCGCCCCACCCCGGGCCACGGGCCGGCGCTGATGTCCACGCCGGGTCTGCTCGTGCTGGCCGTCGTCGCGTTCGTGGTCGAGCTGGCGCTGTTCGGCGGGGTCGGCGCGATCGCCCACGAGCTCGTCGACGGGGGTCTTCGCGGGTGGGTGGCGGGGCTGGCCGCGACCGGCGGCGTGATCGTGCTGTGGGGGCTGCTGCTCGCCCCGCGGGCGAAGCGCCGGCTCGACACCGGCCCGCGGTTGCTGGTGTCAGCCGCGCTGTGCCTCGGCACGGCCTACGGCCTGGTCACCACCGGCCACCCGTGGTGGGGTGGCTTCGTGGGCATCGCCGGGGTCGCCGTGGTCGTCGCCCAGGTCGCCCTGCCCGCCGCCGACGGGGAGCGCGCCTGACCCCGGGCCGCACCACCTCGTGGATAGGCTGCCCGAGTGGCTGACGAGACGCGTGTGGTCGAGGTCGGGGCATGGCGTGCCTCCCTCGAGGCCGCACGCGCCGAGGGCTTCGACTTCTTCGACTGGTTGAGCGCCGTCGACCGCACCTACGACGAGGCGGCACCGGGGTTCGACGTCACCGCGCACCTGCTCGACGTGGGCACGCCCGGCGCGCTGCGCGGCATCCTGCTCGTGACCCGGGTGGCCGACGGGCAGCGGGTCGACTCCGTCACCGGGGTGTTCGCCGGCGCCGCCTGGCACGAGCGCGAGACCTTCGAGATGTTCGGCATCGACTTCGCCGGCTTCGACGACGGCAGCGGGCTGCCGATCCGCCCGCTGCTGCTGCCCGAAGGGTTCGAGGGCACCCCGCTGCGCAAGTCCTTCCAGCTCGCCGCGCGGGCCTCGAAGCCGTGGCCCGGCGGCAAGGAACCCGGTGAGGGGCACGAGTCCGCGAAGCCGCCGAGCCGGCGCCGGGTGCAGGCCCCGGGCGTGCCGCCACCGGAGTGGGGGCCGCGGTGAGCCTGCTCGAGGTGACCGTGCGCGCGGTCTCGGTGCTGGCGGCCTTCCTCGTGCTGCCGCTGCTCGTCGGGCAGACCGAGCACAAGCTGATGGCCCACATGCAGGGTCGGCTCGGCCCGATGTACGCCGGCGGCTACCACGGGTGGGCGCAGCTCGTCGCCGACGGCATCAAGTTCGTGCAGAAGGAGGACATCACCCCGCGCGCCGCCGACCGGTGGGTCTTCCGGCTCGCCCCGGCCGTGGCGCTCATCCCGTACCTGGTCGCGCTCGCCACCATCCCCGTGGCGCCCGAGGTGGCGGCCATCGACGTTCCCGCCTCGGTGGTGCTCGTGCTCGCCGCGACCTCGGTGGGGGCCCTCGGCACCCTGATGGCGGGCTGGGCCAGCGCCAACAAGTACGCCCTGCTCGGCGGCCTGCGCGCCGCCGCCCAGCTGGTGTCGTACGAGCTGCCGATCGTGCTCGCGGTCGCCTCGATGGCACTGGCCGGAGGCTCGCTGTCGCTGGTGACGCTCACCGACCGCTGGTCGCCCTGGTGGATGCTGTGGCAGCTGCCGGGCGCGGTCGTCTTCCTCGTCGCCGCGGTGGCCGAGCTGCAGCGGCCGCCCTTCGACATGCCCGTCGCCGACGCCGAGCTCGTCATGGGGGCTTGGACCGAATACACCGGCCTGCGCTTCGCGTTCTTCCTGCTCGCCGAGTACGCGGGCATCGTCGTGATGTCGCTGCTCTTCGCCTCGCTGTGGCTCGGCGGGTGGCACGGCCCGTTCGAGGACACCCTGGGCTGGCTGTGGACCCTGCTCAAGGGCTTCGCCGTGGCGGTCCTCGTCATCTGGGTGCGGGTGGCGTGGCCCCGGCTGCGCGAGGACCAGCTGCAGCGACTCGCGTGGCTGTGGCTGGTGCCGCTGGCGCTGGCCCAGCTGGTGCTGACCGGCGCCGGGGTGGTGCTGGGATGGTGAGCGGGCCGGGACACGGGTCGGGAAGCGGGCTGCCCGGCATCCTCAAGGGTTTGGTGACCACGGCGCGTACGGCGCTGCGGCCCACCCACACCCAGGAGTACCCCGACGTCGCGCCCGACCTGCCGCCGCGCAGCCGCGGCGTCATCGCGCTGCTCGAGGAGAACTGCACCTCGTGCATGCTCTGCGCGCGCGAGTGCCCCGACTGGTGCATCTACATCGACTCGCACAAGGAGACGATCCCGGCCACCACGGAGGGCGGGCGCGACCGGCAGCGCAACGTGCTCGACCGCTTCGCCATCGACTTCAGCCTGTGCATGTACTGCGGCATCTGCATCGAGGTGTGCCCCTTCGACGCGCTGCACTGGAGCCCGCAGTTCGAGTACTCCGAAGTCGACCTGCTCGACCTGCTGCACGAGAAGGACCGCCTCGGCGAGTGGATGGCCACCGTGCCGCCGCCGCCGGCGCTCGACGAGAGGTCGGCCGAGCCGGCCGAGATCGCCGCCTCGAACAAGCCGCCGCGCGGGACCGGTCTCGTCGGCGCGGGCGGGGGTCCGGCGGGTGGGGGAGCCGCTGGACCCGGCGGGCCCGGTGCCCGGATGCCGCGCACGGTGCGTCCGCGGGTACCGCGGGTGGCGCGGGCCGGGGCCGGGGCCGGACCCGAAGCCGGACCCGAAGCCGGACCCGAAGCCGGACCCGAGGCCGGCGCCGAGGCCACCGGCACCGTGCCGCCACCGGCGAAGGAGGCCCTGACGGGTACGCCGGAGTCGGTGCCGGACGACACGACCCCCGCCCCGCCCCTCGCGGACGGCGCCCCATGACCGCACTCGACACGGCGTTCGCGGCCACCGCGCTGGTGGCCGTCGCCGGTGGCCTCCTCGCCGTGACGACCCGGCACGTCGTGCACGCCGCCCTGTGGCTCGTCGTCGCGCTGCTCGGGGTGTCCGGGTCGCTGCTCGTGCTCGGGGCCGAGCTGGTCGCCCTGGTGCTCGTGCTCGTCTACGTCGGTGCCGTCGTGGTGCTCGTGCTCTTCGCGCTGATGCTGACGCGGGCCCCGATCGGCCCTGACCTCGCGCACCGCGCCGGTCCCTGGCGAACCCTGGGTGCCGCCCTGCTCGGGGGCGCGGTCGCCGTGCTGCTGGGCTCGGTGCTGCTGCCGCTCGCCGGGGAACCGGTCGAGCGCGCCGACGTCACCTCGACCCAGGTGGCCGGTCGGCTCTTCGGCACCTGGGTATGGCCCTTCGAGCTGCTCTCGCTGCTGCTGCTCGCGGCCGTGGTCGCGGCCCTGGCCGTGTCGCGGATCCCCCGCGAGGAGGTCGCCCCGTGATCCACCTCGCCGGGCCGTACCTCCTCGCCGCCGGCCTCGTCGGGCTCGGGGTGTTCGGCATCGCGGTGCGCCGCAACGCCGTGCTGCTGATGGTCGGCGTCGAGCTGGTGCTGAGCGGCGCGCTGGTGCTGCTCGTCGCCACCCAGGCGGCCGGTGCCGACCGGTGGGCGGCAGGCAGCGTGCTGCCCCTCTTCGTCATCACCATCGCGGCGGCCGAGACGGTGGTCGCGCTCGCGATCATCCTGACCGCCTACCGCCAGCGGCGGCAGATCGACCTCGACGAGCCGAGCGGGGAGGCACCGTGAGCCCCTGGCTGCTCGTCATCGTGCCGGTCCTCGCCGCGCTCGCGGGCCTCGCGGCTGGTCGCGACGATCGCATCGCACGGGGTGTGGCGGTCGGGGCGGCGGGGCTGACCCTCCTGCTGGCCGGCGTCGGCTGGGCCGTCGATGTCCCGGCCGATGTGGTCCCGCTCGGCTCGGCGCTCGAGGTCGGTGACCTGCGGGTGCCCCTCGTCGTGCTCGCCGACCCGACCCGGTGGGCCCTGGCGAGCGTCGTGGCCCTGGTGGCGCTCGCGGTGCAGCTGTACTCGACGTGGTACCTCGAGACCGACGACCGCTACCCGCGCTTCGCCGCCACGGTCTCGCTGTTCACCGCCGCGATGCTGATCGTCGTCGTGTCCGGTGACCTCGTGCTCACCGTGGTGGGCTGGGAGGTCATGGGCTGGTGCTCCTACCTGCTCATCGGCCACTGGTCGCGGCGGCGCAGCGCCCGGCGCGCGGCGCACAAGGCCTTCCTCGTGACCCGGGTGGCCGACATCGGGTTCGTCCTGGGCGTCATCGGCCTGGCGGCCGGGGCGGGCTCGACCGGTCTCGCCGACGTCGTCGGCGCGTGGGCACGGCCCACGCAGTGCATCGACACCCAGACGGCCACGGGGCTCACCGTCGGCCAGGCCCTGACGGCCTGCTCCGCTCCGGACGGCACGCTACGGGCCGTGCTCATCACGCTGGTCATCATCGGCGTGCTCGGCAAGTCGGCGCAGATCCCCTTCCAGGACTGGCTCGCCGACGCGATGGAGGGTCCGACCCCGGCCAGTGCGCTCATCCACGCCGCCACCATGGTCGCGGCCGGAACCGTGGTCCTCGCCGGCCTGTTCCCGCTGCTCGCCGTCAGCCAGACGCCGCGCTGGGTGCTCGGCGTCGCGGTGTCGGTGACCATGCTGCTCGCCGCGGTGCTGGCCTTCGCGCAGAGCGACCTCAAGCGCCTGCTCGCCTGGTCGACCGTCAGCCAGGTCGGCGTGATGCTGTCGGCGCTCGCCGCCGCGCCCCCGGCAGCCGGCCCGGATGCCGGTCTGTTCCACCTCTGGTCGCACGCCGTCTTCAAGGCCCTGCTGTTCCTCGCGATCGGCTGGGCCGGCCTGGCCGCCGGTGGCACGGCCGCGAAGGCCCTGCGCGGCAGCGCGCTGGCTGCGCCGCTGCTGCGGGTGTCGGTCATCGCCGGGCTGCTGTCCCTCGCCGGGGTGCCGCTCGTCGTCGGAGGGCTCTCCAAGGAGCACGTCGTCGCCGTGTCGTGGGAGGGTGCGGGTGAGTCGGGCCCGGGCGTCGTGGTGCTCGTCGCCCTGCTGCTGACCGCCGCCGTCACCGCGGCCTACTGCACCCGGGCCTACCTGCTGCTCACCGCGCAGGTGCGCCCGGCGCCGACCAGCGCCCCGGTCACCACGGCGGTCCAGGGCGTGCTCGCGGTGCTCGTCGGCCTCAGCCTGCTCGGCGGCCTGGTGCTGCTCACCGACGCGTTCAGCGTGGGTGCCACCGACCTCGTCTGGGTCGTCATCACGGTTGTCGCCATCGCCGTGGGTGTCGTCGTCGCCCTGCGCGGTGGCCTCGACCGCGACCCGGCGCAGGTGCTGGTGAATCGGCTGGTGCCGCACGCCGACCGTGGCCTCGGGGTCGACGCCCTCTACGTGCGCCTCGTCGCGACTCCGGTGCTACGCCTGGCCCGCCTCGTCGCCTTCCTCGACACCGAGGTCATCGACGCCTACGTGCGCGGCACCGCCGCCGCCACCCGCGCCGCCGGCTGGGCCGGCGGTCGCAGCTTCCGTGGTGAGCGACCCAGCTCCGCGGTGGGCCTGGTCCTCACGGCCGTGGTCGTGCTGGGAGTCGCGGGGGTGCTCGCGTGGTCGTGACGCTGCTCCTGCTCGTCCCCGCCGTCGTGGGCCTGTGGCTGGTCACCGGCGGACGCGCGCTCGAGTCCGCCCGGGCCCGGGTCATCGCGGCCGCGACGGCGGCGGTCACCCTGGCGCTGGCCGTCGTGGTCGCGGTGGTGCGCCCTGACGTCGACCTGTCCTGGCTGCCCGAGCTCGGCCTGCGCTGGTCGTTCGGGGTCGACGGCATCGCCGTGCCGCTCGTGCTGCTCACGGCGGTCATCGGGGTGCTCGTCACCGCGCACGCGTGGGTCGACGTTCCCGAGGGCGGCACGCCTGCCACCTTTCTCGGCTGCCTGCTCCTCGTCGAGGCGGGCGCCCTGGCCACCTTCACCGCCCGCGACGCCGTGCTCTTCTTCGTTGCCTTCGAGGTCGTCCTGGTGCCGATGTGGCTGCTCATCAGCCGCTACGGCGACCGGCGCGACGAGCAGGCCCGCACCGACGCCGGCCACCGCTTCATCCTCTACACCGCCGTCGGCTCCACGCTGATGCTGCTGGGCATCCTCACCCTGGTGACCTCGGCCGGCACCTCCGACCTGCGGGCGCTGGCCACGGGGGCGGGGGCCGCGCTTCCCGCCGACCGCCAGCTGCTCGTCGCCGTGCTGCTCGTCGCCGGGCTGTCGGTCAAGGTGCCGGTGTTCCCCGTGCACACCTGGCTGCCGCCGGCGCACACTACGGCGCCGACCGCCGGGTCGGTGCTCCTGGCTGCCGTGCTGCTCAAGATGGGCACCTACGGCCTGGTGCGGCTGCCGGTCGCCACCGTGCCCGACGGCTTCGCCCGCCTCGCGCCGGTGCTCGGCGTCGCCGGCGTCATCGGCATCGTCTGGGGGGCGCTGGTCTGCCTCGTCGAGCGCGACCTCAAGCGGCTGATCGCCTACTCCTCCGTGGCGCACATGGGCTTCGTCGCCCTGGCGCTGGCGGCGGGGTCCGAGACGGGGCTGCAGGCTGCCCTGTTCGCCAACATCGCGCACGGCGTCATCTCGGCGATGCTGTTCTTCCTCGTCGGCGGCCTGAAACAGCGGTGGGGGAGTGTCGACCTCGCGGTCGCCCGGCCCGCGCTGCGCGAGACCTCGCCCCGGCTCGGCTTCCTGCTGGTGCTCGGCCTGGCCGCCAGCCTCGGCCTGCCCGGCCTCGCGGGGTTCTGGGGCGAGTTCTTCTCCGTCTACGCCGCGTGGTGGCCCGCTCCCGACCGCCCGCGGGGACTGTTCGTCGCCTGCGCCGTGGTCGCAGCCGTCGGCGCCGCGCTCGCCGCGGGCTATGCGCTGAGGGTCGCCGGCACCGTCTGGGTCGGTGACCGCCCCGCCGCCGAGGCCGCTGCCGCGACACCCGACACCTCCGGCGTCGAGCTCGGGGTGCTCGGAGCCCTCGCGGCGCTGGTCGTCGTCCTCGGTGTGCTTCCGGGGCCGCTGCTCTCCGTCACCGCGGACGCGGCCGCCCTCCTCGCCCGGGGGGGCTCGTGATCTCCGCCGACCTGGTGACGGTCGACCCCGTGGCCCTGGCGCCCGCCCTGTTGCCCGCGCTCGGGGCGATCCTCGTGCTCGTCGGCGACGCCGTGCTGCCCGGCCGACGGGGCTGGCAGCCGCTGCTCGGGGTCGCCGTGCTCCTCGTCGGGGCGGGCACGGCGCTCGCGACCGGGCTGCGCCCGGTGAGCGAACCGATGCGCACGCTGTGCCTGCCGGCGCCCGACGCCGCCTGCCTGTGGACGGCCGGCCCGGGAACGGGCACGCTGCAGGCCGGCATCCTCGTCGCGACCGCGGCCGCCCTGGCGCTGCTGCACGACGACGGCAGGGGCCCGCGCGACACGACCGTCACCACGGCCCTCCTGCTCGCGGCCGCCACCGGCGGGGCCGGTGTGGCGGCCTCCCGCGACATCGGTACCTGGCTGGTGACCCTCGAGCTGGCCACCGTGCCCGTCGTGGCGCTGGTCGCCCTGCGCGGCACCCGGGCTGCCGCCCACGGAGCCCTCACCCTGCTCGTCACCTCGGTGACGTCGTTCGCCCTGCTCGTGCTCGGTGCGGCACTGTGGCTCACGGCCACCGGTGACGTCACCTTCGCCGCCGACACCGTGGCCGCCACCTGGGCCGACCCGGAGCGGCGCACGGTGCTCGTGCTCGCCGCCACCGTGCTGCTCTCGGGGCTCGGCTTCAAGCTCTCGCTCGTGCCCTTCCACGCGTGGACCCCGCAGGCCTACTCGACCGCCGACCTCGGCACCGCTGCGGCCCTCGCGGCCGCGTCCAAGATCTCGGCCGTCGCGGCACTGCTCGTGGTGGCCCAGGCCGTGGCGGGGGCCGCGGTCGACTCCGGGTCGGTGAGCGTGGTCATCGGCACGCTCGCGGCGGCGTCGATGCTGCTCGGCAACGTCATGGCCCTGCGCCAGACCGACTCCACCCGGCTGCTCGCGTGGTCGACGGTGTCGCAGGCCGGCTGGGTCGTGCTGCCGGTCGCAGCCCTGTCGGCCGACGGTCTGCGAGCGTCGGCCGCCTACGTCCTGGTGTATGCCCTCGCCACCCTGGTCGCGTTCGCGGCGGTCGCCGTCGTGGGAGCCGGCGCCCTCGAGCGCACCCGCGGCCTGCTGCGCCGCGACCGGCTGACCGGCGGCGCGCTGGCGTTCGCCCTGCTCGTGCTCGCCGGCCTGCCGCCCGGCATCATCGGTCTGGTGGCCAAGGTGGTGGCGCTGCGCCCGGCCGTCGATGCGGGGCTCTGGCCACTGGCGCTGGTCGCCGTCGTGGCGGTCGTGCTCGGCATCGCGGTCTACCTGCGCTGGTTCGCCCTGCTGCTCGGGGTGCCCCACCCGGATGCCGTCACCGACCAGCCCCGGGCCCACCGCGGCGCGAGCGCCGTGCTGTGGCTCGGCACCGGCATCCTCGTGCTGTTCAGCGTGCTTCCGGGGCTGCTCCTGCGCCTGTTGTCGTGACGGAACGAACTCCCCACCCCACGGCGTTGGAGCAGACATGCACAAGCACAACAACGGGCTGAAGACCGCAGCCCTGTTCGGTGGGATGTGGGCCCTCCTCCTGGCCCTCGGCTGGGTCGTCGCGTCCTGGCTCGGCAACAGCGTGTTCCTGCTCGTCTTCGCGCTTCTCGGTGTCGCGACGACGGTCTACGGCTACTGGAACTCCGACAAGCTCGCCATCCGTGCCATGCACGCCCACCCGGTGAGCGAGGCCGAGGCGCCGCTGATGTACCGCATCGTGCGCGAGCTCTCGACCAAGGCCGGCCAGCCGATGCCGAAGCTCTACATCTCACCGACCCAGGCGCCGAACGCCTTCGCCACCGGCCGCAACCCCGAGAACGCCGCCGTCTGCTGCACCGAGGGCATCCTCGGCCTGCTCGACGAGCGCGAGCTGCGGGGGGTGCTCGGCCACGAGCTGATGCACGTCTACAACCGCGACATCCTCACGGCGTCGGTGGCGGCCGCGGTGGCCGGCGTCATCTCGACGATCGGGCAGTTCCTGTCGTTCGGCATGATCTTCGGTGGCGGCTCGAGCGACGAGGACCGCAACCCGATGGCCGGCCTGGCCATGGCCATCCTCGCCCCGTTCGCGGCGATGGTCGTGCAGCTCGCGATCTCGCGCACCCGCGAGTACGACGCCGACGAGGACGGTGCCACCCTCACCGGCGACCCCCTGGCCCTGGCGTCGGCGCTGCGCAAGCTCGAGCTGGGTGTCGCGCGGGCTCCGCTGGCCCCGACCCAGAAGGTCGTCGACGCCAGCCACATGATGATCGCCAACCCCTTCCGCGCCCAGGACGTCTCCAGGCTGATGGCGACCCACCCGCCGATGGCAGAGCGGATAGCCCGGCTCGAGCAGATGGCCTACGGCTACCGCGTCAACCCCTGAGCTTCCCCCTGGTGTGAGCCCGCGCCACACCCGCTGCCGGGCTGACTCTCAGTCAGGTGGCAAGGAGCGCAGCAGTGCCGTGGTGCGCTGCTGGCGGGTCTCCGGCCGCACGGCGTCCTCGATGGGGTGGAGCAGCCGCCGTCGCTCGGCGGGCGTCCTGCGTTCGAACGCGCCGAGGCGACCCGCGTCGGCGAGAGCCCGGTGGAGGTCATCGGGAAGCGGTACGTCGTCGGGATCCGCCGGGCGCAGACGGCAGTGGACGACGTCGCCCGGCCGCGCGCCAAGGCGCCGCTGCAGCGCCTTCCCGGCGTACATGAAGGCGTCGGGCAGGACATCGGCCCGGTTCACACCGACATTGACCCGTACCTCGTCGATCGTGCCCTCGACCCGGCGCGTGCGGGCGGTCCTCGCAGCCTCGGCGAGCGTCTGCTCCAGACGGACGATGACGTAGATGCTGCGCCCCCACGGCATCGGCTCGACGACCGCGTCGAACTCGACCCATTCGCGCTCGGACGTCACGAGGACGAGTCTGCCCCACGTCGCGGCGGGCGGCCGAGCCTGCCACCCGTCTCGTCGCGAGAATCCCGGCGTGGCCTCGTCCTCGCAGAGCGAGTCCCCGACGCCGTCCCCGAGCCCCACTACCGAACCGTCGGCGAGCGGTGACACCCCCACGCCCGAGCAGCTCAGCGCCTGCGTGAAGGCACTGTCGGCCGGCCTCACCTCGGCGCGGCACGCGGCATCCGCGATCGACCAGCTCGCCAAGGCCCTGGATGCGGCAACCACAGCGCTGCGACAGCAGCAGTCCGAAGGCGACGCGACCGGCTGCGGGAGCCAACCGGCCGACACCTCGTCGTGCGTGGTCGTCGGGCCACCGCGACGATCACCCTGGCAACGGCCGACGACGTGGTCACCGTGCCGGTGTCCGCGGTCAGCGGTGTCAGCTCGGGCCGCGGCTTCAGGTACCGGTCCATCGACGCTGCGCTCATCGACGGCAACTCGGAACGCACTGTCAGGCTGTACCGGTCGACGCCCAGAACGAGCTCACCATGACGTTCCAGCCCGTCCAGCTGGGTGGACATCGAGGCGGCGAGGCACTTCCCGCACAGGCCACCCGAGGCAGCCCACACCCGCTGAAGCACCTTGAGCGCGTCGTGGGAGAACTTCAGCGACCGCGGCCTCCTCGGAGTCGTCGCGACCTGCCGACCCGCCCCAGGAGGCCGCTTGGCGGCCGCGGTCAACCGGCGCCTGGCGTTGTCGCGCGACCAGCCCGTGACCGACATCACGTCATCCATGATCCGACCCGGATCCTTCCTCTTCGCCTTCACATACGCCTGCGCGTACCTGGTCGTGACCTCGGCCCGAGACTGCATCGACAACCCGCTCTCCATGCCCCACCACGCTCACCGCTACGCGGGCATTCCTACGTGCGGCACGAACGGCGTTTCGCGGGCTGTCTTCGTGAGTCTCGTCGCCCTGTTGCACCAGCGGTGGATGGTCCTAGACTGACGCTGCACGGCTGCCCTGGACCCCGGTGGCGATGGTTCCATCACCGGAGGAGTCGCCATGGGTTTCGACGAAGCGCCCTGCTGGTCGCACACGTTCTCGTACGCCACCCTGCGGGTGCGTCACCGAGACGACGGGGGGTCGTGGCTGCTCGAGCTGTCTGGTGAGGCCGACTGTGCAACCGTCGACCTGTTGAGGCGGGAGCTTGCGCGGATGGGCGCGAGCGGACGTGCCGACGTCGTGGTCGACGTGACTTCGCTGACGTTCTGCGATGGCATGTCTGCTCACCTGATCCTGACCTCGCGGCGACCCATGCCGGTCACACTCAGCGGCGCCACGGGACCGGTGAAGCGGGTGCTCGACCTGGTGGACGGGCTGCAGATGCACGGGCTGCCCGGCTACCGCTCGGTCAGCCACACCCCGAGCGGGCGGCTGGCAAGGGCAGACCTCATCGCGTGATCGGCTGCAGCACAGCCGTTCTCAACGGCCTGTGAAGGTCCCCGACCGGGTCTGGTCAGTGGCCGGATCACGGTGGTCAGGTCACGGTGGTCAGGTCACGGTGGTCAGACCAGTGTGGCTGCGAGGGTCGGTGACCACCGCGCGGGCCACGTCGGTGAGCCGGCGGTTGTTGCTTCGGGCGTAGGTGCGCATCAGCTCGAAGGCGGAGTCGACGCCGATGCCGTGGGTTCTGGCCAGCACCCCCTTGGCCTGCTCGATGGTGACTCGACTGTTCAGGGCGTTCTGCAGCTGTTCGGTGAGGATCTCGGCATTGCGCGCGATGCGCTCCTGAAGGAGCCCGATGGTGGCGATGTCGGCGAGGCACTGGATGATGCGGACATCGGTGGGCTGCAGGTGACCGATGTCGGTACTGAACAGGTTCAGCGCGCCGATCACCTGGTGCCGATGGCGCAGGGGGAAGGCGTGCACCGACTGGAACCCGGCCTCGACCGCCTGGGGTGCGAACAGCGGCCAGCGCTGCCCCGCCTGGTGCAGGTCGCCGTTGACCACGGCTTCGCCGGTCCTGAAGCAGTCCAGGCACGGCCCCTCTCGGTACTGCAGTTGGAAGAGCTCGAGCAGCTTCACCGAGGTGGAGGAGGACGCCATGTACTGCAGCTGACCGCGGGGGTCGGCCAGGAGCAACCCGGCGGACGCGGCGTCGCTCACGTCGGCGGTGTGCCGGGTGAGCAGCTCGAGGAACTCGATGACGTCGAAGTCGTCGACCAGGGTGTCAGCCACCTCGACGAAGACTTCGGCCAGGCGATCAACGGCGATCATGCGGTGGCCTCCCGCTCATGCGGCACGCCGGCGCGTCGCTGCTGATGTTGTTCATGACTTGTCAAGCTCCAGCATCAGTTTACCGGCGACGATGTCCTTCGCGACATCCCCAATGGGCCGCTCGTCGGCGTAGGAGTGGGCCCTGAGCCGGGCCATCGCCTCGTCGATCCCGACGCCGAGGTCGACCATCACCATGCCCTGGGCCTGGTAGACCTCCAACCGGTTGGCAAACGCGTCGTCCAGATCGGGCAGGAAGTGACTGTCGCCGGCGCGCGCCTGGCCGTCCACGAGGAGGCTCATCGCGGCGTCAGCGAACGTGAATGCCTGGGTCAGGGCATCGGGGGTGAGCGATCCCACCTCGGTGCGGTAGATGTCCAGTGCGCCCGCACGCGCCGCCCCCACCTGGAGTGGGAAGGCGAACACCGCCCGGATGCCGCGCTCGTGGGCCGCTGCTGCGTAGCCGGGCCAGCGCCGGCCGCCCTGACTGTCCAGGTCGGGCTCGAGAACCGGCCGGCGCAAGGCGTAGGCGTCGATGCAGGGGCCCTCGCCGAGGGTGAACTGAAGCTCCTCCAGCGCCCTGCTCCTCGAGTCCGAGGCAGCGACGGTGCCCACGCTGTGCGTGTTGTCGCCAGTGAGCAGGCTCACCCCGGCTCCCGCCGCGGGCAGCGCCCGGGTCACGGCCACGCACAGCGATTCGAGGCGGGCAGCGGTGTCCGGTCGGCCACCACCGCTCCTCGACTCGTCGTCGAGGCGCCTGGCGATGGCCCTGCGCGCCGTGCGGTCAACCATCGTGACCCCCCGCCCATGACGGTCCCGCCGAGTCGGGGGTGGCCGGAGCGGGAAGGGCCGGGTCGACTCCGCCGGGTGTGAGCTCGGTCGACGTCATCCGAAGATGGCCTGAGCGCGCGGGGGGCGTGCCCTCGGCTCCCCGAACGGCGTTCGGCGTGCGACCCTCGACGTGGGGGACCTGGGCAACACGGTCGTATCGCATGTGCGCTCCTGGCCTGCCGACGAAGAGCTCGAGAGTCGCCGCGGTCACGGGCGACCGATCTGACATCGCGACTCTATCGGGATTTCACCGCGCAACGAGCCTTGCGGTGCATCGCCCTCCGGCCCAGCGCCGAGAGAGGCGCGTCCGGACGACCGAAACGGCGGGTGCGGATGAGGCGGTCAGCTCGGCATCCGTGTCTCAGCGGCGCGAGACGCGGCCGCGCAGCGCCGCGAAGGCCAGGGTGTGGCTGACGGCGGCCACGGCGAGGATGGCCAGCACCCCTTGGAGGAGCGGCGTGGGCTGCCAGCCGCCAGTCAGCAGCGAGCGCAGCGCGGCCAGGACATAGGTCACGGGGTTGTACGTGGCCACGGTGGACAGCCAGCCGGTCAAGGCCTCCTGCGGCAGGAAGGCCGTGGTGAGGAAGGCGAACGGGAAGAAGAGCAGGAAGCTGGAGTTGACCGCTGCAGGGTTGCCGGTCTTGAGTGCGATCGCGTAGGGGAACCCGGTGAAGGCCAGCCCCCACAGCCCTGCCAGCAGGAGGAACAGCAGGGCGCCCGGGACTCCCGTGGAGAACCCGACCCCGACGAGCGCTCCGAGGATCAGTACCGGGATGGACAGGGCGATCACCAGCGTGAAGTCGGCGACCATCAGCCCGAGCAGGAGCGCCGGCCGGCTCATCGGGGTCATCAGCAGACGGTCGAAGTAGCCGTCGTTGATGTCGGTGACCAGGGCGCTGGCGCGCGAGACACCGGTGACCGCGAAGATGATCGCCACGGGTAGCTGGAACGCCTTGAAGTCGCTGATGCCGGCGGCTTCGGCGACGTTGGACAGCGAGCCGACGTTCACCACGAAGAAGAACACCGGGATGATCAGGGCCGGGATGACGGCCTCGGGCTCACGCGGGATCTGCCGCAACGCCCTGATCGCCACCGAGGTGAGGTCTCGGGCGAAACCCGCATGCCGGGCGATGACGTCGCCGGCGTGGGGGTCGGCGGTCCGGACGGGTCCGGTTGCCTCGGTCGTCATCGGGCCTCCTCCATCGCGCGGGCCGCGTCGCCGTCGCCGTCCCGGTCCGCGATGCGGGCGCCGGTGACCGACAGGAACACGTCATCCAGGGTCGGGGTGCGCAGCGACAGTTCGCGGACCCGCAGGCCGCCTCCGGCCTCGGCCAGAGCCAGGGCGACCGGGCTGACCGCGGCCGGCCCGTTGGTGACGGCGGCCGTCACCTCCGGGCCGTTGACGTCGACGCGGTCGACCGCCGCCAGCGGCTCCAGGGCTCCCCGGGCGATGTCGGGGTCACCCTCGACGACTGCCACCACCAGGTCGGTGCCGATCGACCGCTTCAGCTCGTCAGGAGTTCCCTCCGCCACCAGCCGGCCGTGGTCGATGATCCCGACCCGGTCGGCGAGCTCGTCGGCTTCCTCCAGGTACTGGGTGGTGAGGAAGACGGTCATGCCCAGATCCGCATTGAGCCGCCGGACCTCCTCCCAGACCTTGGCACGGCTCACCGGGTCCAGGCCGGTCGTCGGTTCGTCGAGGAACAGCACGCGCGGGTTGTGCACCAGCGCGAGCGCCAGGTCCAGGCGCCGCTTCATGCCGCCGGAGTAGGTGGCCACCCGGTCCTCGAGGGCCGGACCGATGTCGATCAGGGTGCGCAGGTCGGCCAGGCGGCGTTCGGTGTCCGACTTCGACAGCCCGTAGAAGCGCCCTTGCAGTCGCAGCATCTCCACGCCGGTCTGCTTCGGGTCCAACGCCGCCTCCTGCAGCGCCACCCCGATGCGTAGCCGCACCTGATCCGGGTCGGTTGCCACATCGAAACCGGCGACGGCGGCCGAGCCATCGCTGGGCGCGAGGAGCGTGCACAACACCCGGGTGACGGTGGATTTTCCGGCGCCGTTCGGGCCGAGGAAACCGTAGATCTCGCCGCGTTCGACCGACAGGTCGACACCGTCGACTGCCTTGGTGGTCCCGAACGAGCGCTGCAGACTCCGGGCGAGGATCTCAGGGGGCATGATCTCGGGACGCTAACCACAGGCGAGTGGGCCTGCAAGCCACTGTCGAGGGTTGGCAGCTCGACGCTGCCACGTCCGCCGGCCTCCGGCGTCAGGGAAGCTGGGTCGGCAGGACCACGTGTCCGCTCGAGCCGGCAACGGCGAGAACCTCGTCGAAGCCGTCTCGCATGCAGTCCATCAGCACGCCCGGGTCGGGGACGGCGCCGGTGTCGATGTTGATGCCCACGAAACAGGTGCCGCAGTACGACATCAAGGTGATGTTCAACGCTGCCCCGATCGTGGGGCCGAACGCGTAGAAGCCGTCGACCCGTGCTCCCGAGAGATACAGCGGGACCGGGATCCCCGGCACGTTGCTGGCGAGGAAGTCGATGTGCTTGAGCATCCCGCCGATGTAGGCGCGCGGCAGGAGGTTGAGCGCGCCCGCGAGCACGTCGGTGAAGGGCAGTGATCGGTCGGTCTTCATCGGCTCGACGCGGTCGTGGGTCTTCCTCATCCGCTCGCTCGGGTCGGCGATGGCCACGGGGACCTTGAAGCGCAGGAGCGAGATGCGGTTGCCCCCGATCGGGTCGCCGGCCTTGCGGATGCTGACCGGCATGGTGACCCGCAGTTCGTCGACCTGTTCGCCGTGGTGTTCGTGGTACCGGCGCAGTCCGGCTGTGACCCCGGAAAGGAAGGCGTCGTTGAGCTTGACCCCTGCGGCGTGTGCAGCGTGCACGATGTCCACCAGCGGGAACTGCAGCACCTCGTAGTGCCAGGTCAGATGGCGTTCGGTCATGACCGGCGACAGCGTCTCTGACGCGGGTTGGAGGAAGCGCGCGACCGACTGCACTGTTGCGACCGTCTCGGTGACGGTCTCGCGGGGGTGCCGCAACGCGTTCGCGGCGTCACCAGGTGCAGAGGTGAGCACGTCCTTCGAGAAGCCGAACAGTCGAGACCAGCCGTGGCCCAGGGCATCGCGGACCAGGTCGACGGTGCCCAGGTTCTCGCCGACGGGCGCGTCGGGCATGGGTCCGAGGTCCCCGGGCTCCGGCTCGACGTCGAACACCAGACGCGCGATCTCCATCCCACCGACACCGTCGGTCAACGAGTGGTGGAGCTTCATGACGACGGCCGTCTGGCCACCTTCGAGCTCCTCGATGAAGGTGAACTCCCACAGCGGTCGATTCCGATCCAGGCCAGCCATTCCGGTCTTGCGGGCGAACTCCAGAACCGCCGCCAGCGTCCGCGGTGGCGCCGCCTGGAACCGGCGGAGGTGCCAGGACAGGTCGAAGTCGGGATCAACCACCCAGCGGGGCGTGGCCAACCGCAGCGGCGGCAGCACCACCTTCTGCCGGAACCCGGGCGCCAGCCGGGTGAAGCGCTCGAGCCGATCCACCAGCTCGTCCCAGTCCGGTGTGCCGTCGAGCATCAGGACCACCACGACCGTCGAACGCAGCAGTGGGTCCTGCTCCATGTACCAGGCGAACGCGTTGGTGTCGCGCATGTGAACTTCGACGCGTTCATCCAACGCGACCACGCCCTTCTCGTCCTCGGCGTGGGCCTCGCGCCTCGCCCCTTGATTCTAGTGCTCAGCCGCGCCCCTCGGGAATGCCCGACCCCGACCAGGTCCGGTCGTCCGCATCGTCGCCCGGGAGGGGGTTGTCCGGCCGGTATACCGTTGCCGCATGAAGATCGGAGTGCAGGTCGCAGACTTCACCTGGCCCGGTGGTCCGGCCAGCATCGGCCCCACCTTCGCCCGGATCGCCCACGACGCCGACGAGGCCGGCATGGCGAGCCTGTGGGTGATGGACCACTTCTTCCAGATCTCGATGATCGGCCCGCCGGAGCACGAGATGCTCGAGGGCTACTCCGCGCTCGCGTACGCCGCGGGCATCACGAAGACCATCACGCTGGGCACCCTGGTGACCGGGGTGACCTACCGCCACCCCGGGCTTCTCATCAAGACCGTGACGACCCTTGAC
>JBBQWX010000089.1:0-17993 GCA_038210185.1 Actinomycetales bacterium
GTAGAGAACACGCCGTGTGACGTCGCGTCACACGGCGTGTTCTCTACTGTCGACGGGTTCTCCACCGTCGACCAGGCGCTCGGGACGAAGCGGCCCGCGTCGTCCCTAGTCCTTGATCTCGCAGATCACCGCGCCGTTGGAGACGGTGGCACCGACCTCCGCGCTCAGGTCCGTGACGGTGCCGGCCTTGTGGGCGTTGATCGGCTGCTCCATCTTCATCGCCTCGAGCACGACGACCAGGTCGCCCTCGGCGACGGTCGCGCCCTCCTCGACGGCGATCTTGACGATGGTGCCCTGCATGGGGGCCGTGAGGGAGTCGCCGGATGCTGCCGAGTCCGCCTTCGCGCCGCCGGAGCGCCGCGGAGCCTTCTTCTTCGCCGCGCCGCCACCGGAGCCGCCGCCCGAGCCGCCGCCGAGGGACAGCCCACCGGGCAGGGACACCTCGAGCCGCTTGCCGCCGACCTCGACCACCACCGTCTGGCGCTCGTCGACCTCCGGGGCGTCTGCCGACCCACCGGCATACGCCGGGATGTCGTTGTCGAACTCGGTCTCGATCCAGCGGGTGTGGATCGAGAACTTCTCGTCGGGGTCGGCCGGGGCGAACGCCGGGTCGGAGACGACCTTGCGGTGGAACGGGGTGACCGTGGGCATGCCCTCGATGACGAGCTCGTCGAGGGCCCGGCGCGAGCGCTCGAGGGCCTGCTGGCGGGTGCGGCCGGTGACGATCAGCTTGGCGATCATCGAGTCGAACGCCCCCGCGACGGTGTCGCCCTCGAGCAGGCCGCAGTCCCAGCGGACGCCCGGACCCTGGGGGACGCGCATCGTGGTGACGGTGCCCGGGGCGGGGAGGAAGCCGCGGCCGGCATCCTCGCCGTTGATGCGGAACTCGATGGAGTGGGCGTGCGGCTCGGGGTCGGGGTAGTCGAGCGACTCGCCGTCGGCGATGCGGAACTGCTCGCGCACGAGGTCGATGCCGGTGACCTCTTCCGAGACCGGGTGCTCGACCTGCAGGCGGGTGTTGACCTCGAGGAAGGAGACGTCGCCCGAGGGACCGACGAGGAACTCGCAGGTGCCGGCGCTGACGTAGCCGGCGGCGCGCAGGATCTCCTTGGACGCCCTGAGGATCTCGGTGTGCTGCTCGTCGGTGACGAACGGGGCCGGAGCCTCCTCGACGAGCTTCTGGTTGCGACGCTGCAGCGAGCAGTCGCGGGTCGAGACGACGACGACGTTGCCGTGCTGGTCGGCGAGGCACTGGGTCTCGACGTGCCGGGGGTGGTCGAGGAAGCGCTCGACGAAGCACTCGCCGCGGCCGAACGCCGTGACGGCCTCGCGCACCGCCGACTCGAACAGCTCGGGGATCTCCTCGAGGGTGCGGGCGACCTTCAGGCCGCGACCACCACCGCCGTAGGCGGCCTTGATGGCGACCGGCAGCCCGAACTCCTCGGCGAAGGCCACGACCTCGTCGGGGCCGTCCACGGGGTCGGCGGTGCCGGGCACCAGCGGTGCCTTGGCGGCCAGCGCGATGTGGCGCGCCTTCACCTTGTCGCCGAGGCTGTCGATGGCCTCGGGGCCGGGACCGATCCAGACCAGGCCGGAGTCGAGGACCTTCTGGGCGAAGCCACCGTTCTCGGAGAGGAAGCCGTAACCCGGGTGGACCGCGTCGGCACCGGCCTCGTGGGCGATCTCGATCAACTTGTCCTGCAGCAGGTAGGAGTCACCGGGCGTGGACCCACCGAGGGCGTACGCCTCGTCGGCGACCTTGACGTGGAGGGCGTCGCGGTCGGGCTCGGCGTAGACGGCGACGGACCCGATTCCGTGGTCGGCGCAGGCGCGGGCGATACGAACCGCGATCTCACCCCGGTTGGCGATGAGGACTTTGCTGATGGCCATGGCTCGGACTCTATCGGTATGCCGACCCTCTCACTCGGCGGGTCGGGCCCTGCGCGAGCAGCGGTGTGACGCACTAGACGGGCGGTTGCGTCGCACGCCGAACGTCGGCGCGCGCCGGCCGGACAGCTGTGCCGGGTAGGTGGGTCCGAGCACCCGCCCGGTGCCCGGCGAGCACTCCCACGGCCTAGCGTGGGGGCATGCCACACGTGACGACGACCGCCCTCACCACGCCCTCGGGCCCACTGCCGATCCCGACCATCGGCTTCGGGGTCTGGCAGGTACCCGACGACGAGGTCGACGCGGCGGTCACGGCCGCCCTCGCGGCCGGGTACCGGCACGTCGACACCGCCCGACTCTACGGCAACGAGGCCGGCGTCGGTCGGGCCCTGGCCGCGAGCGACGTGCCCCGCGACGACGTCTTCGTGACGACCAAGGTCTGGAACGACGACCACGGGCGCGACGCGACGCGCACGGCGTTCGACGGCTCGATGGAACGGCTGGGCCTCGAGGTGCTCGACCTGTTCCTCATCCACTGGCCGTCGCCCGCCCAGGACAAGTACGTCGAGACCTGGCAGGCCCTGCGCGAGCTGCGCGACGAGGGGCGGGTGCGCGCCATCGGGGTCTGCAACTTCCACGCGCCGCACCTGCAGCGGCTGTTCGACGCGACGGGGGAGTGGCCCGCCATCAACCAGGTCGAGCTGCACCCCTACCTGCAGCAGACCCCGCTGCGCGAGTTCCACACGGAGCACGGCATCGTCACCGAGTCGTGGAGCCCGCTGGCGTCGGGCAAGCAGGTGCTCGACGACCCGGTCATCGGCCGGATCGCGCAGGAGCACGGCGCGACTCCCGCGCAGGTCGTCATCGCATGGCACCTGGCGCTCGGCCTCGTCGTGCTGCCGAAGTCGGTCACCCCGTCGCGCATCGTCGAGAACCTCGCCGCCAGCAACCTCGCGCTGACCGACGACGAGGTGTCCGAGCTGGGCAGTCTCGACCGCGGTTTTCGCACCGGCCCGAACCCGGACGACTTCAACCACGCCTGACCCGACCTGGGCTCGACAGGGCGCGGCGCGACGCGCTGAGTAGGCGGGCTCATGGTGTCGACCCGTGTCCGGGAGGACCATGGTGACGCACCCACCGGGGAACTGCCCGAGACCGAGGAGCCCGCGATGACCGCGCCGCCCGCCGCCACTCCCACTGCTCCCAGCCACCGGGACCCCGCCGTGCACCCCGCGACCCCCGCCCAGCTGCACTGGCTCGAAGGCGAGCTGGCGCACTGGCAGGCCGAGGGCCTGCTCGGGTCCGAGACCGCCGCCGCCATCCGCTACCGCTACGTCGCCAGCCGCCGGTTCACCCTCGCGCGCATCGTGCTCACGCTCGGCGCCTGCTTCGTCGGGCTCGGCCTGGTGTGGCTCGTGGCTTCGAACCTCGACATGATGTCGCCGCTCACCCGGTTCCTGCTGATGGTCGCCATCTGGCTCGGGCTGGTCGTGGCGGCCGAGCTGCTCGCGAGCCGGCTTGCGCGGGTGGGCGACACGGCATCCCCCGTCGTGGGGGCGGCGCGGCTGCTCGCCGCAGCAGCGTTCGGTGCCGTCGTCTTCCAGGCCGCGCAGAGCCTGCAGGTGCCCGCCTACGAGCCGATCCTGGTCGGGGTGTGGGGGCTGGGTGCGCTGCTCTGGGCATACGCCGTGCGCGGGGTCGCACCGCTCGTGCTCGCCGTCGGTCTGCTCGCCTTCTGGTTCGTCTGGCAGGTGCTCGGTTCCAGTGAGAGCGCGTTCGCCGTGTCGACGGCGCTGGCCGCGGCCGGGCTGGGGGCTGCCGCCGTCGGTGTCGGCCACCTGGTGCTGGGGTGGCGCGACCTGGCCGACCCGTGGCGCGAGGTCGGTGCCCTCCTCGTGCTCGTCGCCCTGTTCGTCGCGGCCCTGCCGTACGCCTGGGGCGACGCCGAGGGCAGCCTCGTGCTCTACGTCGGGCTCGGCGTGGCCATCGCCCTCGCGGCAGCGGCGCTCGTGCGGGGCGACCGGGTGGACCGGCTCGAGGTCGGGCTCGCAGGCCTGGCCCTGCTGCTGACCGTCGGGCTGTCGCTGTGGCGGTTCGACGAGAACGTCATGGACACGGCCGACCTGCCGGCCGGGGCGTGGGTGCGCGCGGTGCTGTCGGTCGTCGCCTACCTCGCCGTCGCGAGCGGGTATGCCGTCCTCGGCGGGATGCGGAACTCCTCACGGCTGACCTGGCTCGCCACGGCGGCCCTGGTCGTCTTCGTGACGGTGCAGGCCTTCGCGGTGTTCGCCCCGATCGTCTCGGGCGCCGCGCTCTTCCTTCTCGTCGGGGTCGTGCTGCTCGGCACCGGCATCCTGGCCGACCGCGGGCGCCGACGGCTCGTCAGCGAGGGCAAGGAGGCCCTGTCATGAGCACCACGACATCGCGGTCGGTCCGCGTCGGTGCGGTCGTCCTGGCCCAGCTGGCCCTGGTCGGTGTGGCCGTCTGGGCACCGCTCTCGGCCCGGCTCACCGGCGAGCAGGTCGTGCTGCGCGTCCAGCCGGTCGACCCCATCGACCCGTTCCGCGGGGCCTACGTCGAGCTGGCCTACCCTGACCTGCCCGAGCTCACCTTCCCCGGCGAGGTTACCGAGGAGCAGCAGGAGTCGCTCGACGCGACGCGTGGCACGGCATACGTGCCCCTGACCCGGCAGGGCGAGGTGTGGGTGGGCGGCGACGTCGTGCGCACGCCGCCATCCGAGGGTCTCTACCTCACCTGCGACGACTCCAGCTGGCGCCTGGAGTGCGGCATCGAGAGCTGGTTCCTGCCGCAGGACGAGGCGGCGCGGATGCAGGCCGACCTCGGCAGCGGCGGTGCGGTCGCCACGGTGAAGGTGGATGCCGCCGGCCACGCCGCGCTGGTCGAGGTCACCACCCGCTGAACCGCCTCAACTTTTCCGCCCGATGCAGGAAGCTTCACCTTCGCACCCCTTAGGAAGTGGTGCGAAGGTGAAGTTTCTCGCATCGGGCGAGAAAGTTGGGACCCGGGGATGGAAGCAGGGCCGCCGCGGCCCTGAGCGCACGGCGGCCCCGCAGTCGGGGGAACGGGGTCAGCAGGTCGACTTGTACGCCGCCTTGCCACCCTCACCGGCGAGGTTGTCCTTGGTGATGATGGTGAACCCGGTCTGGATGGTGGGCTTCACGGTGCCGCCGGTCAGGGCCGCGTCGGCCTGGGTGACGCCGTCGGAGCCGATGGTCGACGGCTGCTGGGCGACGAGCGCCTGCACGGTGCCGTCCTCGAGGGCCTTGATCTGGTTCGGGCCCGCGTCGAAGCCGACGATGGTCACGTCCTTGGCGCCCGCCTGGCGAACGCCGGTGGCCGAGCCCTCGGCCGAGAACAGGTTGGTCGCGAAGATGCCGGTGATGTCGGGGTCCTTCTGCAGCGCGGCCGAGACGAGGTTGGCCGCCGTGGCCGGGTCGTTGTGGCTGTACTGCACGCCGAGGTACTTGAACGTGGAGTCCTTGGCCGCGGCCTCCTCGAAGCCCTTGATGCGGGCGTCGACGGTGGAGACACCGGGGTCGGTCGAGATGACCAGCACCTTGCCGCCGGCGGGCTTGGCGGCCTTGATGGCGTCGAAGGCAGCCGCGCCGCCGCCGACGTTGTCGGAGCTGATCTGCGAGACCGCGAACGACGGGTCGTTGGTCGTGGTGTCGACCAGGACCACCTTGATGCCGGCCTTGGCGGCCTGCTCCAGGGGGGCCTGCATGGCCTCGACGTCGGTGGGGGCGACGAGCATGGCGGCCGGCTTCGACGCGGTCACCGAGTCGACGATCGGCTTCTGCAGGGTGGGGTCGAACTTCTGCGGACCCTGCGTGGTGACGGTGTAGCCGAGCTCGGCGGCCTTCTCCTTGATGCCGCACTCCATGGTGATGTAGAACTCGTCACCGGCCACGCCCTGCACGAAGGCGATCTGCTTGTTGTTGCTGCCTCCGGCGGAGGCGGCGGAGCCCGAGCTGTCGCCGGACGAGTTCCCGCTGCTGCACGCGGCCAGCGCCAGCACGGCGCTGGCGGTGATCGCAGTGAGCTTGATGGTGTTTCTCATGGTGGTGCTGCCCTTCTTCTGTGGTGGGGTTCTGCGTGTTCGTGGGAGAGAGGTGGGCGGGGGGACTGCCGGGGTGGCCGGCTGTTGTGGGGTGGCGGGCGCCGGTCTAGACGCCCTTGCCTCGGCTGGCCGCGGCTCGTCGCTGCTGGTCGACGTAGACAGCGGCGATGAGGATCGCGCCGACTGCGACGGTCTGCCAGTAGGGAGAGACGCCGATGATGACGAAGCCGGACTGCAGGGTGGCGGGGATGAACAGGCCGACCATCGAGCCGAACATCGAGCCCTGGCCACCGAAGATCGACGTGCCGCCGATGACGACCGCCGCGATGACGTTGAGGTTGGTGAGCGACTGGCCGGCGATCGTCGTCGTGCCGTACTGCGCGAGCGAGAGCACGCCGGCGAACCCGGCGAGCAGGCCGGCCAGCGCGTAGATCTGGATCAGCTTGCGGTCGACGCTGATGCCGACCCGTCGGGCGGAGATCTCGTTGGAGCCGATCGCGTAGGTGTAACGGCCGAACCTCGTCTTGTGCAGGCCGATGCCGCCGATGACGACGACCAGGAGCGCGATGAGGCTGATGGCGGGGATGCCGGCGATGCGGCCGTAGCCGATGTTGTCGACGAGCACGTCCGGTGCCGAGCGGATGTCCAGGCCCCCGGTGATGATCTGGGCGATTCCCAGGGCGACCGACAGCGTGCCCAGCGTGACGATCAGCGGGGGCACCTTGGCCTTGGCGACGAGGAACCCGTTGAGCACGCCCCAGAACAGGCCGCTGACCACCGCGCAGGCCAGCCCGACGATCGCCGCGCCCCAGCCCTGCTCACCCATCGCCTCCATGACCTTGGCGGCCACGACGGAGGACACGACGAGCACCGAGCCGACCGACAGGTCGATGCCGGAGGTGATGATGACGAAGGTCATGCCCACGGCGAGCACGGCCCAGATCGACACGTTCTGGGCGATGTTGGTGAGGTTGCCGGCGCTCAGGAACGTCGTCGGCGACATGATGCCGAACGCGGCGATGATGACGACGAGGACGCCGAGGATCCACACCGACTGCATGGCCTTGAGCCGCTCGAGGGCGCCGCCGTGGCTCGAGGAGGTCTCGATGGCCTCCGCCGGCTTGGTGATGGTGCTCATGCCGCCCCCTCCTTCCTGTCGAGGGCGCCGGTCATGGCACCGACGAGCTGTTCGACCGACGCGCCCGCTGCTTCGATGGTCGCGACGCGTCGGCCCAGGCGCAGCACCTGCACCCGGTCGGCCACCTCGAGCACGTGCGGCATGGAGTGCGAGATGAGGACGACCGCCAGGCCGCTGTCGCGCACCTTCTTGATCGTCTCGAGCACGTTGTGGGTCTGCACGACGCCGAGGGCGGCCGTGGGCTCGTCGAGGAAGAGCACCTTGTTCGCCCACGACACGGCGCGGGCGATGGCCACCGACTGCTTCTGCCCACCGGACATCGCCCCGACCGGGACGACGACCGAGCGCACGGCCGAGCCGAGCTCGGTGAAGGCGGCCGCGGCCCTGGCGCGCATCGCCGTGTTGTCCATGAACCCGAGCTTCCCGAAGGGGCCGGGGCGCATGATCTCGCGGCCGAGGAACATGTTCTGGGCGGCGTCGAGGTGCGGGGCCAGCGCGAGGTCCTGGTGCACGACCTCGATGCCGGCGGCCGACGCCTCGTGGGGCGTCGCGAAGTGGATCGGCTGCCCCTCGAAGAAGATCTCGCCCTCGTCGATGTCGAGGTTGCCGGTGAGGGCCTTGACGAGCGTCGACTTGCCGGCACCGTTGTCCCCGATGAGGGCGACGACCTCGCCGGCACTGACGTCGAAGTCGGCCTTGTCGAGGGCCTGCACGCGCCCGAAGCGGCGGCTCAGCCCGCGGGCCTCGAACAGGGCGCTCACGCGACGGCCTCCCGGTACGGCCGGGCACGCCCGTCGAGGATGGCGACGTACTCGTCCATCCGACGACGCCCGGTGTCGGAGAGGAACGCGACGCGCTCGTCGTGACCCATGCCCACGATCTCCTTCCAGACGGACCGCCCGGCGATGAAGCCGCTGGCCCCGCCCTCGTCGCAGCTGATGCGAAGCACCTGGGCGAACTCGTCAGAGGAGACCCCCGCGGAGAGCACGGCCCACGGCACGGTCAGTCGGGACGCGAGCCGCTTGCAGGCCTGCGGGCTGCCCGGGTACTCGAGCTTGAGCAGGCTCGGCTTGAGGTCGTCGATGAGCACGGCGGCCTCGATGATCGCGTCAGCACGGGCCCCGAGGGAGAGCGGTGCCTCGCCGGCCAGCGCGAAGATGAGGTTCTCGATGATCGACGGCACGCCCTGCTCGGCACAGTCGGCCACGAGCGCCTTCATCGCCTCGCGGGCCTCGGCGGTGGTGTCACGGCCGTCGTCGCCGACCGGCCGGTCGGCCCGCACCTGGGCGAGGAACTTCATCGCGTCGGCGCCGCTTTCGCGCACCCAGGCGGCATCCTGCGCCGGGTCGAGTGTCACCGTCGGCTCACCGAGGTGGGTTCCGCGAGAGCCGGGCTCGGCCGCGAGGAGCAGACCGAACGGCGGAGCATCCTGGACCTGGTGGGCGGCCGGAAGGCCGTAGGTGGGGTCGATGAGGAACGCCGAGGGGCTGCCCGCCAAGGAGGCGATCAGGTCGCGCTTCATCGCGACGATCTCCTCGTCGGTGGTGTCGGGGAGGTCGACGGCGGCGAGCATCCGCTTGAGGGTTCCGCGCTGGTCCATCGCGAGCACGGCGAACGTGCCCGCGTTCGTGGCGATCGCATCGAGTCCGGTCGACGTCATGGGGTGGCCTCCTTAGCCAGGGGTGGTGCGTGGCCCGCGGAGACCGTCTCCGTGACCGAGGTGAAGTACGCGGCTGGGGGCCGCAGGTCGCTGCTGATGGAGCGGCCGGAGGTGGCGGCCCATCGCCCGTAGAGCGCCGCGCCACGAGGACCCGGTTGCTGGATGGCGGCGACCTCGACCGTGGGGGCGAGGGCGCGGCGTGCGCCGAGGACCGACGGCATCCGGCTCCAGCCGCCCGCGAGGACGAGTCGCTCGATGGGAACCCCGGCGGCGCCGAGGTGGGCGAGGAGGTCGGCGGCGTGCGCGGTGCTGTGGTCGAGGGCCGCCCGCCAGACCCGGCCGGGGGTCGGTGAGTCGCCCCGCAGGTGCAAGGTGACCTCGGAGTCCGACATCGAGAAGCCCGCGACGCCGATGTCGCCGCTTCGGTCGCCGCTTCGGTCGCCGCGGTGGGCGAGCGACTCACGGTCGACCCGGCCGCGCCCGTGCTCGTCGTCGGCGCCGAGCAGGCGGAGCACGCGCTTGAGGACGAGCCCGGTGCGCATCCCGGCCAGCAGCCCGGTCGTGCCGTGCACGACGTGCGGGTAGACCGAGATTCCGTGCGTGGTCAGCTCGCGCACGACGTCGGGGTCGGGCACGTGGCTGCTGGCCACGAGGAACGCCTCCGCCGTGCCGAAGCTGTCCATCGCGGATGCCGCGGCGGCGGAGCCCGCGGCGGCGGCGGCCACGGCGTGGTCGTGCCCGGCGACGGTCAGCACCGCGCCGCGGGCCGCGGTCACGAGGTGGTCGTCGCGAACCCGCCCGGCCGGGGTGCCGGCCCCGACGAGCTCGGGTACCAGGTGCTCCCCCACGCCGAGGTGGGCCAGGGCCGGGAGGTAGGGCGCGTTGGTGTGGATGTCGAGGAAGCCGGTGCGGCCCAGGAGCGACAGCTCGGCCACCCTGCGCCCGCCGAGCCTGGAGATCACGAACTCGGGGAGCGACAGCCACTGCAGGCCGGCCAACGACAACCCCTGGTCGCGCAGCCAGGCGATCTTGAACAGCGACGCGATGTGGGTGACCGGCAGTCCGGTGCGTGCCGGGAAGTCGTGGGCCAGCTCTGGCGGAGCGGCAGCGACCTGCTCGCTGCCCCGTGGGTCGAACCACGCGATGACCGGCGAGCGGGGCTCACCGTCGGCGTCGACGAGCACGCCCGACTCGGCCATCGAGGTGAACCCGATGGAGCGGATCTCGAGCGGGCCGTGCAACCCGGCGCCGGTGCCGACCGTCGTGGCCGCACGGGCGAGGAGGTCCTCGACAGCAGCCACGACGGCGTGGGGGTCTCGCTCGGCGCGGCCGTCGCCGGGCTCCTCCCACGTGGTGGCGACGGAGTGGTCTACGAGCTTGGTGCCGTCCTCCGCCAGCGCCGTCAGCTTGGTGACGGTGGTGCCGAGGTCGAAACCGATGTCGACGACGAGTGGGCGTCTCACGACGAGGCCTTCCGGGGGGCCAGCTCGCCGGACCCGCGCTGGATCAGCCGGGTCGGCAGCACGGTCTCGACCACGGGGGAGTGGGGGTCGTCGAGCCGGCGGGCGAGGTGGTCGAACGCCGCGTGCGCCAGGGCGGTCGGGCGCTGGTCGACGACGGTGGTGGGGGGCGTCATCAGCTCGGCGAGGGGGAAGTCGCCGAAGACGACGACGGCGATGTCCTGGCGGTCGAGGCGCTTGAGGGCGCGCAGCACCCCCAGCCCGACGAGCGGGGTCGACGCGAAGACGGCGGTGGGCCCGTCGGCGGGCGCGAGCATCGCCATGGCGAGGGGGTAGGCCACCTCGCTGTTCCAGCACCGGGTCTCGACCAGTTCGGGCTCGACCGTGAGGCCGGCGCCGACGAGCGCGTCGATGTAGCCCGCGAGGCGGTCCTGCACGGTGGTGAACTCCTCGGTCTCGCCGAGGAAGGCGATGCGGGTGTGGCCGTGCGCAATGAGGTGGCGCACCGCCTCGACGCCGCCCTCGTGGTCGGTGACCCGCACGACGTCCTTGTCGTCGATGCCGCAGCGTCGGTCGATGACGACGACCGGGATGTCGTCGGGCAGCGCGGCCCGCGCGTTCTCGTCGTCACCGAACGGCGCGACCAGCAGCGCAGCGACGCCGCGCCTCACGAGCCGCTCGACCTGGGTGCGGGCGCGCAGCTGGTCCATGCCGGTCGAGGCGACGAGCACGTCCATCCCCATCTCCTGGGCACGCCGCTCGATGACGGCGATGACCTCACCGAAGAAGGGGTCGTTGAGCGAGTCGACGACGACGCCGATGGTGGGGAGCTTGCCTCCGCCGAGGCGCTGCGCTGCCGGGTTCGGGTGGTAGTCGAGGGCCGTGATGGCGGCCGCGACCCGCGCGACCGTCTCGGCACGAACCCCGTTGGCGCCGTTGATGACCCGCGAGACCGTCTTGATCGAGAAGCCCGACTCTCGGGCGACGTCGTAGATGGTCGGCTCGCTCATGCAGGCACCCCCTGGGGCAGCCGTTGCAGCAGGCCCTCGACCAGACCGGCGTCGAGCATGCCGCCGCGCTCGTGCTGCACCGCCGCCGCGGCGACGCTCATACCGTGACGCACGGCGGCGAGGTCGTCGGCGCCCGCGGCCAGGGCGAAGGCGGTGCCGGCGAGGAACGAGTCGCCCGCGCCGATCGGGTTGGACACGGGCACGGCCACCGCCTCGACCCACCAGGTTCCGGCGTCGGTGGTGAGCGCGGCGCCGTGGGAGCCGGCGGTGACGACGGCGCGACGGGCACCACGGGCGTGCAGCTCGCGCGAGGCCGAGGTGCATCGGTCGGCGAGGTCGTCGCCCTCCTCCTCGACGTTCTCGTCGGTGCGCCCGAACAGCAGCGACTCGACCTCACCGACGTTGGGGCTGACCAGGTCCGGACTGCTGGAGAGGGTGGCGCCCAGCACGGCGGGGGCTGCATCGACGTAGACCGGCACGCCGCGGGCGTGAGCGGCCACGACGACGTCGGCGTAGAGGGTGGGCGGCACGTCGGGCGGCAACGAGCCGGAGCAGAGGACGGCGGCGGGGCTCGTGGTGTCGACCTGCGCGGCGACCGTCGCCAGCAGCTCGTCGTGGTTCCACTCTCGGAGCTCGGGCCCGCGGCCGTTGACGACCGTGACGCGGCCGGCATCCTCGAGCAGGATCAGCGCCAGCCGGCTCTGGCCGCGATGTGGCACCGCGAGGAAGTCGCAGCCCTCGGCTGCGAGCAGCTCGGCCAGCCGGGAGTCGGAGTCGGGGGCGAGGCCGAGAAGCCGGGGGGTGCCACCCAGGGCCCGCAGCGTGCGGCAGACGTTGACGCCCTTGCCGCCGGCGGTGACCTCGGTGCGGGTCGCCCGGCTCACGGAGCCTGGCACGAGGGAGGGCAGCCACGTCGTCACGTCGATGCACGTGTTGGGCGTCACGACGAGCACGAGGGCCTCCTTGCCCGGTGGACAGCGCTGTCAAGAGCGGAGCACCCTTGCTCGGACGCGTGTCTGCGACTAACGTAAGAGCTTATGACAGCGCTGTCAATGCCCCAGGTCCCATCCGCTCAGACCGTCGGTCTCCACCGACGCATGTCGCGCATCACCGATGCCGCCGGTCTCATCCGCACCATCGCGATCGACCACCCCGACAACTATCTGCTCCTGTTCGACGACGACCTGTCGCAGGTGTCGTTCGAGGAGGTCGTCGAGTCCAAGCTCGAGATGATCGCGGAACTGAGCAAGCACGCGACCTCCGTGCTCGCCGACCCCGTCTACTGCTTCGGGCAGAGCATCGTCACGGGAGCGCTGCCCGGCGACGTCGGTGTGATCTCGGGCCTCGAGGACCTCTACTACACGCCCGCCACCAGCCCGGTCGGGTTCGACACCACCCTGCGGCTCAAGGCGGGATGGGACCCGGCCAAGCTCGCGGCGCTGGGAGCCGACGCGGCCAAGCTCGTCGTGTTCCACCGTGAGGACGGCGACGGCGCCGAGGTCGCGCGCCAGCACGAGGTCGTCGCTCGGGCGGCGCGAGACTGCCACGCGGTCGGGCTGCCGCTCATCGTCGAGCCGCTCTGGTTCCAGGTGGCCGGCGAGTCGATGGACGACCCGGAGGTGCGCGAGCGCCGCCGCCACAGCGTCATCAGCTCGGCGCGCAGCTTCCATGATGTCGGCGCCGACATCATGAAGGTCGAGTTCCCTCTGCTCGACCTCACCGATCTCGATGCGGCACACCGGGCCTGCGCCGACCTCGACGACGCGATCGACGGGCCGTGGGTGCTGTTGAGCGCCGGGGTCACCTTCGAGGGGTTCCGCACCCAGATCGACGTCGCGGCCGACCACGGCTGCAGCGGGTTCATGGCCGGTCGGGCCATCTGGGGTGACGCGGTCGGCCGGATGGGCGCGGAGCAGCGGGCCGCCGGTGCGGCGCTCGCCGCCCGCCGCCTCGACGAGCTGGCCGAGGTGCTGCACGGACGCGGTGCCGCGGCCTGGACCCCGGTGCCGATGGCCGAGGCCGCCGGCGTGGTGGGCCCCACGTGGTACCGGTCGTACGGCATGACCGGCGCCTGAGATGACGGGCGCGACGAGCGTGCCGCCCGGGTGCGTGGTGGGTGGATCTGTGCCGGGTGGCACGCTCGTCTGCGTCGGGGGGGCGCCGGGCGCCGGCAAGACCACGGTCGGAGCGCTGGTCGCCGCCGCCGGGGGCTTCGGCCTGGTCGATCTCGACAGCGTCACCACGCCGCTCGTGGAGGCCTTCGCCGCCACGCTCGGCGCCGTCGCCGATCTCGACGCCCCCCGGTTCACGGGGCTGCGCGAGGCGAGGTACGCCTGCCTCGCCGAGGTCGTCGCCGACAACCTGCGGGCCGGGCTCGCCGTCGTGGCCGTCGCCCCCTTCAGCGCCGAGGCCGCGGATGCCGTCGGGTGGCGGGAGCGGGCGCTCACCTGGGGTGCCCACCGGGTCGTGCTGTGCTGGCTCGACGTCGACCCCGACGTGGCGGCCGCACGCGCCGCGGCCCGGGGCCTGCCACGCGACCTCGCCAAGACGCGGCGAGCGGCGGGCGGGTCGGCGGCGGGAGGTGACGGCACGGCATCCTCGCTGGTCGACCGTGCCGGCATCGACGTGGTGCTCGACGGGGCAGCGGACCCGGGAGTGTCCTGCGCCGTGGTCCTCGCGGCGGTGCGACGGGGCACAATGCCCCCATGAGCGAGGGTGCCGTCGAGCGGGCCAAGCGCGTGCTGGAGGAGGGGATCTCCACCGACTTCGCTCAGGCGATGTCGTACGGGGCCTACCTCGACCTCGACACCCTTCTGTCGGCACAGCACCCGCGCAGCAGGCCGGCGCAGCACGACGAGCTGCTCTTCATCGTGCAGCACCAGGTGGCCGAGCTGTGGCTGAAACTGCTGCTCCACGAGCTGCACTCGGCCCGGGCGCTGCTCGCCAGTGACGACCTCTCGCCCGCGCTCAAGCGGTTGGCCCGGGTCAAGCACGTGCAGAAGCAGCTCGTCGAGCAGTGGGACGTGCTGGCCACGCTCACCCCGAGCGAGTACGCCCGGATCCGGCCGTTCCTCGCGACGAGCTCGGGGTTCCAGGGCCACCAGTACCGGGCGGTCGAGTTCCTGCTCGGGAACAAGAACGCCGACATGCTGCGGGTGTTCGAGCACGCTCCGGCCGAGCACGAGTCGCTGCTGCGCCTGCTGGGGGAGCCGACGCTGTACGACGAGTTCCTGCGATACCTCGCTCGCCGCGGGTATGCCGTTCCCCCGGCGGTGCTCGAGCGCGACGTCACGAAGCCCTACCGGCTCGTGGAGGACCTGGTCGAGCTGTTCGCCGCCGTGTATGCCGCGCCGGCCGAGCACTGGGGCGTCTACGAGACCTGCGAGGAGCTCGTCGACATCGAGGACCTGTTCCAGCAGTGGCGGTTCCGGCACCTGCAGGTGGTGTCGCGCACGATCGGACACAAGCAGGGCACCGGTGGCTCGAGCGGGATCGACTTCCTGCGACGGGCCTTGGACCTGACCTTCTTCCCGGAGCTCTACGCGGTGCGCGTCCACGTCGAGTGAGCCGGTCCGGCATTCGAGGTGATCCGCTGGTGCGTGGGACCAGAACATCACCTCGACTCGCCAGGGGGGCGCGGCATACTCGGCGCATGCCTCGCGTCATCCACACCGCCCAGGCGCTCGTCGACGCCGTCATGGAGGTGCCTGCCCTGCCCGTCCGGGGCGGCAACGTCATGGCGAGCTCCTACCGCCGCTACGCCGGGGGAGCCGTCACGATCCTGCTCGCGGCAGCCCGGTCCGGCGCCAGGTGCGTGCACGCGGGCGCCATCGGCACCGGGCCGAACGGTGACCTCGTCCGAGCGGCGCTGGCGGCCGAGGGGGTCGAGGTGTCGTCACCACCGGTCCCGGACGTCGACACGGGGGTGTGCGTCGTGCTCGTCGAACCGTCGGCCGAGCGGTCGTTCGTGACCACGCAGGGCGCCGAACGACGGATCACGGGCGCGTCGCTGGCCGCGAGCACGCCGGTCGCCGGTGACCTCGTCTGCGTCAGCGGCTACTCCCTGGTCGGAATGACGCGAGACCCCCTGGTCGACTGGCTCGACACGCTCGCTGCCGGGGTCGTCGTGGTGCTCGACCCCGGCGCCACCTTCGCCGTGCTCGACCCGGCCCTGCGCGACCGCGTGCTGGCCCGCACCTCGGTCTGGACCGGCAACGCCGACGAGGCCGCCGCGCTCACCGGGGTTCACGGCATGCGCGAGGCCACCGAGGTGGTCGCCGCCCTGCTGCCCCCGGATGCCGTGACGGTCGTCCGTGACGGACCCCGCGGTTGCGCCGTGCGCGAGGCGGGCACCACGACGCACCTGGCGGGGTACCCACAGCGCGCTGTCGACACCAACGGCGCCGGCGACACGCACACCGGGGTGCTGCTCGCGGAGCGGGCGGGCGGCGCCTCGTGGGTCGAGGCCGCCGCGCGGGCCAATGCGGCCGGGGCGATCAAGGTGACTCGGCGGGGCCCGGACACCGCACCGACCCGTGCAGAGATCGACGCCTTCATTCGCCCGCTGACCACTGACCCGAGGTAGAGTCAAGAAACCGTCAGCGAACAGTAAAGAAGTGGTCAAGAGGAATCTTGGCCGCTGCGGCACTGGAGCTGACGGACGCTCGTCGCCGCCAACCCCTTCGGCGGCGACGAGGCAGGGAACGGCAGGGTCGGCACCCTGAGGCGGGGTGCCGGCCCTGTCGTTGCGCCCACCGCCCCGGGTCCGCGACCGCGCTCGTCTCCGGGGCGCAGGTCGAAGCCCGGTGGCACGAGGTGCTCACCGACCTCCTGCTCAGGCCAGCCGGTCGAGGTCGGAGCGGCAGCGGCGCTCGAACTCGGTGAGCTCGGACAGCGCGGCGTCGATGTCGCGGCGCCGTTGTTCGAGGTCGGCACGGCGCTCGTCGATCTGCCCCAGCACGTACGCGAGCTGGCCACGTCGACCGCGGGGCACGTCGTAGAGGTCGATGATCGTGCGGATCTCCTCGAGCGGAAAACCGAGCCGCTTGCCGCGCAGGATCAGGCCCAGGCGGGTGCGGTCGCGCCGGTGGAAGAGGCGTGCCGTGCCGCGCCGCTCGGGTGTGATCAGCCCGAGCTCCTCGTAGTGCCGCACCGTGCGGTGGGTGACCCCGAACTCGTCCGCGACCTGCGCGATGGACCAGGTGCGGTCACGATCGGCGACGGTTGCAGCGGTGGGGGAGCGCACGGCATCCGGGGCGGGGGTTGGCATAGCGGGGAGTATTGCTTTACGTTGACGTCAACGTCAAGAAGACGACCGCCGCCGAGCCCGCGACCCGGGGGCGGCACCACCTGCGCGAAGGAGCGCCGATGTACGAGCTGAGCAAGGACCACGAGGACTTCCGCAAGGTGGTCCGCGAGTTCGCGACCGAGGCCGTCGAGCCGCACGTCGCCGCCTGGGACCGCGCGCGCCACTTCCCCGTCGACCTCGTGCCGAGACTGGGTGAGCTCGGCCTGTTCGGCCTGGTCGTGCCCGAGGAGTTCGGCGGCTCGCTCGAGGCGTCCGACGGTGGCGCCTTCACCAACCTGTGCATCGCGATCGAGGAGCTCGGCCGGGTCGACCAGTCGATCGGGATCACCCTCTCGGCCGGGGTGGGCCTGGGTATCAACCCGATCCTCACCTACGGCAGCCAGGCCCAGAAGGAGCGCTTCCTGCCCGACCTGGTCGCCGGCCGCGCGCTCGCGGGCTTCGGTCTCACCGAGCCGGATGCCGGCAGCGACGCGGGTGCCACGCGCACCAGGGCGGTGCTCGAGAACGGCGACTGGGTGGTCGACGGCTCGAAGGCGTTCATCACCAACTCGGGCACGCCCATCACGTCGGTCGTCACCGTGACGGCCCGCACCGGCACCGGTGACGAAGGCCGTGCGGAGATATCCGCGATCATGATCCCCTCCGGCACACCGGGGTTCACCGTCGAGCCCCCGTACGACAAGCTCGGCTGGAACATCTCGGACACCCACGGCCTGTCGTTCAGCGGATGCCGGGTGCCCGAGGACCACCTGCTCGGCCAGCGCGGCCAGGGCTTCCGCCAGTTCCTCAAGACGCTCGACGACGGGCGCATCGCGATCAGCGCCCTCGCCCTCGGCCTGATCACCAGGATGCGCGAGGAGACCACGGCCTACGCGAAGACCCGCACCGCCTTCGGCCGGCCCATCGGGGTCAACCAGGGCGTCGCCTTCCCGGTCGCCGACCTCGCCGTCATGGAGGACACCGCGCGGCTGCTCACCTACCGGGCGGCGTGGCTCAAGGACGAGCAGGAGGGCGGCCGCCGCTCGGTGGCCGAGGTCAAGCAGGCCGCCGCGGTGGCCAAGCTCTACACGTCGGAGGCGGCGGTCTCGGCCACCCGAATCGCCACCCAGGTCTTCGGCGGCAACGGGTTCATGGAGGAGTACCCCGTGGCCCGGTTCTATCGCGACGCGAAGATCCTCGAGATCGGCGAGGGCACCTCCGAGGTGCAGCGCATGGTCATCGCCAAGGGCCTCGGCCTCCCCACCGCCTGACATCCTCGTGTGGGGTGCTCTGGTGGCTGCCCCGGAAACCCGCTCTCCACCCGACTCGGGAACATAGAGAGAGGCATGCCGGTGAGCCCGGACCCTGAACTGCCAGACACCGTCGCCATCGCCGAGCCGGGTGCCGTCGCTCCGACGACGGATGCCGTGGCACCCCCCGTGGCACCCCCCGTGGCACCCCCCGGGGACC
>JBBQWX010000090.1:0-17964 GCA_038210185.1 Actinomycetales bacterium
CGGTTCCGCACCTTTGCCGACGCCGACGGCGCCGCCGACACCGGGCTCGCCCGGCTCACCGAGCTGCACGCGGTCAACGTCGCTGCGGATGCCGCCCTCACCGTCTCGCTCGCCGGTACCGTCTTCGCGCTGCCCACCGACGAGGCGCGCGGACGGGTCGCGCTGTTCCTGGTGCTCACCATGGCGCCGTTCGTGCTGCTCGCTCCGCTCATCGGCCCGCTGCTCGACCGCTTCCGGCACGGTCGGCGCTGGGCGCTCGGCACCACCTTGGCGACCCGGGCGTTCCTGGCCTGGGTGCTCGCGTCCGCGGTGGTCGAGGACAGCCAGTGGCTCTTCCCGGCCGCACTCGGCTGCCTCGTCGCCAGCCGGTCCTACGCCGTGGCCCGCGCGGCGGCCGTGCCACGGGTGCTGCCCCGCGACGTCAGCCTGGTTACCGCGAACTCCCGGCTCAACATCGCCGGGCTGATCGGCATGGCGATCGGCGGCGGCCTCGCCGGAGGTCTGTCGCGGATCGGTCCGGACTGGTCGCTGCGGCTGGCCTTCGTCGTGTACGTCGTCGCGACCGTGCTCGCCATCCGGCTGCCGGCCCGGGTCGATTCGACCGCGGGTGAGCTCGACCTCGACGGCAGGCCTGTTGGGGAGGGTCCGCTGACCGTGCCCACCGCCGGTCGCGGTGCCCGACGGCTGCGGGCCCTGCCGCGCTCGGTGCGCTACGTGCTGTGGCTGACCACCGGAGCCCGGCTGCTGAGCGGCTTCCTCACCCTCTTCCTCGCCTTCCTGATGCGCGAGCACCCACTGCCCGGGTGGTCCGGCCCGGCGGTGCTGGTCATGGTCGCGGGGGCCGCCGGCGTCGGCAACGCCTTGGGCTCGGTGATCGGCAACCGGCGTCGCAGCCCGGCACCCGAGCGGCTCGCGACCGTCGTCGCGGGGGTTGCCGTGCTCGCCGCGCTACTCACCGCGCTCTTCTACTCACTGCCCACCTTGGTGCTGCTGGGGCTGGCGACCGGCCTGTTCGGCCAGCTCGCCACCCTCAGCCTGGACGCGCTCATCCAGCGCGACGTCGACCACCGCGTGCAGGCCCGGGTGTTCTCGTGGTCGGGGACCATCCTCCAGGCGTTCTGGGTCGTCGGCGGCGCCATCGGCATCACCCTGCCCCTGCTCCCGGTGCTCGGGTTCGCGATCGTGACGGCCGTGGTCGTGCTGGCGTTCCTGGTGGCGCTGCGTTCGCGCAGCCTGGGTGCCGAGCCGTCGATCACGGGCCCGGCCGCAGCGCCCGACCGTGCCCCACGACGTGACGGTGACGGTTGAACCTATACCCCCCGGGGTATCTGCTATGATCCTCTGAACAACCAACAGACCCCGGAGGTTTCCCGTGTGCAGTCCCGCCACCTGCTCTTCGTGCGGCAAGACGACGTGGGCCGGCTGCGGCATGCACGCCGACGCCGTCCTCGCCAACGTCCCGGCAGAGGCCCGCTGCTCGTGCCATGACGAGGCGCAGCAGCCCAGCACCAACGCCTTCGGCTGGTGACCCGCACCCGCACCGACGACCCCGACACCTGGCGGGTGCCGGACGTCATGGCCCTGCAGGGCCTGGCGCCCACCCGGTCGTTCCGGTTCGACGGCCGCCCGCACCCGCGACGCGTGCTCGCGACGCTGGTCGCGTTCCCGTTGGCGTTGTGGGGCCTGCGCACGGCCCTTCCTCCCACCGTGGATGCCTCCACCGGGTGGTGGGTGATGCTCGGCGTCATCGCGGTGCCGGCGGCACTCACCGTGGCGACCTACGTGCCGCTCCCCGGCGCCGGCATGCGAGGCGGCACGAGCCCGTGCGCGGCGGCGGCGCTGGTGTTCGTGGTCCTCGCCGCGCTGGCACTCGGGAGCGCCAGGGCATCCGCCCTCAGCGGCATCCCGGCGCTCGCCCTGGCGGGCCTGGGCCTCGGCCAGCGCCTGCTCGGTGCTGCCGCGTGCCCCCCGCGCACTCCCTGACGTCCTCCCTCCAGCCCTCCTAAACTGTGCTGATGACGACCACGCGAGCGGCCCGGCTGCGCCTGCTGGGGCTGGCCGTCGGCGTCATCATCGCGGGGGCCCTGGTGTGGGTGCTGCTCGGCGGTGACGTCGACGAGGTGCAGTCGGCCGTCGCGGCGTCCGGCCCGTGGGGTCCGGTGGTCTACGTCGCGATCCACGTGGTGCTCACCCTGGTACCCGTGTCGAAGAACCTGCTGTCCGGCGTGGCGGGCGCGCTGTTCGGGTTGGCCGGCGGCATCGCGATCTCCTGGGTGGCGTCGATGCTCAGCGCCCTCGTGGGGTTCGCCATCGCTCGGCGGCTGGGGCGCGAGACCGTGGCCGGGATCACCGGCCCGCGGGTCGAGCTGGCCGAGGACCTCATGCGCCGACAGGGCGTCGCCGCCGTGGTCGTGGCTCGGCTCACGCCGGTGCTCCCGTTCACGATCGTCAACTACGGGGCCGGCCTGAGCGCCGTGTCGCTGCGCGACCTCCTGCTGGGCACCGCCATCGGCATCGTGCCGGGCACCGTCGCCTATGCCGCCCTGGGCGCCTCCGCCGGCCGCGATGCGGAGGTCTTCCTCGCCGCGGTGGCGATCGGTTTTCTACTCTTCGTCGGGTCCGTCGCGATGGTCCGCCGGATGGCGCGCCGCTCGGCCGAGTGAGCGGAGCGACGAGCCACCTGCGCTCCGGTTGGGCTCCGTGCTCGGGCCGTCGCAGTGGTTCACCGCGGTCGACGCAACCCCGCAGGCTCAGCCGTCGCGGTAGCGGCGGGAACGCAGCACCGCGGTCGCGACGGCATCCCAATCGGCGGGGCGGGCGCCCGTGCTCCAGTCGGACGGGTCGAGGGCGTAGATCGAGCCGTAGGCGGCCGTGTCGCGCTGGGTGCGCCAGCCCTCGGCGAGCGGGCCGAGGTCGAAGGTGTCGTAGCCGATCGCGTCCAGCGCTTCGCGCACGACCTCCTTGGCGGCCGGGTCGTCACCCGCGATGGCGAGCGCGCTGCGGTCGTCGGCGCCGCTGGGTCGCGCCAGTGCGGCGAGGTGCTCGACGTGGATGTTGTTGAACCCCTTGACGACCTTGGCGTCGGGCGCGAGCACCTGCAGCAGCTCCGACGTCGTGGTCGACTCGTCCTCGAGCTCGGGCAGCACGCCGTCACGCTGCGGGTAGTAGTTCATCGTGTCGATGACCACCTTCCCCGCCAGCGCCGCGTGGGGCAGGTCGCCGCGGGCCCTGAGCGGCACGGTGACGACGACGACGTCGCCGGCGAGGGCCGCCTCCTGCGCGGTCGCGGCACGCGCGCGTGGGCCGAGCTCGGCGACGAGGTCGGTGAGGGTCTCGGGGCCGCGGCTGTTGCTCAGCACGACGTCGTGCCCTGCGTTCACCGCCAGACGCGCGACGGTGCTGCCGATGTTTCCGCTGCCGAGAAAGCCCCAGGTGGTCATGCGGGCGCCAACGCGGGGTGAGGGCGACCGCATTCCCGGGTTGCCGGCATCCGTGTCGTCCTTCGACCGCACGGCTGGGCCGGGGCACTGCGGGTAGGCACGAGGTGCCCGCCCGGCGAAAAGGTGGTGCCCGACCAGCCCCCGACCGAAGGAGATCCCGTGACCCGCTTCGGCTTCACCCTGATGACCGAGCAGAACGGCCCCCGCCCCCTGACCGTCGCGAGTGCGGAAGTGGTCGCCCTGGCAGCCACTTCCGCACTCGTGGCGAGATCAGTGGCGGTCAGTGGCGGTCAGTGGCGGTCAGTGGCGGTCAGTGCGCTGAGGTGGCTCCGGCGTCCTTCGCGCTGCGGAGCCTGGTGACCCGGGTGACGACGAGCACGACCAGTGCGCCGACCACGAGGCCGATCACGGCCGAGGCCAGGGTGTTGACGACCCACCCGAGCGCCCCGCCGCCGACGGCCTCCTCGGCGTGGTGCACCCAGTCGTAGATCGTGTGCCAGCCCAGCTCGTCGACGCCGACGAGCAGGATGTGGCCGCCGACCCAGAGCATCGCGACGATGCCGATCGTCGACAACGCCGACAGCAGCTTCGGCATCCCGGCGACCATGCCGCGACCGACCGTGCGGGCGGCGCCGGACTCGCGGCCGGCGAGGTGCAGGCCGATGTCGTCCATCTTCACGATCAGGCCGACGACGCCGTAGACGAGCACGGTGATGCCGATCGCGACGAGCACCAGGATGACCGCCCGGGACACGAACGGCTCGTCGGCGACCTCGTTCAGCGAGATGACCATGATCTCGGCCGACAGGATGAAGTCGGTGCGGATCGCACCGCTCACCATGGTCTTCTCGTGGTCGGCGTCGACCGCGGCGGCGGGGGTCTCGTGCGCCTCGTGCCCGGCCACCTTCTCCCAGATCTTCTCGGCGCCCTCGTAGCAGAGGTAGGTGCCGCCGAGCATGAGGATCGGCGTCAGCACCCACGGCAGCCACTGGCTGAGCACGAGGGCCGCCGGGAGGATGATGAGCAGCTTGTTTCGCAGCGAGCCGATCGCGATCCTGCGGATGATCGGCAGCTCGCGGTCGGGCGTGAACCCCTGCACGTAGCGGGGCGTGACCGCCGTGTCGTCGACGACCACACCGGCAGCCTTCGCGCTGGCCCGGCCCGCGGCGGCGGCCACGTCGTCGACGGACGCCGCGGCCAGCTTGGCCATCGCGACCACGTCGTCGAGCAGGGCGACCAGTCCGCCGGCCATGGGGGTGTCTCCTTGAGTCAGGGGGGAGACCAACCGTAGCGGGCGGATGCCGCGTTCCCGCACGTCGGCATCAGCCCAAGGCGTTCCGCCGGTCGGTGAGGAACGCCCGCTCGGCCGGGTTGGCGGTGAGGGTGATCGCCCGGTCGTAGGCGGCCACCGCCTCGCGGTGCCGGCCGAGCCGGCGCAGCAGGTCGGCCCGGGTGGGGTGGTAGGGGTGCTGGTCGACGTCGCGGCCGCCGGCGCGTTCCGCTGGCCCGAGCTGTTCGGGGCCGAGCCGGTCGGGGGCGGACGGCGCCCTACCCGGCGAGCTGCCGCCCGCAGGCGTGGGCGGCCGCCTCGGCGGGCCTCATCGTCTCGCCGGTGCTCGGGCTGCGGGTCGGGCGGTGCCCGGTCACCGTCGAGGTGTCGGCCACCGCGCAGGTGGTCGCGGTCGAGGCCCCCGACGAGCTCGAGGTGGTCGCGGCGACCCCGCACGGGTGACCGGCAGCACCGGTCAGTGGCTGCTCGGCTGGTGGGCGGCCGAGACCGGCCACCGCTTGATGGCGAGGATGCCGGTGTCGGCCACCTCGCGCGCGATGTCGGCCAGCTTGCGGTTGGAGTCCTGGCTCGCGACCCTCAGCACCGCGAACGCCTGGTCACGGTCGAGCTGGTGCCGCTGCATGAGGATGCCCATGGCCATCCCGATCTCACGGTTGCTCTCCATCGCCTTGAGCAGGTTCTCCGCCTTGTCGCGGGCCAGCTGGGCCGTCACCAGCAGCGACCCGTGGGTGGCCAGCACCAGACCGGTGCCGAGGTCGCGGTCGTCGAACGCGCCGACCCGGTCGGAGTAGACGTTCAGCGCCGCGATCGTGCCTACGTCGTCGAGCATGGCCAGCCGGTAGGCGAGCACGCTGCGCAACGCGAACTCCCGGCTCACTCGCCGCCCCCACTGGGCCCACCGCCCGTCGAGCGCGACGTCCTGGGTGACGTAGATGCTGTCGTCGAGCACGGCATCCACACACGGCCCGCTGCCGATCTCGTACTGGAGGGCGTCGGCCCGCAGGGCCACCTCGTCGGTGCTCGCCTCGGTGCGGAACCGGCCGCTACGCAGCACGGTCACGCTGACCGTGCTCGCCGTGGAGATCTGCTCTCGCGTGGCGAGCACCAGCTCCTCCAGTGGCGGGCGCCCTCCGTTGCCGGCGGACCGCCTGGCAACGACCCGCAACGCCTCGGCGATGGCCAGGAGGTCGGCAGAACCGTCGTCGGTTACCGGTGGCGCGGACACCGCGTAGGGGTCACCGGCGACAGGTGGCGCGGGCATCACGGAACGCTCGCTCACGGCATCCTCCTCGACGACCCGAGGGGGTTCGGTGGCCTGGGTCTCCGGCAAGTATGCGGGTCGGCGCTCAGCGACCGGGCGGCGGTGGCAGGCCGGACCCGGCGAACTGGGCGATCTCCTCGCACACCTCGTCGACGGAGTGGTACTCCCGGGCGCGGTTGAGCGCTGCAGCCCGCCAGAGCAACCGGGAGGCCACGTGGCGAGCCACCAGCAGGGCGAGCACGTCGTCCTGCGTCGTGGGGAAGGGATGGCGGGCGAGCACGGCACGCAGCTCCGTGAGGTCGCTCGCAAGGTTGTCGCTGATCGTGTCGTCGATGCTCATGCCCCGCCCCTCGGTAGACGAGGGAGCCCCCCCTGGCTTCCCTCTTCGAAGACCGTACCCCTCGCCGGGCGGCCTCACAACGGCCGAGGTCGCACCTCCAGAGGCGCCACGACCCCGGATTCGGCCCGGTTCCCGGCAACGAGCGGTAGCGTCCGCCCATGCGTCTTGCTCGTCGCATCCTCGCGGTGCTCCTCGTCGTCGTCGTCGCCGTCGCCGTGGGCGGGTTCTTCTATGCCCGCCCCCTGCTGCGCACCGGCACGGGCTACGCGGCGCACAACTCGTGTGCGGTGACCATGGTCGCGAACCGTGACGACCCGGAGTCCGACCTGCCCGACAACCCGCTCGTGCCCTTCCTCACCGGCTACGTCAACGAGGCCGGCGGTTCGAGCACGTCACAGATCCTGTTCACGCTGGCGACCCAGAAGGCCTGGTTCACCCGTGGGTTCGGCTGCACGCTGGCCAAGGACAGGCCCAGCCCCGGTGAGGCCACCAAGGTGGTCTCCGACACCAACCCCTTGACCGAGGCGCCGACCCCCGAGCCGAACGCCGAGGTCGACGCGGCCATCGCCGCAGCGTTCGGCGACGGCCTGTCCCCCTCCCGCGCCGAGGCGCTGGGCACGCGCGGCATCGTCGTCCTGCGCGACGGCGCGCTGGTCGGCGAGCGCTATGCCGAGGGGTTCGACGCGGCCACCCCGCAGCTCGGCTGGTCGATGGGCAAGAGCGTGACCAGCCTGCTCCTCGGCCGGATGGTGCTGCAGCAACGCGTCGCCGTCGACGACCGGGGTCTGCGGCCCGAGTGGACCGACGGCCGCAAGAACATCACCGTCGACCAGCTGCTCCGGATGACGAGCGGGCTGGAGTGGGACGAGACCTACGCGCTGGGCACGCCGATCACCCAGATGCTCTACGACGAGCCGGACATGGCGGCGTTCGCCGCGGGTCAGCCGCTGGCGCACCGGCCGGGCAGCCACCAGCAGTACTCGAGCGGGTCGACCAACATCCTGTGCGGGGTGCTCACCGACCTCGCCGACGCCCCCGACGCCGACCTGCCGCGGGAGCAGCTCTTCGCCCCGTTGGGCCTGACCTCGGCGATCTGGGAGGTCGACGCCACCAGCACCCCGGTGTGCAGCTCGTACCTGTGGGCCACACCGCGCGACTGGGCCACCATCGGCGAGTTCGCCCTGCGGGACGGGGTGTGGGCCGGCGAGCGGCTGCTCCCCGAGGAGTGGATCAAGCAGACGACGACGGCCGCCCGCGTCGCCCGCAGTGAGGAGCGGGGCTACGCCGGAGGGTGGTGGGTCAACCGCCAGGCCGACGGCACGCTCGTCGACGAGGCCCTCCCCGAGGACGCCTTCTGGGCCAGTGGCCACGACGGGCAGCGGCTCTACGTCGTGCCGTCCGCCGGCCTCGTCGTCGCCCGGCTCGGCTTCAGCCCCGAGGTCGAGGCAGGGAACCTGCGCACCTCACAGCTCGTGGCCGACCTCGTGGCCCTCGGCGGCCCACCGGGCTGAGCCGGCGTGGGCCGGCGTGAGCCGGCGTGAGCCGGCGTGAGCCGGCGTGGGCCGGCGTGAGCCGTCAGAGCGAGGCGGTGACGGTGGCCTCGGTGGCGTCCGCCACGTCGCCGAAGAACGGGACGCAGGAGACGTCGACCGTGGCCCCGGCGGACCCGGATGCCGCGGTGCAGACGGTGTCGACCTCGGTGCCCCCGGCGTCAGGGACCGACATCGTGAAGAGCACCGGGAACCCGTCGGTGCCGGTGACCTCTGCCTTCATCCCGGTGACGTTGACGATCGGAACCCCTCCGACCTGTGCCTCCAGGGCCCAGCCCGACTCGATGGTCGCGCGGGCCAGCTCGAAGCCGTCGCCGACCGAGAGCTGGATGGGCTCGCCGAGGCCGTCGGTGGGCAGGTCCGAGGGAACGCTCGGCAGCTCGGTGGGGAGTCCGGAGGGGAAGGTCTCGCTGATCGTGTCGGCGGCGCGGCTGAACGCATAGATCGCCACCACGATGCCGGCGCCGATCACGAGCACCCCGACGAGCGCGGCGATGAGGCAGCCCTTGGCCAGGCCGCTGCCCTGGCGGGGGGGCGGGCCGTACTGCTGGCCTCCGGGCGCGCCGTAGCCGGTCGGTGAGTCTCCCGCCGGCGCCTGGCCGGCACCGGCGGGTGGGTAGGCGTAGTCCTGCTGGGCCGGGCCCGAGCCGGGCGCCTGGGCCGGGGCCGAGGGCGAGGCTGGGGCCTGGGCCGGGATGGCCTGGGTGCCGGTGACGTCGAAAGCCTGGGTCTCGTCGACGGGGGCCGCCCACGAGGGGGGCGGTGGCGGCGCGGTGGGGTCGCTGGGCAGCGGGGGGCGGAACTGGTCGGTCCACGCGGTGCCGTCCCAGTAGCGCTCCTGGCCGTCTGGCTGCAGGTGCCATCCCGCTGGTGCCGACATCTGGCCCTCCTTCGTGGGTATCGGTGCTCGCAGCGTAGCGCCAGCGGAACGGGCCGGCGTCAGGGGTCGAGCACAGCCGCCCGGCCTCGGTCAGCAGCCGCGAGCGCAGGTCAGGGCAGCGTGACGTTGCGATCAGGCTGCACCCTGACGGAGCGCTCGGGGCTGCCGGGCCGCGCGGCAACATCGAGCCGGGCAGGGCCGTGGCCGAGGAGGCCGACCCCAGCACGCTCGACGGGCTGATCGCCACCGACGACGAGTACCTCGTGTTCTGCGGCGTGGTCGGTCTGGGCCGCCAGCTCGCCGACGGGTGCGACGACGGCAACGCCCTCGTGCAGCGGGCCGCCGTCGCCGGAATCTGCGAACCGCGTCTGCTGCGGACGCCGGACGCGGCGCAGGCCGCCGTCGACACCTGCGAGCGCGTCACGGCATCCCTGGCTGCGCGGCCGCTCGACGAACGCCGCCTGCCGTCGGTGCGCACCCTTCGGCAGGCGCTCGGTTACTGCTGGAGCGTGGCGGTGGCCGCCGACCCCGAGCGCGCGATGCCGCGCTTCCTGGCGCTGACCGCCTCGCCGCACCCGGACGTCGCGTGGATCGTGCACGACAACCGCGGCAAGGCCCACCTCGTCACGCTGCTGTGACCTGCCTGTCCACGCTGGGGCGGCCAGCGGCCGGTCAGCGGGCGGTCAGCGGCCGGCCACGTCGGCCCAACGGCATCCGGCGGTCGTCGGCGCGGTCAGGCCCGGCGCTCGGTGAGCACCACGGTGACGCGGTCGCCGGCGTGTTTGCCGATGGCGCGCCGGACCTCGGCGGTCACCGGCAGCTTGTGGCGCCCGTCGCCCAGTGCCATGAACGACGTGCGCACCGCCACGCCGTCGATGGTGGCGGTGACCTTGACCAGCCCGCGGGTGCCGAAGAACTCGGCGGACCCCGGCCAGACCAGGTAGGTCCACCCACCCGGCGCCGGGCTCTGCTCGAGCTCGGCGTCGAAGGTGACGTCGAGCGGTCCCACGCCTGCACCGGCCATCCCGACAGGATGCCGTGGGCGCGGCGGTGTGTCACGTGGGACGTGGCGTGGCAGGACGTGGCGTGGCAGGACGGGACCTGGCGTGGACGGGACCGCGGCTGCGGTGCGTCGCGTTCAGCGGTTCCCGAGGACCGCCCCGATCTGCTGGGCCCGCGCGTCGGACCAGCCGGAGGGCTCGGTGACCGCCGCCCAGGCGCGCAGGTTGGCCCGGGCCGAGTACACGTGCCCGTGGCCGGTCGGCACGCTGCCGGCACCCGGCATGTCGAGCAGCACCTGCCACATGGTCACTAGCGGCACCCAGCCCATCGTGGGCGACACGTCGGGGCCCCGCTGGCCGTCGCTGAGCCACTCCGGCCGGTCGAAGGCCAGGTCACTGGAGAAGAACACCACGGGGTCCGAGGCGTGCTGGAGGTAGGCGACGCGGGTGGGCCCCCACGCGCCGGTCACCGGTTCGAGCTCGGTGTGCTCATCGGTGAAGCGCACGGTGCGGCCCTGCTCGTAGACCGGCAGGGATGCCGGGGAGCCCGCGTCGCGCTCGCGCTCGAGACGGCCGTGCAGGGTGTTGAGGAACGGCGGTCCCACCATGAGCGCGCCGTCGACGGGCTCGTTGACGAGGTTGACCGACCCCAGCACGCTCTCGACGCCCATCGACCCCAGCGACAGTCCGTAGAGGTAGAGCTCGGGCCGATCGCCCGCCGGAAGGGTGGCCCAGTGCTGCCGCACGGTCTCGAAGACGGTGCGGGAGGTGTCGACCACGGCCTCCTGGTCGGCGAGCAGCGAGATCCAGCTGGGCAGGTACGAGTACTGCACGCCGGCGATGGCGGTGTCGCCGTTCCAGAGGTACTCGAGCGGGTCGGTGCCCCGGCTGTCGAGGAAGCCCATGCCGGTGGTGGTCGCGACGACGAGCACCCTGCGGTCGAAGGCGCCGGTGCGCTTGAGCTCGGCCAGCACGAGGTCGGCGCGCCCCTGAGCGGTGTCGGCGCTCTGCAGGCCGGCGTAGACGCGGATCGGCTGCTTGGCACCCGTGCCGTTGACCGCCTCGAGCTGTTGCACCGTGGGGCCGCCGCGCACGAAGCCGCGCCCGTAGTAGCCGAGGTCCTCCCAGGCGGCGAGCGACTGGGGCGAACCGGAGCGCTCCGGCGCGACCGGGCGGTCGGTGCTCCGCGATCCGGTGGTGTCCTGCGGCGCGAAGATTCCGTTGGCGGCGGCGAAGAAGCCGTTGACGATCACGCCCGTCCACAGGCCCCAGAACACCACGACGACCAGGCCGGTGCCGAGCACGATGGACAGGCGGCGCGGAAGCCGTCGGCCCAGCCACGACACGGCAGCCCGAGCCAGCAGCCGCACCCCGCGCCCGGCGAGGAGCAGCAGCATGGCGACGGCGAGGGTCACGGCCACGACGACGGGCCAGATCAGGGGCGAGGTCGTCGGCATCCCGAACATCGCCCTGATCTCGTTCTGCCAGCCCACCAGCCGCCAGCCGTTCCAGACCGCGCCCCACATGCCGACGCCCACGAGCACCCAGAGCGCGACGGCGCGGGCACGGCCGCGGAGGGCGGGGATGTCGAGGTAGTGCCACAGCGCGGCCGCTCCCGCGCCCAGGCCGTAACCGACGGCCATCGTCACCCCCGACACCACACCCTGCAGCCAGGCGGCCCGCGGGAGGAGGGACGGGACGAGGGAGGCGGCGAAGAACCAGGTGGCGGTCGTGAGCCCGACACCCGACAGCACCCGGTCGAGCACCCGCTCCGGGCGACCGAGCGCGGGCATGAGAGGGCTCTGGCGCAGGCGCAGTGCGGCGGACTCGACGAGCGTGACGGTCACGACGCTCCTTGCGTGATGCGGATGGTGCCCCCATCAGGGTAGGCGGCGGCAGCCTCGCCGCACACGGGTATCGGAGACGACACGGCGGGTCGGGGGTCGGGTCAGGGGTTTCCCGGATGCCGCGGGGCACCTACCGTTGCCGCGTGACGGTCGCCGAGGGGGAGGGTTTCTCGCGCCGGTCGGGTGCCGCGGAGCGCGTGGTGGCCCTGGGGTCCGAGCTGCGGCGGCTGCACGACCACATCCGGAACGTGCTCGACGACGCCCGTGACGGCCTCGACCCGGTGGCCGGCGCGGCATCCCTCACCGACGACCTCGTGCTGCGCTGCCGAGCGGTGTGCACGACGCTCGGAGGCCACCACCGTGACGAGGATGCCGTGCTGTTTCCGTGGCTGCGGCGCGAGCACCCCGGGCTCGGCGCGGTGGTCGACCGGCTCGAGGAGGACCACGCGATGATCGGCACCCTGCTGTCCGATCTCGAGCGCGCGGTGCACGAGGGGGCGAAGTCGGAGGTCGTGCTGCGTTACCTCGAAGGGGTGGACGCCATCGTGGAGAGCCACTTCCGCTACGAGGAGCGGTCGCTCGTGACCCTGCTCGACGCGTCGGACGGTGAGGGGCTCGTTCTGCCCGACCGATTCTGGGAGCCGGGTGAGAGGCTGGCCCCCAGGAGGTGGTTCGCGTGAGTGACGTGAGCGAGCAGGTCGTCGTGGCCCGCAACGAGGACGAGCACCGGTGGGAGGCGCGCCTCGGTGGCGAGCTCGCGGGGTTCGCCGCGTACCAGCTGACCGACGAGCTGATCGTGTTCACCCACACCGAGGTCGACCCGGCCTTCGAGGGCAAGGGCGTGGGTGGAGCGCTGGCGCGGCAGGCGCTCGACGAGGTGGCCGAGGAGGGGACTCGCAAGGTGATGCCGCTCTGCCCGTTCATCAAGGCGTGGATCGCACGGCACCCCGACTACCGGCACCTGGTCTACGGCGCGCCGACCGGCACCGACGACAACTGAGGCTCGGGTCCGGCACCGGCGACAACTGAGGCTCGGGTCCGGCACCGACGACTCCTGAGGCTCGGGTCCGGCACCGACGACTCCTGAGGCTCGGGTCCGGCACCGACGACAACCGAGGTTCGGGTCCGGCACCGACGACTCCTGAGGCTCGGGTCCGGGTCGACGTGGCCCAGGCGCCAGGCCGAGTCGACGCGGCCCGGATGCCGGGTCGACGTGGCTTTCGTTCCGGGTCGACGTGGCTTTCGTTCCGGGTCGACGTGGCCCAGGCGCCTGGCCGAGTCGACGCGGCCCGGATGCCGGGTCCTCGCAGTTCGGGTGAACGCATGCCTGGCCCGGTTGGCTCGCATGGTGAGGCAAACATGTGGTTGCTTCGCGGTGTGGGACAACGAAATCCATACGCTCGAACACTTGTGCGAATCATCGCTCGCCGGTAGGATCGGGGTAGCGAAACAGCGCGAGGGGGTGGGGGTCATGGCGGTCGGTGCGGGCGACGTGCACGCGGTGTGTGAGGCGGTGCTGGTCGAGCTCGGTGGGGCGTTCCCCACGTCGGCGGTGGCCGGGTCTCGCGATCAGTGGGCTGGTGCGGTGGGGGCGTTGCAGGCGGTGATCGACACCGCGTGCGCGGCGCAGGACGCCGCGATCGCGCAGCTCGCGGCGATCGAGCCGATCTGGTTGGAGGACGGCACGCAGGTGGAGTCCCACCGGGGGTTGGGGCATGCGGCGTTGGACGCGCCGGCGATCGTGTCCGGGGTGCTGTCGACCACAGCGGTGCACGCGGAGCGTCGGGTGCGTGCCGCGGTGCGCCTGGCCGGTGACGGACCGGCCGGCAGCCCCACCCAGAGCGGGCTGGGTGGGTTGCACACCGCGATGGCCGCAGGCCGGTTGGACGCCTACCGGGCCTCGGTGGTCGCTGAGGAGCTCGAGCACGCCCCCGCGCAGGTCGCCGCCAGTGTGATCGCCGCGCTGGACGGGCACTTCGGGGCCGAGGACGGCACCGCGCTGCGGCGGCGGTGCCGGCGGGTGCTGACCCGGATCAGCCCGGACCTGCTGCGCCAGCGCGCCAAACGCGCCCGCGAACAGTGCGGGCTGCGGCGCTGGGTCGACGAGCCCGGGGTCGACCGGTGGGAGGGCACCTTCCCCTCCCAGGACGCCGCCAAGGCGTGGGCCGCGGTCGACGCCCTGGCCCACCAGTACGTCGCCGACGGGGTGTGCACCAGCATCGAAGGCGCGAGGGGCAAGGCGCTGACCGACCTGGTCGCCGGCCACGCCACCATCACCACCGTGCTCACCGTGACCGTCCCCGCCACCGCCGTTCCCGGCACCGTCCTGGCGCCGGAGCCGGACGGGAGCGAGGTCAGCGATGCCGACCTGGTCGAGGTCACCGGGCTCAGCGGCGCCCAACCGGTGCTCGTCTCACGGCAGTGGCTCACCGCCACCGCCGACGCCGACACCACCACCGTGCACGCCGCCCCCTGCCACCCCGTCACCGGCGCACTCATCGACCCCGACCCGGACCCCGTACAGGTCGCCCCCAGCCCCCTGGTCACCGGCGCACTCATCGACCCCGACCAGGCACAGGTCGCCCCCAGCCCCCCGGTCACCGGCGCATCAGCCGGCACGGACACCAACGACGACGACCCCGTCGCGAGCGGGCCCGCTGCGCCCACCCGGGCCGGCGCCGCCACCTACCGGCCCCCCACCGCGATGGCGCGACGGATCCGCGCCCGGGACCGACGCTGCCGCTTCCCCGGCTGCGCCATCGCCGCCGTGTTCTGCGACCTCGACCACGTCCGACCCTTCCCCGCCGGACCCACCCACGAGGAGAACCTGATCTGCCTGTGCCGACGTCACCACCGCATCAAACAACGCCCCGGCTGGCGCCTCACCCTCACCCCCGACGCCACCGCCACCTGGACCGACCCCACCGGACGAGTCCGCACCACCGCACCCGTCGACGCCCTGCACACCACCATCCTCACCACCCCCGGCGACACCGCCCCCACCGACCTCGGCGACACCACCGCACCCGGGGCAACGGCCACCAGCACCAGCCAGGCCCGCACCCTGCTGCCCGACGGCCCGCACAGCGAGCTCGAGTACCTCCTGGAACACCTGACCACCCCACCACCAACACGAACACCAGCACCCGTCACCACCTGGCGCGACCACCACGGCCGACACCGCACCGAACTCCAACCCCAACACCAACCCTGGGTCCTGGTCCAAGACGACACCGGCCACTGGCCGCACCTGAAGCCCCGCACGACCCGAGCCGCCGAACGCTGCCGCGACACCGACCCACCCCCGTTCTGACCCCGACCCCAACCCGCAGGCTCAGCACTTCCCGCAGGCTCAGCACTTCCCGCAGGCTCAGCCCTTCGCAAAGACGCCCGCCTCGAGCATCTGCTCGACCATCCCCTCGAGGCTCGCCTTCTTCGGCCGGTAGGCCAGGCCGAGCTCGCGCAGGCTCTTCGAGGTGTCGGCGTGCCACGCCGGTCCGACGTTGCGCGCCACGAAGGTGCGGGTCTGCCTCACCGCGGGCTCCACGAGCCACGAGCCACGACGGCAGCGCCCGGCTGGGCAGCGGAGCCAGTCGCCGAAGCGCTCGCGCAGCGCCTTCGCCCGCTCGAGGACGGTCGCCTCGTGGCCGGAGACGATGTTCCTCCCCGACGCATCCGGCAGCAACGCCGCCACGAGGTGGGCCTGCGCGACGTCGCGGACCTCGACGACCCCCTACCCAGGCGGGGGCGTCCATCCGCCTCGTGCCGTCATCGAGTGACTTCACGATCTCGAAGCTGTCCGACGTCGGCTGCGGGCCCGTAGCCGGTCCGATGACCAGGGAGGGGTTGACGGCCCCCAGCCGCGAGCGGCCCTGGGCGTCCGCGATGCGCCAGGCCTCTCGCTCGGCGAGCGTCTCGGAGTGGCTGTAGAGCCGGCGGGCCAGCGATGACGTGGTGTTCCACCGCTCCTGCGTGAGCCGGCCACGAGGTGCGGCAACCGGCGCGTCGCCCCGGGGTCGCGCGCCGGGGTCGCGCCCGACCGCGGGTGCACAGGCTCCGGCGGGACCCCGGCCCGGGTACCGCCCCGGCACGGTGGCGATTCCAACCCGCCCCGATCGTCATCCCGATGAGCGTCGCCGAACCCCGGCAGCGTTCGTAGCATCGGCACCACGAACCGAAGGAGACGCGATGCGTTACCTACTGCTGATGAACTACGCCGAGCCCGCACCGGGAGACATCCCCGAGGAGGCGATCCAGGAGACCCAGGAGGCGTTCGGCGCGTACGGCCGCGCACTGCAGGAGGCCGGGGTGCTGGTCGCCGCCGAGGTGCTGACCCCCACGGCGTCCTCGACGACCCTGACGCTGCGCACCGGGTCGACGGAGGTGCAGGACGGTCCGTTCGCCGAGACCAAGGAAGCCCTGGCCGGAGTCTTCGTCGTCGACGTCCCTGACCTCGACGCGGCGCTGGGCTGGGCCGAGAAGTGCCCCGGGGCACAGTTCGGGGTCATGGAGGTTCGCGCCAGTTGGACGTCGTTCGTCGACGGGTCGTGGACTGCGCCCTGCCCGCTGTGACTCCCTCGCACCAGGGCGACCAGACGCCGCACCACGACATCGCCCTGGTGCGGGCCGAGGTCGCGGCCCGCACCAGCTACGGCCGGCTGCTCGCCCTCCTCGCCGCCGGCACCCACGACATCGCCGGCGCCGAGGACGCCCTCGCTGACGCGTTCGAGCGCGCCCTGCGCACCTGGCCGGTCGACGGCGTCCCCGACCGGCCCGATGCCTGGCTGCTCACCGTGGCGCGCAACCGGCAACGCGACGGGTGGCGGTCGGCGCAGTCGTCGCGCACCACCACGCTCGACCCCGACGCCCACGCACCGGTGCACCTCGACGACGTCGACCCGGATGCCGTGCCCGACCGCCGCCTCGAGCTGATGCTGGTCTGCGCCCACCCCGCCATCGCTTCCACCGACCGCACCCCGCTCATGCTCAACACTGTGCTCGGCTTCACGGCGGAACAGATCGGCCGCAGCTACGCCGTCCCCACCCGCACGATGGCCACGCGGCTGGTGCGTGCCAAGCGCCGCATCCGCGACAACCACATCCCCTTCCGCCTCCCCGACCGTTCGCACCTGGCCGAGCGCATGGATGCCGTGCTCGCCGCCGTGTACGCGGCGTACGTCATCGAGTGGTCGACCGGCCCGGGCGAACGAGACCTGCCCCCGGAGGCGCTGCACCTCGCCGAGGTGCTCGCCGAGCTCGTGCCCGACGACCCCGAGGTGCGCGGGCTCGCCGCCCTCGTCGAGCTCTCGGCCGCGCGGCGCCCCGCACGGCTGACCGCCGACGGAAAGTTCGTGCCGCTCGCCTCGCAGGACACCACGCTGTGGGATGCCGCGCTGATCGCCCGCGCCCACGAGCACCTGCGCGCCGCGCACCCGGCCCGGGTCGTCGGGCGCTACCAGCTCGAGGCGGCAGTGCAAGCGGTGCACTGCGCCCGCCGCGAGACCGGGCGAACCGACTGGCCCACCCTGCTCGAGCTGCACCGGTCCCTCGCCGTGGTCGCCCCCAGCCTGGGCTCGGCCACCGCCCTGGCGGCGGTGAGCGCGCAGGTCGAGGGAGCGGCATCCGGCCTGGCCCTGCTCGACGCGAACGCCGAGCGCACCGTCCGCTTCCAACCCGCGTGGGCGACCCGCGCCGAGCTGCTGGCGCGGCTCGGGCGCGACGCCGAGGCGACCGCCGCGTACGACCGCGCCCTCGCCCTGACCCACGAGACCGCGGAGCGCCGTCACCTCGAGGGACGCCGGGCGGCCTTGCGCACCTGAGCACGCGAAGGCCCTCGCGGGCCCCGCACGGTGGGAGGGTGGATCGGGTGACCGACGACGGCATCCGGGTGCTCCTCATGTCCGACACGCACGTGCCGCCGCGGGCGCGCGACCTCCCCGCGCCGTTGTGGGAGGCGGTCGACCGCGCCGACCTCGTCGTGCACGCCGGTGACTGGGTGCGCGCAGACCTGCTCGACCGGCTCGAGGCCCGAAGCCGCGCGCTGCTGGCGTGTTGGGGCAACAACGACGGCGCCGACCTGCGGTCGCGGCTGCCGGAGGTCGCCCGGGCGACGATCGGCGGGGTGCGGGTGGCCGTGGTGCACGAGACCGGCAGCAGGGTGCGCCGTGAGGAGCGGATGCGAGCGGCCTACCCCGACAGCGACCTCCTTGTCTTCGGCCACAGCCACATCCCCTGGGACACAGCGCATTCGGGGCTGCGGTTGCTCAACCCAGGGTCACCGACCGACCGGCGGCGGCAGCCGCACTGCACCTGGATGACGTGCCGTCTCGCCGACGGGGCGGTGCACGACGTCGT
>JBBQWX010000091.1:0-17915 GCA_038210185.1 Actinomycetales bacterium
GCCCGCGTCGGCCCCGCGCCCCCCGTACCCCCCGGCCACCTCGCCGGCACGGCCCCCCCCGGGCCCCCCGCGGTGGGGGTGGTGGTGGTGGGGGGGGGGGTGGTGGTGGTGGTGGTGGTGCTTGGAGCAAGAGCGGTAGACGGCCTCGCCTCGGCCGTGCGGATGACGTCGACCTCACCGTCGGCGACCATCGCCTGGAGGTTGCGGTAGACCGTCGCGAGACCCACCCGAGTGCCCGAACCGCCCAGCGCGGCATGGATCTCCTGCGCGGAGCGGAACTCGTCGCAGCCCACCAGCGCCTCGGCGATCGCGCCCCGCTGCCGTGTGGCGCCGTTCCAGGGTCCGCTCGCTCATCGCGACTCCACCTCCGCGTGCCCGCCGGCGCTCGAGCACCGGGTGTCACCAGCCGCAGACCCGGTCGTGGCCGTGCAGCTCCGCCTGCGCACCGACTGCCCGGCGCGCGAACCCGACGAATGCCGGCCCTGCTCGACGAACGGGGTGTCTGCGGTGGGGCTCAGCTGCACTCCTGGCCCTTGGTGAGGGCCTCGAGGTTGCTACGCATCACCTCGAGGTAGTCCTCGCCCGCCGAGCTGTCCGTCAGTCCTTCGATAGGGTCGAGGACGGCCACCTGCGCTCCGGACTCCCTGGCGATCGTCTCCGCCAGAGCAGGTGAGACGAGCGTCTCGCTGTAGACCGTGCTCACGTCGTGCTCTTTGACGTGCTCGACGATCTCCCGGATGGTCGCCGCGTCGGGTTCGGCGTCGGGGCTGACGCCGGCGATGCCCTCCTGCGAGAGCCCGTATCGCGCGGCCAAGTACGCGAAGGCTGAGTGGCCGGTGACCAGTTCCTTGTTCGCACAGCTCGACAGCCCCTTCTCGAAGTCGGCGTGCAGAGCCTGCAGATCGGACGCCAGCGCCGTGGCGTTCTCACGGTAGGTCTGCGCGTGTGCGGGGTCCGCTGACGCGAAGCGTTCACCGAGCGCGGTGCCCACCTGCGCCAGGCGCAGAGGGTCGAGCCAGAAGTGCGGGTCGGTGGCGCCCTTCGCGGGCTCCTCCTCGGAGTGCTCCTCGCCCTCACCCTCGTGGTCGTGGGAGTCCTCGGTGGCGGTGATGGTCAGATCGGCGTCCGTGGAGACGTCGAAGGAGGCCGCCCTTGCCTGCGTTGCGACGGCGTCGTCGACGGCGGGCTGGAAGGTCTTGAGGTAGACCACGACGTCGCTCGACGCGAGCTCGGCCACGGCCTTCGGGGTCAGCTCGAGGTCGTGGGGCTCGCCGCCGGGCTTGGTCAAGCCGGTCACGTCGACGAGGTCACCGCCCACGCGCTGGCTCGCCCACTCCAAGGGGTAGAACGCCGCGGTCACCGCGATCGCGGCTTCGGGGGGCGCGGAGGACGAGGGGCCGCTGCGGGGCGACCCGTCGGAGCTGCCGCACGCGGCGGTGGCAAGGACCAAACACAGGGCAGCAGCGGGCACAGTCGGTCTCATGACAAGAATTCTCATCGAGAGTGATAATCGTTGTCAATTCCTCACCGGGGCCGCGGGTCGTAGCATCGAAGCCCTGACCAACGAGGACGTGCATCCCACCGTCGAACGGCACTGCGACGTGGCGGTGATCGGCGGGCCGGCCGCCGGCCTGGCTGCGGCCCTCCAGCAGGTGCGCCGGCGACGCACGGTCATCGTCGTCGACGACGGAACACCACGGAACTCACCAGCCGATCACCTGCACGGCCACCTGCAGCAGGCCGGTGAACCCAGAACTGCCCGGCGCCCTGCCATTCAGCTCCCGCGCCCATCCGGCTGGTCTGCCGATCGGCAGCTCCACGATCGTGGTGTTGCGACCAGTTGAGTCCCTTCGCGAGCGGCGGCCGGGTTCAGGCCTGTCAACGTGGCGCACGTCGTGCAGGTCCCGGCGATCTCGATGGTGTGTTCGACCGCCGTGAAGCCGTGCGCTGCGGCGACGTTCTGCGCCGAGGACTCCACAACGGGCCCGTCGACCTTGACCCTGGTCAGACCGACGTGGTCTCCGCGTCCAAGCAGCACCTCCTGGAGCTGTTGCGCGGACCGGAACCCGTCCGAATCGAGCAGCAGACGCTCGACGGCGGTTCCTTGCCTGGTCGAGCGAAGTCCGAGCGTCGACAGCGGCTCGCTCGCGTCGGCCACAAGGCCAGCGGGACACCATGGGCCCCAGCCGCACCCTTCGGCGTCAAGCCGCGTGCTTGCACGTCGTGCAGCTGCAGTCCGCCGAGACGCAGTGGGCGCCCGTGTCGTCGGCCCGTTTGACAACTGATCGGTGGGGCCGGGAGGTCCCGCCGCAAGGATGTCATCGACATGCCTGCACCACATCCGAGGAGTTCCGTGACCATGTCGTCGCGATGGCCGGTCAGGGCGAGGCTCCGATCACTCAAGTAGCCCCTGACTTCAGGATCTCCGAGCTGTACCTGCGGAACTGGTCGCGCCAGGCCGATGACAGGACTGGATCCGCGCGCGGTCAGCAGCGCGCCTACCGAGGCGGGCAGACGTACCGGGAGGGCGATGCAGCGGTCGGCCCCACTATTGCGGATGAAAATCATTCTCATGTAGGGTCGCGACATGGTCACCTCACATCACCGCATCCTCCTGTCCACCCTGGCAGGCCTCGTTGCTGCCCTCACCGGTGCGGCGGCGGTGGCGCCCACTGCTGCTGCGGTCGCCGCCGCGGCTCCTGCTGCCACCGGGCACACGGCATCAGGCGGGACATCCACCGAGCGGCCCCGCGTCGCGATAGCCCATGACAACGGCGTGCTCGTCCTCGACGCGAAGAACCTCGCCACCCTCGACGCGTTCCGCCTGCCAGCACGGCCCGCGCTGTCCGTCGCGGGCGACGGGCGTCATGTCTTCCTCACTCCTAGTGGCACCGGTACGGTCCGCATCCTCGACACCGGGGACCCCGATGGCAGGGGGGCCGCGCGACGACCGGCGATGGAACGCGGCGTCGTGGCTGGGATGCGGCCCGCGCACGTCAACGGGGAGCACGGGCGTACGGCGATCTACGACGACGGCACGGGAGTGGTCCAGGTGGTCTCCGACGACCAGCTCGACTCCCCGGTGCTGAGCCTGCGCTCGTTCGCCCCGTACGCCGCCCATCACGGGGTCGCCGTGCCGCTGCGCACCGGCTACCTCGTCAGCGTTCCGGCTGAGGGGTCTTCCGCCCGGGTCGGAGTCGCCCGGATGACGGAGAACGGCCGTATCGCCGCCCGTTGGGACACCTGTCCCGGCCTCCACGGGGAGGGCGGGGCCAAGGGCGGCCTCGTTGCATTCGGGTGCGAGGACGGCATCTTCACCTTCCACCGGGGCAAGGCCGGCAAGATCGCCGAGCCCGAAGGTGTCGTGGGGCGGGTGGGGACCCTCGCCGGCTCCCCATCCTCTTCAGTGCTCGCCGGCGACTACACCAGCACGCAGCTGGTGCTCGCCGACACCGAGACCGGGAAGACGCGACTCGTCGATCTCGGTATGGCCTACGGGTCCTTCACGCGAGACGACCACGGTGATCTCGTCGTGCTGGGAACCGACGGCAAGGTCCACGTCATCGACCCCGCCACGGGCGAGATCGAGGCGTCCACCCAGGTGGTGCCGGCGTGGTCCAAGCCGACCGACTACACCCAGCCCCGTCCGCAGATGGCGGTGGTGGGTCACCAGGCCATGGTCACCGACCCTCGAAGCGAGCGGGTCGTCCTGGTGGACCTCGAACGCCATCGGGTGACGCGGTCAGTGACGCTTCCGGTCGTGCCGACGGGACTCGTCGTGACGGGAGGCACGGGTCACCAGCACTGACCTGCTCTGAACGCCGCGGACCGGGACAGCAGAGTCCCGGTCCGCGGATCCTTGGCCGGCGACGAGGCCGCACGGTGCCGTCCTCCCCCGGGCCGAAGCGCGCAGGTTGCCAACCAACCGAACGGCGTCCACTCTTCGCCCGCCCGTGGAGGTGGCCGATGGGCTTGTGCGTCGCATCTTCGCTTCGATGGTCATTCGTCGGCGCCGCTCGGCGGCAGGTCGGACAAGGCCTGAGGTGGGGTGGAGTTGGCGGCTCAGCGTGGGCGCAGGGTGAGGGCGATCCGGTCCGTGGCGGTGAGTGCGCCGTCGTGGACGAGGGCGACCCAGCCTCCTCGGCGCAGGACGGTTTCGATGACTTCGTCGACGGCGTCGTCGATGACGTCGGGGTGTTCGAGGTCGTCGGCGGGTGTGATGAGGTCGCCGTCGCGGCTGACCCGGGCGGGGTAGAACAGCCCTTCCTCGACGGCGAGCATCTCGGGTCGTTCGGCGCGGGCGGCGAGCCAGACCGCGGGCATGCCGGTGGCGGCTGCGCCGGCGATGCTGCGCTTGTCCAGCAGCGTCAGGGCCTCGTCCTCGCGCGAGCGCAGGTAGCCCTCCAGGACGGGGCGGATGAGCCGGGCGAGGGTCGGCAGTGGGGTGCGGGCGTGGCTGCCCTGCACCGTGCCGGCCAGACGCCCGAGGTTGCTGGAGATCCGGGTGAAGCGGGTCAGGGTCCGGCCCGCGCCGACCAGGATCAGGGGGGCGGGGTGCAGGCTGAGGTAGGTGCCCAGGGCCCGGTCGACGGTGCGTAGGAAGGTGTCGGCTCGCCGGTCCTGCTCGGCGCCTTTGGCGGGCGCACCGCCGGTGCGGGTGTGCCGGCGGGGGGTGCGGTCGATCAGGGGGAACGGGCCGCCGAACGGTGGCAGCAGGGTGTCGCCGGCCCCGTCGAACAGGCGTGCGTCGCGCTCGGTGAGGACGAGCACGACGTGTCGGGGTGTGCGGTGCAGGGAGCGGACCAGGTCGCGGGTGGCGAAGGTCGGGTCCACGACCGCCCGGTCCACCACGGGTTGGGGCAGGCTCCACGCCGAGAGGTGCCTGTTGCTGACGTACAGGGCCACCGCGGCGCGGGTCGGTCGCTCCTTGGCGTCGTCGACGAGGTGCATGAGGTCGTCGCGCAGCGATGCCGCCACGGGTCCGCCAAGCTCGGAGCGCAGCCTGCGGGTGGCGTCGTCGACGAGCTGCTCGAGGCGGGCGAGCGCCACCGTCGACATGGCGGGTGCGGCGTCGGTGGAGCACAGGACCGAGATCGCGGGATACTCGTGGACGGCTTGCAGGGCGAGGACCTCGGCGGCCGTGGGCAGCGGTAGGGGTGCGGGTCGGCGGCCGGGGGCTTGCAGGGCGGTGACGGTCATGGCGGGCTCCTTTGTGGGTTGGGTTCTCAGTGGGTGATGTCGGAGGCGGGCCTGGGCTGGCTGCTGTCGACGCCCCGGGTGGCCCACAGGCTGGTGGCGATGCTGACGGCCAGGGTGAGCACGATGACGCCGAGGGTCACGGGGATGGGCAGCTTGCCGACGGGGGTCTCGGAGAGGATGAGCTTCAGGCCGGCGAAGCCGAGCAGGAACGCCAGCCCGTAGTGCAGATGGACGAACCGGGCGAGCAGGCCGGCGAGGCAGAAGTACAGGGCGCGCAGCCCCAGGACGGCGAAGGCGTTGGCGGCCCAGACCAGGAAGGTGGTCGTGGTGATGGCCAGGACGGCGGCGACCGAGTCGATGGCGAAGACGAGGTCGGTGGCCTCGACGGCGACGAGGGCGACGAACAGCAAGGTGGCGGTGCGGCGCCCGTCGATGCGGACGAAGAACCGGTTGCCGTGGTACTCGGGGGTGGTCGGCATGACGCGCCGGAGCAGGCGGACCATGACGTTGCGGTCGGGGTCGATGTCCGTGGAGTGCTTGAAGGCCATCTTCCAGCCGGTGTAGAGCAGCAGGGCGCCGAGCAGGATGGCCGTCCAGGACAGCGCCTCGAGCAGGGCGACACCGGCGAAGATGAAGACCAGCCGGAACACCAGGGCCCCGACCACACCCCAGAACAGCACCTTGTGCTGGAAGGCCGGGGGCACGGCGAAGGCGGTGAAGATCATCGCGAAGATGAACACGTTGTCGACCGACAGAGCCTTCTCGATGAGGTAGCCGGCGTAGTAGGTGCTCGCGACCTCGCCGCCCTGCCACGCCCACAGGACCAGGCCGAAGCCCAGCCCGACGCTGATCCATACCCCGCTCCAGATGGCCGCCTCGCGGAACCGGATCTCGTGGCCGTCGCGGTGCATGAACAGGTCGATGGCCAGCATTCCCACGATGGTGAGGGTCAGGCCGGCCCATGCCCACCAGGGCACGATCAACGCCTGTTCCACGGGGGTCTCCTTCGACCGTGTCGAAGGTCTCTCCCACCGCAGGCCTGACGGGCCTTCGGTCGGCTGCGCCGGATCGGAAACCGACCGAGATGACGACGCGCCGTTCGCGGGATACTCCCCTTGTGCGACACAAATTTAGTGAAATACTTGTCGTATGTCAACTCACCACTGGACGTTCCTGTCCAACCACACCCACGTGCTGGTGTGCATCGCCCGCGACCCGGCGGTCACCATGAGGGGGGTCGCCGACCAGGTCGGGATCACCGAGCGGGCCGTGCAGCGGATCGTGCGCGACCTCGTCGACAGCGGCTACCTGACGCGTCACCGGCAGGGACGCCACAACGTCTACGGCGTGCACGCCGAGCGCCCCCTGCGCCACGACCTGGAGAGCGCCACCGACCTTGGCGCACTCCTGGAGGTCCTCGACGCCAAGAGTGCGCCCCACTCGACCGTGATCACCTGATACCCGACGAAGTGGCAAATGGTCGCAGCAACAGCGCGGTCTGCCCTCGCGGCGGCGCTTCGTGTCGCCCTGTGGGCTTGGGTGAAGCAGGTCGGTCGCGCGCTGGGCGACATCCCGCGGAACTGCTGACCGCGTGTCCGTGGCCACGGAAAAGTCCCCGGTGGCCAGTCGCCAAGCAGGGCGCGGTGGCGGCCAGCTGTTGCGAGCGTCAGAATCGCAGCCAGCCCGCCCAGAGCCGACGCACCGAGGGCGACACCGCACTGCGCGCGCTCAGGGCACGAGTCCCGGCGTGCACTCCATCCCTCACCCGTGCTGCCGATGATGCCGGGCATGCCCGAGAACCGCACCCACGACTACGTGTCACGGCGTGACCAGCCTGTTCGCCGCGTTCAACATCAAAGACGGCACCGTCATCTCCTCAATCCACCGCAGACAGCACAGGGCCATCGAGTTCAAGAAGCTCCTGACCAAGATCGACGCCGAAGTCCCGCAGCACCTCGACGTGCACCTGGTCTGTGACAACTACGGCGGCCACAAGACCCCCGCGATCAAGAAGTGGCTGGCTGCCCACCCCCGGTTCCACCTGCACTTCACCCCCACCGGCTCCAGCTGGGTCAACCAGGTCCAGCGCTGGTTCGGCTTCATCACCGACCAGCTGATCCGCCGCGGCAGTCACCGATCCGTCCAAGCCCTCGAAGCACACATCCGCGCCTGGGCCAAGGCTGGAACCAGGATCCCAAACCCTTCATCTGGACCAACACCGCCGACGAGATCCTGGCCTCGATCAGACGACTTCTTGCACGAATCTCAGGCGCAGGACACTAGCGGCCGGTGATGTCCTCACCGCGATCCCGGGCGGCTTGACGAGCTCGGCGATCGCAGCCCGCTCACTGACCGACGCTGTCGACGACGACGTCCTCATCTTCGCATCCTTGGGCATCGCTCCCGCCCGTGATTGTCTCGGTCATGGTGACCAACGTTTCCGCCCACACCTACCGGCGTGTCAGGTCAGAGCCACATTTGGCGGCCTCCCTGTGCCAAGCCCAGTCAGCGACACAGGGGAGCCAACTGGGCTTGGCACAGGCAGCCCGCTTCCCGTCCCTTCACGCAGCGCCGACGGGACAGATGCCCCTGTGCGTTGTCAAGCAGCGTTGGGGAGGTGCAGGGTGACGCTGACGCCATCGTCGTGGTTGGTGATGCTCAACTGGCCGTGGTGGGCCTCGGCGACGGCGTCGGCGATGGCCAGCCCCAGGCCGGTGCCATGGGTGTGGCGGGATGGGTCGGCGCGGGTGAAGCGTTCGGTGGCGTGGGGCAGGAAGGCCGGGTCGAACCCGGCTCCGTGGTCGCGGACCTCCAGGGTCAGGGTGGTGGTGGACTGTCGGGCGTTGCAGTGCACCGGGCCGCTCCCGTAGCGCAGGGCGTTGCCGATCAGGTTGGTCATGGCGCAGCGGATCAGGTTGGGGTCCAGCCACACCGGCGCCGGGACTGAACAGGTGAGGGTGAGGTCTCGCGAGGTGTCGCGGGCCGTGTCCCGGTGGTCGTCGACCACGGCTGCGAGTAGCGCGGCCAGGTCGACCTGACACGGCTGCGCGGCCAGGGCGTGCGTGCGGGCCAAGGTGAGCAGGTCGTCGGTGAGCCGGCTCAGCCGGTTGCTCTCCTGCCCGGCGGAGATCAGTGCGGCCTGCAGCGCGGCCACGGTTGGCGCTGGGTCGGCCAGGGCCAGCTCGATCTCGGTGTGCAGGTTGGTCAGGGCTGCGCGCAGCTCGTGGCTGGCGTCAGCGACGAACCGGTGCTCGCGCCGCAGTGTCGCCTGTTCGAGGGTTCGGGCGTTGCGGATCCGCCCCAGCATGGCGTTGAGGGTGGCCCCGAGGCGGGTGATCTCGTCGTCGGCCGCGGGTGTGCTGAGCAGGCCGTGACCGGCGGTGTCGATCGCTTCGGCGTCACGGCGCATCTGCTCGACGGGTCGTAGAGCGACCCCGGCTGCGGCGTAGCCTCCGGCGCCGCACAGGCCCAGCGCGGCGAGCAGCCCGAGCGAGCCGATCGTGCGCAGCGAGGCCACCCGTTCCCCGGTCTCGTCCAGGGACGACGCGGCGGCCACGACCAGGCGGGTCCCGTCGGGCAGGTCCACCAGGTGCGCCCGCACCCGCAGCGACTCATCCAGGTCGGTGTCCCCGGCCCGGTCGGTCAGCAGCGGCCCGGCCACGGCGCGACGGGTCTGCTCGGGGTTCAGCAGCGCGACCCGCAGCCCGGTGCTGGACGCCAGCGGGCGGCCGCTGGTGTCCAGGATCTGGGTGGGGTTCTCGTCGAACCCGGCCGCAGGCCCGCCCAGCGGTAACACCGTCGTGGTCGCGGCCTGTGCCGCGACCAAGGCGTCGACCCGCACCCGCAAGGCGCGGTCGCCGGCCACGGTCAGGGAGTGCGCGAACCACGCCAGGACCGCCGCCCCGACCAAGCTCATCACCAGCACGAACGCGGCGCAGAACGCGCCGGTGACCCGCCACCGAATCGGGACCGCGCTCATGGCCCCACGGCCAGGCGGTACCCGACCCCGCGCACGGTCTGCACGGTGCTGGTGCCGAAGGGCCGATCGATCTTCTCGCGCAGGTCGTGCACGTAGACGTCAACGATGTTGGACCGGTTGTCGTAGGTCATGTCCCAGGCACTGTCCAGCAGCTCGACGCGGGTGCATGCCTGCCCGGCCCGTCGCATCAGTGCTTGGAGGATGGCGAACTCCTTGACGGTCACGGCGATGTCCACCTCGCCGCGACGCACGGTGCGCGCGGCCGGGTCCAGCACCAGGTCCCCGACCCGCAGCAGCGGCTCCCGCCATGGGGTGGCGCGGCGGGTCAGGGCTCGGATGCGGGCCAGGAGCTCGGCGAATGCGAACGGCTTGGCCAGGTAGTCATCCGCGCCGCTGTCCAGCCCGGCAACCTTGTCCAGGACCCCGTCCAAGGCGGTGAGCATCAACACCGGTGCAGCGTTCCCCTCTTCGCGCAGCCGGGCGCACACTTGCAGCCCGTCCAGGCCGGGCAGCATCACGTCGAGCAGGACCACGTCGTAGGCCGTCGCCCCGGCCAGCTCGAGCGCCTGATCACCCGTGCCGGCGACGTCTGCGCTCATCCCGTAGCTGTCCAGGCCGCGCCGGATCAGCGCGGCCAGCTTGGCGTCGTCCTCGACCACCAGCACTCTCATCCGCTCAGCGTCCCACCGCCCCCGGCTACCGCGCACCCATCGGTCTTCCGGGCGTTCACCGAATCCTCATCCACCCGCGGGCACGCTCACCTACCAGCGAGAACCACCGCCGTGGCCGACCCCGGCCGCCAGCAGCTCGCGAGGAGTCTCCGAGGAGGAGCCATGACCCACCCCACATCCCGCCGCCGTCCCGTCGCCGTGCTGCTGGCCACCACCATGGCGGTGGCCGGCTGCACGAGCACCACGCAGGATCCCCGCTCGCCGGCGTCCCCGGCGAACAGCCTGCGTCCGCTGCCGCAGAACACCGAGAGCCTCACGCTGGACCCAGCCGACTTCAGCACCACCATCGACAACCCGTACTGGCCGATGGCCCCCGGTGCTAGCTGGACCTTCCGCGAGTCCGACACCACCGGCACGCAGCAGAAGGTCGTGGTCACCGTCACCGACCAGACCAAACGGATCGCCAACGGAGTCACCGCCCGCGTGGTGCGCGATGTCGTCACCGAGGACGGGGTCCCGGTGGAGGTCACCGACGACTGGTACGCCCAAGACCGCGACGGCAACATCTGGTACCTAGGTGAGGCCACCACCGAGTACGAGAACGGCAAGCCCGTCAACACCGACGGCTCCTTCGAAGCCGGAGTCGACGGCGCCCAGGCTGGCATCGCCATCCCCGCCGGGCCCGCCCCGGGGATGACCTACCGCCAGGAGTACTACGCCGGGCAGGCCGAAGACCGCGCCGGCGTGATCACTGTCGGACAAGAACAGGTCCAGGTCCCCTTCGGGCACTTCACCAAGGACATCCTCATGACCCGCGACCTGGTCCCGCTCGAGCCCACCGTGCAGGAGCTGAAGTTCTACGCCCCCGGCGTAGGGCCCCTGCTCAGCATCCACCTCGACGGCAACGGCGGCCGCGCCGAGCTCGTCGCCCACGCCCCCGGCAACCCTGACCGAGCATTGCACCGTCGCGCACCAGACGGCAGCAGAAAGCCGACGCGCGGTACCGACTCCTACCGCCTCGCGCACAGCCGAGCTCTCCATGACAATCAGCGCCTGGACGCAGCAGGAAGAAGCTGAGGTCGTCGTTCACACCGTTCGGGACCCGCCCGTGTTGGTCCGCGTCCCTTCGCAAAAGTCCTGGGACCGTTTACCTGCTCGGCGCGCGGTTCGTGCCCGCCGCTGCCGGCTGGTCTTGCCCATCCTTCAACGAGTCCTTCAGGTCGCCGGCGTGACGGTGTTCCGAACGCACCAGCTCGGCCACCAGGCGCTGGGCGTCTTGCCCGTACGGTCACGCCGGACGACGTCGGCCTCCGCGTGGTCGACCAGTTCGGCGCGATCCGGAGGCTCTTCGCGTTCAGAACCGGCACGCTGAGCGGCAACGTGATGACCGGCAGCACCCCAGGGCGCCGCTGAAGGGGCACCGTGAGCGTTTCCTTCGGGCCCCCTGCCGCTTGGTGTTGCTCCAGCGACCGGCGGATCTGATCGGCTCGCGATGACTCCGTCACAGGTAGCTCCTTCTCGTTCTGTTCCGTAGCGCAGTCCAACTGCAACGCCACAACTTCGACAGTAGATACGGACCCCAGGCCATTCATCAGTACCAAACCCGCCGAACAGATCCTCCAGTCAATCGGACGACTTCTGACGCGGATTTCAGTGCGGCACAATAGGACGTGTTACGAAAGTGACAGATGGGGTTTGAGCGTGTCGCTGGCGTGAGGTGAGGCCTGCCCGGTATCGCAGGTGGTGTCAAAGTCACCGCGCGCCCAGGGAGGCCTCGTGTCCACGATAGATGCCGCCGTCCGTCACGACCTCACCGACGCCCAGTGGGCGCTGCTCGAACCTTTGGTGCCGCCGCCCAGTCGGATCGGCCGGCCCCGGCGGTGGCCGGTGCGGGCCCTGGTCGACGGGGCGCGCCATCGGGTGCGCACGGGCTGTCCATGGCGTGATGTCCCCGACCGGTACGGGCCGTGGTGGCGGGTGTACGCGCTGTTCGCGCACTGGCAGCTACGCGGGATCTGGGACCGGATCGAGGCTGCCCTGCACGCCACCGCCGACGCCCGGGGCAAGCTGTCCTGGCAGGTGTCGGTGGACTCCACCACCGCGCGCGCTCACATCCACGCCGCCGGAGCCCGACGTGACAGCGTGGATCGCGTTGCGAGAGAGCCCGAGCACCACGCCTTGGGTCGCTCCCGGGGAGGGTGGGGCACCAAGACCCACCTCGCCGTGGACCAACAGCGCGGGGTCCTGGCGTTCCGCCTGACCCCCGGCCAGGACGGTGACTGCCCCCAGCTGATCCCCGTGTTGGACGACATCGCTGTCGCCCGACGCGGCCCCGGCCGGCCCCGACGTCGACCGGTGCGGGTCCTGGCCGACAAGGCCTACTCCTCCCGGGCCAACCGGGCCTGGCTGCGTGCGCACGGCATCCGCGCGACGATCCCGGTCAAGGCCGACCAAGCCGCTCACCGACGAGCCAGAGGCTCCAAAGGTGGACGACCACCAGCGTTCGACCCCGTCACCTACCGCGACCGACACGCCGTCGAGTGCGGGATCAACCAGCTCAAACACCACCGCGGGTTCGGCCCCGCTACGACAAGCTCGCCGTCCGCTACGCCGCAACAGTCCACATCGCCAGCATCAACCACTGGCTCCGACGACTTTCGTAACAGGCCCTAACGGGGCTCCGCCCCAGCCCGCGGACGCGGTGTGTCTGGTGCGCTGCGGTTCTGGAGTCGTAGGCTCCGCTGGTTGGGTCTGTCGAGGACCCCGCGCTGAGGTGCTCGTCGTGATCCGGCTGGTGGCGGTGGTTGACCCCGTAACTGGGGCTGGCCCGACGATCGGAGGTTGCCATGACACTCGCGCGGACGGTGGCCGAGGTCCTTACCGAGCACGTAGTGTTCGAGGTCGAGTCGATCGACCGGATGTACCTGAACGTGTATGTGCCGCAGCTGCAAAGGGCCGGCCAGGTCGCCGGGTTCCTGAGGCGCGATCACGGCTTCCCGATCGCCTCCACCGCACTGGTCGCACCGATGTCGCGGGCTTTCGTCGACGGGCTGTACCGGTACGCCGCGACCTGTGACGTGCCGATCGTGCGCTTCGCGAAGGGGCAGCGCAAGGACGATGTGATGCAGGCCCACCTGCGCGGGTTCACCGGCACCGACGAGGTCGTCTTCATCGGGGTGGCGCAGGAGAAGGCCCACGTGTTCCGTACCGAGCGGCGGCACAACCCGGTCACCGGCGCGCCCTACCCGTGGATCGTGTCCACAACCGCGGTGGTCAACCACTACTACGTGTACGCCGTGGACGACGACTTCGGCCCGTTCTTCCTGAAGTTCTGCTCCTACTTCCCGTACACCGCCCGGCTCTGCATCAACGGCAACGAGTACGCCAAAACGGCAGGCGACCAAGGCCGGGATCGGCTTCACCGCCCTGGACAACGGGTTCGCGGCGTTGGACGACCTCGACGACGTCACGACGCTGCAGCGGATCTGTGACGATCTGAGCGCGGAGCGCATCGACGCGCTCCTGCGCAAGTGGCTGGCCCGCCTGCCGAACCCCTACAGCGCCGCGGACCGGGCGGCCGGGTACCGGTACGACATCTCGGTCTTGCAGGCCGAGTTCTCCCTGACCCAGATGCTCGACACCCCGGTCAGCGGCCGCGTGTTCTTCGAGCAGGTCATCCACGACAACCTCGACCTGGGCCGCCCGGACCGGGTCCAGCTGATCTTCGCCCGGCAGATCCAGCGCGGCAGGAAGCGCCCGACCCCGGGCCGGTTCCGCACCCGGGTAATCACCCAGCACGTCACCCCGAGCCTGTACGTGGACTACAAGCACACCACGATCAAGCAATACCACAAGGAAGGACGAGCCCTTCGGACCGAGACCACGATCAACGACACCTACGACTTCAACGTCGGTAGGCGGCTGACCAACCTGCCCGCCCTGCGGCAGATCGGCTTCTCAGCCAACCGACGCCTCCTCGGCGTCCAACGACTCAGCCACAGCCCTGCCGACGGCGCAGCGACTCTCGCTGCGGTCACCAGCCCCGTCTTCACCACCACAGGTGGTCGCGTCCCCGGGATCCGGTTCACCGACCCTCGCGCCCAGGCGCTGCTGTCCACCCTGTGCAACTTCCGGCTCCTGCCCAACGGATTCACCAACCGAGACCTGCGGGACCTGCTCGCGCCCCTGCTCGGGCAGCCACCAGGCACCCTCACCCGAGGCCAAGCCACCTACGACCTGCGCCGACTGCGTCATCACGGCTTCATCGAACGCATCCCGGGCAGCCACCGCTACCGCGTCACCGACACCGGCTCACAGGCCCTGTTCCTCACCCGCGCGAACGACCGGATCCTGCGTGACGGGCTCGCCCAGATCGCCCACACACCAACCGAATTCACCACCAAACTCCGCGCCGTCGATCGCGCCTACACCGACGCCGTCAACGGACTGCTCACCACAGGAGGCTTCGCTGCATAACCCGACCCGAACTTGACCCATCCGTCACAACAATGACTGCCCAAGCCTTCTAGCGCTTCGCGGCATGTGAGAAACACGACCAGCGCTCGCAGGCCTGAGCGTCAGGGCTGGGCCGGCAGGTCCTTCAAGGCTCTCTCAAGCTTCAGGCACGATTCCTGATGGAGCAATAGTCAAGACCTGTGGATCGGCGTGTCACGCGACTTGTTGAGCACCCCCGATCTGGTCGCCTGATTCGTCGGGTCGTTCGACGAGTTTGCCCATGTCGAACACGGCGCCGGCCCGGACCAGGGCGACCAGGTGCGGGGCGTTGACGGCGCGCCAGCGGGCCTGTGCGGATTCGATGAGCTTGAACGCCATCGCGACCCCGGCCGCCCGTGAGCCGGGGCCCTTGGTGACCCGTTGCCGCAGCCGCACCGTGGCGAAGGTTGACTCGATGGGGTTGGTGGTGCGCAGGTGGATCCAGTGCTCGGCGGGGTAGTCGTAGAACGCCAGCAGCACGTCCAGGTGCTCGGTGATCTTGGCGACCGCTTTGGGCCATTTGGCGCCGTAGGAGTCGGCGAACGCCTTGGCTGCCTTCAGCGCGTGCTCTTTGTCCTCGGCGCCCCAGATCTCGGCCAGTGCGGCCTTCGCGCCCGGGTGCGCCGACTTGGGCAGCGCCGCCAGGACGTTGCCACCGACATGGAACCAGCAGCGCTGTTCCCGGGTCTGGGGGAACACCTCCCGGACCGCCTTCCAGAACCCCAGTGCGCCGTCGCCGACCGCGAGCACCGGGGCGGTCATCCCGCGGCGTTTGCAGTCGCGCAGCAGGTCAGCCCAGGACTCGCTCGATTCGCGGAACCCGTTGGCCAACGCGATCAGCTCCTTGGTGCCGTCGACGCGGACCCCGATCATCACCAGCAGGCACACCTTGTCCTGGGTCAGGCGGACCTTGAGGTGGATCCCGTCGACCCACATGTACACGTAGTCGGTGTCGGCCAGGGACCGCTTGTTGAACGCCTGCGCGTCGTCCTGCCACTGCGCGGTCAGCCGGGTGATCGTGGCCGGCGACAGGCCCGCAGCCGAGCCCAGGAACTGAGTCAACGCCGGGGCGAAGTCACCGCTGGAAAGGCCGTGCAGGTACAGCAACGGCAGCACCTCGGCGACCTGTGGAGACTTCCTCGCCCACGCCGGCAAGATCGCCGAGGAGAACCGCACCCGGTCCCCGGTCTCGGCGTCGATGCGTTTGTCGTTGACCCGCGGCTGCTGTACCGGCATCGCGCCCGCAGCCGTGCTGACCTCGCGCGGTTGGTGGTGGCCGTTGCGGACCACCAACCGGTGACCGGCCTCGTCGACCTGGTCGGCGTGGGCCTCGACATACGCGGCGACCTCGGCCTGCAACGCCGCGGCCAGCATCGCCCGCGCACCGTCACGGACCAGCTCATCCAGTAGCGACCCGCCTGTTACGCCCGGGGCGTGCTCCTTGGACTCGTCGTCCTCCTGGACTACTTTGGGCCTGTCAGTTTTCAACACGCGCAGTTTTGGGGTTGAGCGTGTAGTTCCAGTCGCCGTGCCACTCGTGGCGGGTGAGGGTCCCGTCGTCCTCCAGGGCCTTCATCTGCTGGTCGGGAATCTTGACTCCGGTGGGGTAGGTGGCGGTGTCGAGTTCGGCGTGCACGCTCAGGCCTGATCGGGTGCGGGTGGCCGCGATGGTGTTGACGATGACCTCGTGGGAGGTCAGCGGCCGGCCGCGCCAGTTCATCGAGATGTGTGAGAAGAGGCGGTGTTCGATCTGGGGTGAAATACGTTTGGCCTCAACGGAACTGGGGCAAGGGAGTATCGCCGTGTGTCCCCAGGTGACGGTGGATCGCGGTGGTGTGCGTTGCCCTATGCGGTTTGTGCGGCCTGTGTGAGCTCGACCGTGTAGCCGAGCCGCTCGAGTTGGTTGACGAGTCGGCGGGTGTGCTGCTCGGGGTCTTGGCGGGTGGTGAAGTAGTCCGCGCCTGGGTCGGTGAACACCTCGCCAGTGCTAAGGGCGTGCCAGATGACGTCCAGCAGGCTGTGCGCCACCGCGACCGCGGCCTTGTTCGGGCCTCGGCGTCTCGCGATCTGGTGATACTGCGCGCTGAAGTAGCTGCCCTTGGTTCGTGCGGCGGCGCGGGCCGACTCGATCAGGGTACGTCGCAGCCACTGGTTGCCGGCGGCGGTGCCTACCTTCCTGCGTTTACCGGCCGACTCGTGGTTACCGGGGCACAGGCCAGCCCACGACGCGAGCTGTCCCGGGGTGGGGAAGCAGCTCATGTCCGCGCCTGTCTCGGCGATGATGACCTCGACGCTGGTGTGCTGCAGCCCGGGGATCGGCAGCAGCAGGTCCAGGACCGGCTGGTAGCCCTCGGCGACTCTCTCGGCGATCTGGCGGCTGAGCTGGGCGATCGTGTCATCCAGGAAGTCCAGGTGGGCCAGGACGCGGTCGGCGACCAGGGCGTGATGGGCGCCGAAGTGTCCGGACAACGCGCCGGTCAGCTCGGGGATCTTCGGACGTAGCTTGCCCTTGGCCAGCTCGGCCAGCGCCCCCGGGTCACTCTCACCTTCGATCAGTGCCTGGATCATGGCTCGGCCCGACTGGGTCAACACCTTCGAAGCCACCGAGGTGAGCTTGATCCCGGCATCTTGCAGCACCTTCTCCAGGCGGGCGAGCTCGCTGGCGCGAGTATCGATCTGCTTCTTGCGGTACCTGGTCAGCTCGCGTAGCTCCCGGATCGGAACCGGAGGTACGAAGCTGGGCCGCACCATCCCGTGTGCGGCCACGTCAGCCAGCCAGTCAGCATCGGACATGTCGGTCTTTCGCCCCGGCACATTCTTGACGTGGTACGCGTTGCACAGCCACACCCGGAAGCGGTCCTCCAGGGCGTAGTAGACCGGCTTCCAGTACACGCCAGTGGCTTCCATCGCCACTAGCTGGACCGCCCGTTCACCACACCAGTCGGCCATCTCGATCAGGCCAGCGGTGGTGGTCTTGAACCGGGCTTTGTCCTTGTGCACGCCCCCTCGAGGCCCCGGCGTGCGGGCACACACTGTCACCTGGTCGCGGTGAACATCGCACCCGGCGACCCGCTCGTAGATCTGTTCCACGACCTCCTCCTTCGCTCGCGCGCACCCTGCGCGTGAGCCGCCGGGGAGGACCTTCGTAACCAACCGAATCTGGGGTTCGTGCACGCAGCAACAATCAAAGGTCCCGCGGGTCCCGCACCAAACTTGTCACGGACACTGGGCGTTCCACTATCGAGACGGCGACCACACCCGGCAGCCCAGCCAGCATTTCATCCATCCGTGGTGGCCACCACAGTCATGCCAACTTGTTCCACTTGCTGGTGCCTGGCGGCAGGTGGCACACGGTGATCGTCAGTCCGCTCTGCTTGGCCAGTGCGGCGAGTTCGGTCTTGAACGCACGGGTGCGCGAGCCGTTGGAGCCACCGCCGTCGGCGGTGATCAGCAGCCTGCTCGCGCCCGGGTAGGTGGGGCGTCCGGCGCTCTGCCACCAGGAGCGGATGGTGTTGACCGCGAACGCGGCCGTGTCGTGGTCGGTGCCGACACTGACCCAGCCGGTGTCGGCG
>JBBQWX010000092.1:0-17732 GCA_038210185.1 Actinomycetales bacterium
GGGCCCCGGCCCGGCGCGCCCCCCCCCACCGCCCTACACGCAGCGCCCCCCGCCGGCACGCCCTGGGGCGCCCGTCGACGTCTGGCTGCGGTAGGGCTCAGACCTTGGCGGCGGGGGTGCCGGCCAGGTCGGCGTATGACGAGCGGTCCCAGCGGTGGGCGAAGTCCGGGTCGGGCGTGCGCCACCCCTCGCCGTACAGGGCCGCCAGGTAGACCTCCGGCCGAGCCGGGAGTGGGCAGTCGACCCCCAGCAGGGGGGCGGTGGTAGTGGGGTACATGGTGGCGCGGTCGAGGGCGCCGCGGGTGCCGGGGTACCAGGAGATGGCCTCGCCCTCGAAGAGCCCGACGAAGACGTCGACGTGCTTGCCCCGGTGGTTGCGTCCGATCTGACGGTGGGCGGAGTAGGTGCCGCGCACCGAGAAGCCGCGCTCCTCCAGCGCTGCTGTCACCAGGGCCAGGCCGTCAGCGAGCGTCGCCGCCTCGTCGGGCTCGAAGCCGATGATGATGTCGAGGTCGTCGTCGTGAGGGATGAGCGCCCGGTCGCGCACGACGGCGAGCACCGCGCCGAAGCCGAAGGAGACGTGCGGGGTGACCTCGCGCAGTGCATCGGCCACCTCCACCGCGAACTGCACGTAGGCGGACTGCTCCGCCGCGGTCCAGAACCGGAACGAGCGCGTCGGCCCGTGGATGGTCCACAGGAGCTGGCGCGAGGGCAGCAGCTCGGTGTTGACGACTCCGCGGAAGGCCTTGACGAGGTCGGCGTCGAACCCCTTGTCCCGCAGCGCCTTACGGGCGGCGGGATAGGCGCCGCGGCAGGTGTCGACGAGCACCGGAACGAGAGCCTGCACCTGGGGGTCGGCGCGGCCGAGGTCGTGCGCCGCCGCCGCGGCGCGCAGCTCCTTGTGGCGGGTGTCCCCTTCGAACAGCACATGCCTGCGCCAGCGGGTGCGCACCAGCACCCGAACCCGCTGCGCGCGCGCCGCGGTGGGGTTGCCGACGTTGCGCAGACGGATCTCGCTCAGATGCACCGGTCGCGGGAACCGCACCTGGACCCAGCTCAGGTCGTCCTTCTCGGTGTGGACGGTGGTGCCGTCGGGGGAGTCCCAGTCGAACAGCCGCGCCGCGTCGAACGAGGGTCCGTACTCGTCGTACCACGAGGATGCCGTCACCTCGGAGCCGGCCGAGGCGTCGGATCCGTCGGCGGTCACCAGGCCTATCGACTGCAGGTGCAGGAACTGCTTGGGCAGCTCGAGCCGCAGCACGCTGACCCGACCGACGTCGACCGGCACCCGGAGCACGCCGCCTGGCGCGAGGTAGCCGAGCTCCGGGAACCGGCGCGAGATGTCGTCGACGAGGGTGCGGAGCGGTGCGACCCGGTCCTCGCCGGTGAACGCCGCCACGTCAGACCCTGCGGAAGAGGGTGCGGGCGACGTAGGCGTCATCGTGGCGGAACTTGGCGAAACCGAACCCTTCGACGGCGTAGGTGACCTCGAACCCACGCTCGAGGGCGCGCGCCTGGAAGGTGGCGGGCAACACGAACCGGCGGTAGTGCGTCTCGGTCTCCTTGGCCCCCACCCGGTCACGGATGGTGCGGTACTCGACGGCGAGCAGGTCGCCCGGGCCGGTCACGGCCGCGGCGAGGTCGAGCAGCACCTTCTCCTCCACGTCGGTGATCGCATGGATGAAGAAGCGCGCGTAGAGCGCCCTGGGCCCGGCGCCCTCACGGAGGCGGTCGGCCAGGGTGGGGTCGTCGATGGCCGAGCGGATGAAGGTGGCCTTCTCGCCCAGGGCCTCGGCCAGGTGGGTCGAAGCGGCCACGGCGGCCTTCGACCCGTCGACTCCGGTGACCTCGTGGCCGTACCAGGAGAAGAAGATCGAGTCGCGGCCGTTGCCGCAGCCCAGCTCGATCACCCGGTGGGGGCGGTCGAGCTCGCCGGCGACGAACGTCGCGAACTGCGAGGGCAGCGGGCGACGCGTCGTCGCCCGTGCGGCGTAGTACTCGTCCCAGTAGTCCGACCGGTGCTCAGTGGTCGATGAGCTGTGTCGCACCTCAGCCATGCGCGCGCATCCTCCTTCGGACCGCGCCGTCGCGACCCGTCCGGCCGCCAATCTAGAGGACACTCGGCACGGTGCGCCGCAAGGCCATCCTGGTGAACGTCAGGTGAATGCTCTGTCTGGAGCATGCCACCTGTGGATAAGTGGGCGAGCCCGTCGGCGGGGCTGCCTAGCGTTGGGTCATGACGACGATCCGGGTCGACGCGAGCGAGGTGGCCGAGCTCGGGGTGGCGCTCGCCGAGGTGGGCGCCGACCTCTTGCTCATGGGCGACCCCGCGGCCGAGCGGTGGGCGCTCGGCCCGGGCGCCGCCGGGCCGGCGGTCGAGGACCTGCTGGGTGGGTGGCGACGGGTGCGGCTGGCGCTGGGTCGCTCGCTCGCTGAGCTCGGTGCGGCCGGTGTCGATGCCGGCTCGCTCTACCTCGACACTGAGGCCGGGGTCTCGCGGTCCTTCGCCGGGGGCTCGTGGTGAGCGGCCTGCCACCCCTGCCCGGGCACCCGGCAGCGGTGCGCCTGCTGGCCGACCGGTTGTCGTCGACGGCCCCGCGCCTCGGCGCACTCGCCGCCGTGCTGGCCCGGCTGCGTGACGGTGCCACCTGGGACGGCCCCGCCGGAGAGGCCTTCGGCCACCGTCTGCGGGAAATGGCACCGGTCCTCGATGCCGTCGCGGCACGGTTGGGTGGGGCCGCCGCGCCGCTGCGGGTGCTCGCCGACGCGATGGAGGAGGCGCAGGCGGTCGTGACCACCGCCGTGCTCGACGCCGACGAGGCCGAGCACGCGTATGCCGTGCTCGAGGAGCGCGCAGCCCTGCTCGTCGGCACCGGCGCGAGCGAGCAGTCTCCCGAGATGCTGGTGGTGCGGCATCTGCAGGTCGAGCAGGTCGAGGCGCAGCAGGCCGCCCGGGCCCGGCACGCGGCGGCGGCCGAGCGCTTCCAGGAGGCCGACCGGCGGTGCGCGGAGGTGCTTCGCCGGCTCGCGATGGACGACGTCGCCGACTCCCTGCCGTACCGCCTGCTGGCCGGGGTGAGCACCGCCGCCCACGACGTGGGCACCGTGGGCGCCCTCGCCATCGTCGCGCCTGAGCTGCGGCCCGTCGCAGCCCTGGCCGATGCGGCCGCGGTCGGCGCCGACGCGATGTTGCTCGCCGTCTACGGCGAGGGCGATGCCGGCCAGCTCGCCCTGGGTGCGGGGGTGGCCGCCGCCGGTGTGGCCGGGGGAGCCCTGCGCGCGGGGGCCACCGCGGGTGCGCAGCGCACCTCCACTGGCGTGGTGTCCACCGCCCGGCTGACCGGCTCGCAGCGGGTCGCGCTCGGAGCGTTGCGCGAGGCGCGGGCCCGTCGCGACGCCATCCGGGCGACGTTCCAGGTTCCGGGAGAACGCGGCACGGCCAGTGCGCTGATCGGCGGTCCGACCCCGCGACGCGCTGCGAGGTGGGCGACCGGCGGCGCAGTGGCTACGGGTTCGCGTGCGGCCCGGCTCGAGGGCGGAGCGAGCCGGGTCGTGGCGCGGGCACGGGCGCTCGCGCGCGAGCGGGTGAACCGGGCGTTCCTCGACGACTGGCGCCTGGCCACCGCCAACGGCCCGCAGGCGCAGCGGATGTACGCCTCCGGAGCCACGCTCGAGGTCGCCGCCAAGGGCGCCTCGAAGGCGGGCGGGGGGCAGGGGGAGGGGGGTGAGAACGCGCGCTGACGACAGCGGGTGCGTGTCGCTGCACCGGTGGCGGCGCCGTGCTGCGCCACGGCACCGCGGCTGAGGCGCTGGTGCCGGCGCCGGAAGGGGGTGGCGGATGTGGCGGTGGTGGCGCTGCCGGAGGCTGCTGCTCTGGTGCTGGTGACGGCGCCGGAAGGGGGTGGCGGATGTGGCGGCGGTGGCGCGGCCGGAGGCTGCTGCTGCTGCGGTGGCAACCGGTCCGGGGGAAGGGCCGTCATCGACCTATCCTTGGCGCCATGCCTGCCCAGCCCGTCGACGCGGTCGACCCTGCCCGGCTGCGGTATCCCGAGCACCTGCCCGTCGTCGAGCGCCGCGACGACATCCTCGCGGCGCTGCGCGAGCACCAGGTGGTCGTCGTGGCCGGTGAGACCGGCTCGGGCAAGACCACCCAGCTGCCCAAGATGTGCCTCGAGCTGGGCCGCGGCAGCGCCGGGCAGATCGGGCACACCCAGCCCCGGCGGATCGCCGCGCGCTCGGTCGCCGAGCGGATCGCCGAGGAGATGGAGGTCGAGCTCGGCGCCCTGGTCGGCTACCAGGTGCGCTTCACCGACCACAGCAGCGACGCGACCCGGCTGAAGGTGATGACCGACGGCATCCTGCTCGCCGAGATGCAGCGCGACCGCGACCTGCGCCGCTACGACACGATCGTCATCGACGAGGCGCACGAGCGGTCGCTCAACATCGACTTCATCCTGGGCTACGTCAAGCAGCTGCTCCCGCGTCGGCCAGACCTGCTGGTCGTCATCACCTCCGCGACGATCGACCCGGCCCGTTTCGCCCAGCACTTCGCCACCGACGAGCGCGGCCGGGTGGTGCGAGAGGTGCCCGTCATCGAGGTCTCCGGGCGCACTTACCCGGTCGAGATGCGCTACCGCCCACTGGTCGAGCTGCACCCCGACGGGCGGCACGTCGTGGCCGAGCGCGACCAGGTGACCGGCGTCGTCGAGGCCGTGGAAGAGCTGTGGACCGAGGCGCCGCCCAGCCCGGAGGCGACCGACATCCTCGCCTTCTTCTCTGGGGAGCGGGAGATCCGGGACGCCGCCGACGCCCTGAACGCCCTGAAGCTGCCCGGCACCGAGGTGCTCCCGCTGTTCGCGCGGCTCTCCGCCGCCGAGCAGCACCGGGTCTTCCACCGCGGGGCGGGCCGTCGGATCATCCTGGCCACCAACGTCGCAGAGACCTCGCTGACCGTGCCCGGCATCGGCTACGTGGTCGACACCGGCACCGCCCGCATCTCCCGCTACAGCCAGCGCACCAAGGTGCAGCGGCTGCCGATCGAGCCGGTCAGCCGCGCCAGCGCTGCCCAGCGCGCCGGCCGCTGCGGGCGCGTCGCGCCGGGCGTGTGCATCCGGCTGTACTCGAGGCAGGACCACGAGGCGAGGCCCGAGTTCACCGAACCCGAGATCCAGCGCACCTCGCTGGCCTCGGTCATCCTGCAGATGACCTCGCTCGGGCTCGGCGACGTCACCCGCTTCCCGTTCGTCGACCTCCCCGACGAGCGCCAGGTCGCCGACGGCGTACGGCTCCTCGAGGAGCTCGGCGCCTTCGCCACGGGGGAGCAGGGCCGCGGCCGCCACCGTGGGCGCGGGCGCCGGCTGACGGCATCCGGCAGAACCCTCGCCCGCCTGCCGCTCGACCCCAGGCTGGGGCGGATGGTCATCGAGGCCGGGCGGCTCGGCTGCACCCGCGAGGTGCTGGTCATCGTCGCGGCCCTGTCGATCCAGGACCCACGGGAGCGCCCGGTCGACAAGGAGGCCCAGGCCGCCCAGTCGCACGCCCGGTTCAAGGACGAGCGGTCTGACTTCGCCACGCTGCACACCCTGTGGCGCTACCTCAAGGACCAGCAGAAGGCGTTGTCGCACAGCGCGTTCCGGCGGATGTGCAAGAGCGAGTACCTCCACTACCTACGCATCCGTGAGTGGCAGGACCTGCACGCCCAGCTTCGCTCCGCCTGCCGGTCGGTGCGCATCGACCCCGCCGTCGCGACGTCCGTCGCCGACGCCGAGCCCGACTGGGACACCATCCACAAGGCGCTGCTCGCAGGGCTGCTGTCCCACGTCGGCGCTCGCGACCAGGCCAAGCGGGAGTATGCCGGGGCTCGCGGTGCGCGGTTCGGCATCAGTCCCGGCTCGGCGCTGTTCCGCAAGCAGCCCGACCTGGTGATGGCCGCCGAGCTGGTCGAGACGAGCCGGCTGTGGGCTCGCGTCACCGCCGCGATCGAGCCGGAGTGGGCTGAGGAGGTCGGCGCGCACGTCGTGGCCCGAACCGTGAGCGAGCCGCGGTGGAGCCGGAAGGCGGGAGCGGCGGTCGCGACCGAGCGGGTGACCCTCTTCGGGGTGCCGCTGGTGACCGACCGCACGATCCAGTATTCCCGCATCGACCCCGAGGGTGCCCGCGAGATCTTCCTCCGCTCCGCCTTCGTCGAGGGCGACTGGGAGCCCCAGCACGACTTCTGGAAGCGCAACGTCGCGACCCTCGCAGGGGTGGCCGAGCTCGAGGAGCGCGCCCGACGGCGCGACATCGTCGTCGACGACGAGGTGCTCTTCGCGTTCTACGACTCCCGCATCCCGCCCGACGTGCCCACCGAGCGGCACTTCGACCGCTGGTGGCGCGGCGAGCGACGTCGTCGGCCCGACCTGCTCACCCTCACCGAGGACCACCTCACCTCGGAGGCCGGTGAGCGGGTCTCGGCCGCCGACTACCCGCGCACCTGGCGGCAGGGCGACCTCGACCTCGACGTGACCTACCAGTTCTCGCCGGGCGAGGCGGCCGACGGCGTGACCGTGCACGTGCCCGTCACCGTGCTCAACCGGGTGACCTCGCAGGGCTTCGACTGGCAGGTGCCGGGGCTGCGCGACGACCTCGCGGTCGCCCTGCTGAAGTCGCTGCCCAAGGCGACCCGTCGGCACTTCGTGCCGACCCCCGACTCCGCGATGGCCGCCCTCGCCGAGGCCGACCCCGCCCGCGGCACCCTCACCCAGGAGCTCGGACGGGTGCTCCACGAGCGCACCGGCATCCGCATCCCGCCGGCAGAGTGGGACCTGACCCGGGTGCCCGACCACCTGCGGATCACGTTCAGCATCGACGGCCCCGGCGGCCGGGTGGTGGCCCGGGGCAAGGACCTCGACGCGCTGCGCCCCGAGGCCGGCGGCGCGGTGCGCGCCGGGATGGCACGGGCCGGAGCCTCGCTCGAGCGCACCGGCGTGACCACGTGGAGCGTCGGCACGGTGCCCGAGACCTTCGAAGGCCGCGCCGGAGGCCTCACCGTGGAGGGCTACCCGGCCCTGGTCGACGAGGGCACCTCCGTCGCGCTGCGCGTGCTGCCCGACCGGGGTGCCGCCCGGGCCGCCCACCGCCGTGGGGTGCGACGGCTGCTCCTGCTCGGCACCACCGCACCGTGGAAGCGGGTGCTCGCCAAGCTCTCCAACACCCAGAAGCTCGCCCTCGCCGACAACCCGCACGGCTCGGTGCCAGCGCTGCTGCAGGACTGCCTCGACGCCGCGGTCGACGACATCGTCGCCGAGCACGTGCCGGGCGAGGTGCGCACCGAGCAGGCGTATGCCGCCGCCCTCGCCGCCGTGCGCACCCACGCCGCCACCCGGGTGCTCCTCGTCGTCGAGGCGGTCGAGCCGGTGCTCGTGCTGGCGGCGCAGGTGCGCCGCGCCCTCGACACGCTCGAGCGTGGTGCCGCCTCGGCCCGCACCGCCGCGACCCGAGCCGATGTCCGCGCCCAGCTCGACAGCCTGGTGCGACCCGGGTTCGTCGCCGCCACCGGGGTGGCCCGGCTGCGCGACGTGCGGCGATACCTGCACGCGATGCAGCACCGCCTCGAGCGGGCGGCGACCAACCCGCGCGAGCCGGTGCTGCAGGAGCAGGTGGATGCCGTGGAGTCCGCCTACGCGGACCTGCTCGAGGCCCTGCCGCCGACCCGGCGTGACGCGGCCGAGGTCACCGACATCGGCTGGATGGTCGAGGAGCTGCGGGTCAGCCTCTTCGCGCAGACGCTCGGCACGGCGGGCCCGGTCTCCGAGAAACGGGTGCGGACCGCCATCGCGGCCGTCACGGCATCCGACTGACCAACATTGGTGACGGGGGAATCCGACGGGGCGTCCCGGACGTTCAGGGGGATACATGCTTCACCCGCGAAAGGCTTGTGCTGTGCAGAACCCCTCCGCGCTCTACCGCTTCGAGACCGACGCCGACCTCACCGTGCTCCGGCCCGGCGTCCTCGTCGTGGCCATCGGCGCGTTCATCGATGCCGGGCGGATCCAGGCCGTGCTCGGCGGGCACCTGCTCGAGACCGGTGACCCGGAGGTCGTCGCGTCCTTCGACGTCGACCAGCTGCTCGACTACCGAGGTCGCCGCCCGGCGATGGTCTTCGACACCAACCGCTGGGTGGAGTACGACGACCCCGCCATGCTGCTGCACCGCCTCACCGACCGTGACGGCCAGACGTACTACCTGCTCACCGGCCCGGAGCCCGACTTCCAGTGGGAGCGCGTCATCGAGGCGATCCGCGATCTCGTGGTGACCCTGGGCATCACGCTGGTCGTGCACACGCACGGCATCCCGATGGGGGTGCCGCACTCCCGACCGGTCGGGATGACGGCCCACGCCACGAACGTGGCCCTCATCGGTGACGCCGAGTCGCCGTTCGGTCGGGTGCAGGTGCCCGGGTCGATCGGCGCCCTGCTCGAGCTGCGCCTGGGCGAGGCGGGCCACGACGCCGTCGGGTTCGCCATCCACGTGCCGCACTACCTCGCCGGCTCCGAGTGGGCCGAGGGCGCGCTCGCCTCGCTCAACGCCATCGTCGACGTCACCGGGCTGAACCTGCCCAACGACGACCTCGTGATGCGGTCCCGCGCCAACCAGCAGGCCATCGCGGCCGAGGTCGAGGGCAACGAGGAGGCCCGGGCGGTGGTCTCCGCGCTGGAGCAGCAGTACGACACCTACCTCGAGGGCCGGGAGCGCCCCAGCCTGCTGGCAACGGAGGCCTCGCAGCTCCCGTCGGCCGACGAGCTCGGCGCCGACTTCGAGAACTTCCTGCGGTCGGTCAACGACGACGACACCGTCTGACCCTCCCGACCCTCCCGACGCTCCCGACGCTCCCGACGCTCCCGACGCGCCCGACGCTCCCGACGCTCCCGACGCTCCGACCCTCTCGACGCTCCCGACGCTCTCGACCCCCCTGAGGCTCCCGACTCCTTCTTGACAACGACGTCTGACACCTCACACCGTGCGGATGACGTCGGCGCCCCGCGCAACACTGGTTCGAGGTGGGCCCGGCCGCCCCGGGCAGGCCCCCGGAGGGAGAGTCATGCAGGTCGACGAGCTGATCGCGAAGGTGAAGGACGCCGTCATCGTCGGGCGGGTCTACGGCGAGCCCTACGTCAAGGACGGCCTCACCGTCATCCCCGCCGCGTTCGTCATGGGCGGTGGTGGGGGCGGCACCGGCACCGATGACGCCGGCAGCCAGGGCGAGGGAGGCGGCTTCGGGATGCGCGGTCGCCCCGTCGGTGCCTTCGTCGTGAGCGGTGGAGACGTGACCTGGCGCCCCGCGGTCGACGTGAACCGGCTGGCCGCCGTCGCGGCCCTCGTGGCGGTCGCCTGGCTGGTCACCCGCGCCCCGCGCACGCGGGCCCGCGCCGCCCTGCGAGGCACGCCACAGTGCTGAGCAGCCACCTCTCACGCCACCGCTGACCGGCCGCGGCGGCTCACTCCTTGGCGTCGGACCAGCGCGCGATGACCGAGGTGTCTGCGACGAACCGCACCGGCGCACCTCCGGCCCACCGCCGCGCGGCGTCGTCGAGCGCCCGGTCGACCCGCGCCGCCACCTCGGCGGCGTGCTCGGCCGGGGCGTGCACGAGCAGCTCGTCGTGCAGGCACAGCACCACCTGCGCCCCGAGGTCCCGGGTGGTCGCCCGAACGGTGGCGGCCCACGCCTTGAACAGCTCGGCCGCCGCCCCCTGGATGATCGCGTTGCGCGCGAAGCGGCCACGCGCGGCATCCAGCGCGAGGTCGGCGCCGACGGGGCTGGCGGCGAGGAACCGCCCGGTCGGGATGACGCGACCGCCATACGTGCGTAGCGGCTCACCGCGCCGCCCCGCAGCAGCCGCCCGTTCGAGCAGGTCCATCGCCACCGGATAGGCCTGCTCGAGGCCCTTGAGCGCCTCGCCGGCCGCCCCGCTGCGCTGGCCGTACATCGCGGCGAGGACGGCGATCTTGGCCACCGCACGCTCGACTCCCAGACGCGCCGCCACGGGGGCGTAGAGGTCGTCGGCTCGGGTCGCGGCGGCGAAGGCGGGGTCGCCGGACACGACGGCGAGCACCCGCGGCTCGATCTGCCCGAGGTCGGCCCGCACGAAGACGTGGCCCTGGTGCGCCGCCACCCCGGGACGCAGCACCGCCGGGAGGTTGTGCAGGCCGTTCTCGGCCGTCATCCGCCCGGCCGCGCCGTCGCATGCGGTCCACCGGCCGCGGAGCCGGTCGTCGGGTCCGACGTGCGCGTCGAGCCAGCGGTACCCGTAGGTCGTGGCGATCCGCTCGTCGCGGCGCCAGGTGAGGAGGGCGTCGACCACCGGGTGCACCGTGCGGTAGGGCTCGAGCACCCACTTGCGGGTGTTCGGCACGTCGACCCCCACGGCGAGCAGCATCTCGCGCACCTGGGCCGGGTTGCGCAGGTCGGTGGACTCCCGGCTGGGCACGTGGCGCAGGACGGCCTCGTCGCGCGCCCGGCGGGACGCGGCCTCCTCGGCATCCGAGGTCGGTCGTGGGCCGACGGCTGCGGCCAGCAGCTGCTCGGTGCGGGCCCGGTCGATCGGCAGGCCGTCGCGCCACAGCTCCAGGCACAGCACCGCGGCCGCCGACTCGGACAGCACCGTGCCCACCAGGCGCACCGAGGTGGCGGCCGCGGCGTCGTGCTGCAGGTGGGCGGTCTCGAGTGCCGCCTGCGCCCAGGCCTGGAGGTGGGCCGGGTCGCGCAGCCACTGGTCGGCGTCGCCGCGCAGGTAGCCCGCCCGGTCGACGACGGAATCCGGATCGGCCGCAGGGGTGTCTGCCGCGAACTCGAACAGGTCGCCGGTCGGTGCCGCGGGCACGCCGTCGAGCGGGATGCCGTGCGCCGCCGCCCAGCACTCGCCGGCGGTGGCGCTCCAGCCGCCGTTGAGGAGGCGGTGGGCCTCGGCGACGTCCCAGGCCCTCGCAACAGGCACCCCGGCATCCACCAGCGGGGACGCTCCCGCCTCGGCCGACCACCAGACCCACCGGGGCGACCGGCTGGCCTGGAGTCGCGCCGCGGCCTCGACGACCTCGGCGAGCGGGCCGACTCGGCAGCCGACCCCGTGGAGGAGCGCGGCGTGCGGCGCGCCTGCCCCCGACGGCGTGACGGCGAGCACCGCGACGTCTCCGGGGATCATGCCGAGCAGCGTAGGCGCGAGGTCGGTCACCACACGCCAGCGCCTGCCACCGCTATCACCGCCTGGCGCTCCTATCACCGCCTGCCACCGCCTGGCGCTCCTATCACCGCCTGGCACCCTTGGCACCCCTGGCACCCTTGGCACCCCTGGCACCCCTGGCACCCCTGCCACCGCGCACACCGGCGCTCACCGACGTCTGCCGACGGCCACGGACCCGCCCACCGATGTCGACCGAGGCTCACCGACCGTGACGGCCGGTCAGCGCCGGGCCGAAACGGCCCGTCGGCGTGGCAGGATGACGAGACGACCAGGGGGCTGCACGGGCCGCCGGCGAACGTCCGAGGAGGACGACGTGGAGTTTCTCGGCATGGGCGGGAGCCGCACGGGGCAGGCCGTCAAGGACGTCCGCAGCGCCCTCGAGCAGGCCGAGGCCGGCCCACAGGACGACGGGGTGCTCGGCAACCAGGCGACGCGCCTGGTCCAGAACATCCTCGACCTCGGCATCGACGGCAAGGGGTTCTTCCACTCGGCCACCAAGGTCGCCGACGACGCCCTGGCCTCACACCCCGACCCGGAGGCCGCGGTCGGCGCCATCGTGCGCCAGCACGTCCGGCTGGGCGCGGCATCCGGCTTCGTCACCAGCGTCGGCGGGTTCATCACGTTGCCGGTGGCACTGCCGGTCAACGTCCTCGGCTTCTACCTCATCGCCACCCGCATGACAGCGGCGATCGCAAAGGTGCGCGGGTACGACATCCGGCAGGAGGAGATCCGCACCGCGGTGCTGCTGACCCTCGTCGGCGCCGACGCCGACGACCAGCTCAAGAAGGCGGGGATGGCCTCGCCCGGTGGCACGCTCTCCAACCTCGCCGCCCAGCGGCTCCCCGGCCCGGCGATGATGGTCATCCAGAAGGGTGTCGGCTTCCGGCTCCTGGCCACGGCCGGCAAGAACATGTTCGTGCGCCTGGGCAAGATCGTTCCGGTCGTCGGTGGCGTCGTCGGTGCCGGGCTCGACGGGTGGATGCAGAACCGGGTCGCCGCCAGCGCCAAGCGGGAGTTCCCCACGGCGCAGCCGGCGGTCACCCCCGGGGCGGTCACGCCCGGGGCGGTCATGCCCGGGGAGGCCGCGGCGCAGGTCGGCCCGTCCTGAGGAACGGGAATCGCTCGCCACTCGTCGTTCGTTGAGCAACCGAGGTGAGCACCACCTCGAGATCAGCCCAGGAGGAGCCATGTCAAGGAACGCCCGCCTCGCGTCGGTCGTCGCCGTCGCCCGTGCGGTCCGTCTCGCGGGGCGCCCCGGTGGGCCGTCGATGGGGGAGCGCGCCGGCGCCGTGCCACGCATGGTCCGGGCGACGTTCAACGGGGACTACGTCGGGGTGTCCAAGGGGCGTCTGCTCCTGATGCTCGGGGCTGCGGGCTACCTCGTCTCCCCGCTCGACCTCATCCCGGAGGCGGTGCTTCCCATCGTCGGCCTGGCCGACGACGCGCTGGTGCTGGGTTGGCTCGCCACCCGACTGGTGGAGGAGACCGAGGCTTTCCTCGAGTGGGAGAAGGGCGTGCTGGGTATGCCGTTCGGCGCCTCCACCGGTCACGCGTCTGCTGGTGGCTCCTCCGGTTCCGGTCCGTCCGCCGCGGGAAGTGCCGGCCCCACGTCGAACGGGTCGGGCCGCCCGGCCGCCTCCCAGGTCGTCCCGGGAGACGTCGTCCACTGAGCTGCGACCCGACGCGGGTGACCTGAGCGGTCATCCACAGGCGGTCCTTCGGCGAGGGGTCGTCCACAGGGGATGACGGATGCTGGCCCGTCCGGCCGCCCCCGTCCACCGTTGGGGCATGACAGCAGACATCACGCTCCACGGCCCCGGCGACGTCGTCGCGATCCTGCCCTACCAGCTCGGCTACCACCCGCACGACAGTGTCGTGGTGGTGTGCCTGCGCGGGAAGCGGGTGGGCCTGGTCGCCCGCACCGACCTGCCACTTGACGAGCACGTCGACGAGGTGGTCGCGATGCTGATGGGGCCGTTGGCTCGCGACGGCGCCACATCGGTCATCGTCGTCGGCTACGAGAGCGACCCGGAGGTGAGCCAGCCGCTGCTCGTCGCCCTCGTCGAGCAGCTCGAGCGCGCCGGCATCTGCGTCGTCGACGTGACGGTCGTCCGTGACGGCCGCCGCTACTCACCGACCTGCGCCGAGCCGTGCTGCCCGCCCGAGGGGGTTGCCCTGCCCGACCCGGCGGACGTGCCGGGGGTGGCCGAGTACGTCGCCCTCGGACGTTCCCCGCTGCGATCACGCGGGGCGGTCGAGGACCTCGTCGCCCCGGAGCCGTGGCGATGCCTCGGCGTCGCCCGTGCTGTCGAGTCCAGATCCCGGATGCCGCGTGCCCGCCGCCGCTCGGCGGCGGCGTGGAGCCAGGTGCTCGCGGTGGGGGAGAAGGGGCGTCGGGCACCGGATCGGCGGGTGGTCGCCGACCTGGCCCTCGGTCTCGCGGACATCGCCTGGCGGGACGGGTTGATCGCCTGGCTGGCGCCGAGCGTGCTGCCCACCGAGGCGCTCGACTCGAAGGTGATGAAGCTGCTGACGTCGGCCATGCCGACCTGGGGTGGGATGGGGCCGGGTGCCCGGCCTCGAGCCCTGCGGCTGGTGCAGGGCACGGAACCGGTTGCGGGGGAGAGCAGCCCGACCGAGCGGGACCGGCGTGCGGCAGTGACCGAGCGGGACCGACGTGCGGCCGGGACCGAGCGGGACCGGCGTGCGGCCGGGACCGAGCGGGACCAGCGTGCGGCAGGGACCGAACGGGACGCGCTCGCCGCGCGAACCGGGCGGCCCGCGCCGGCGGAGGGGGTCGGTCGCGCCGAACGGGAGGCGCTGTCGATCGAGCGTGACGAGCTGCTCCACCGGTTGCTGGCCCTGTGCCGCTCGTTGCCCGACGAGTGCGCCGCCGAGGCCGCGGCGGTGTGCACCGTGGCCGCTCACGTCGCCTGGATCGGCGGAGACGGTGCGATTGCCAGGGTCGCGGTCGACCGGGCCGTGCGGCTCGCGCCGGACTACCGCCTGGCCCGGCTGCTCGAACGGCTGGTCGACCAGGGCGTACGGCTGCCACCGGTGTCCGGGGCCGGGCGCGGTCCGGGCGCTCTGGACCAGGTGGGCTGACTGCGTGGCCAGCGCGCCACGAGTCGGGGATGCCGTGTGGTTGTTCGCCTCTCGGAACGCCTCCCGTCACCATTCCCGGCGCGGGTACCATGGATGCCGGTCATGAGTCCCAGTGCCAAACCCCGGTTTGCTGGGCGGCAACCCTCCTCGCGGTGGGGTGCCCCGGGTGATGACCTGGTCGCGCCACACGGTGCGGCAAGCGCGATTCCGAGGAGCTCGTGTCATGACGGCCATCCCGACGAGGTCGACCCCCGCGGTCTGGCGTCCCGGTGACCCCGTCGGCGACCGCCGGTTCGTCTCCATCGGCGACCTGGCCCTCGAGCGCGGCGGTGTGCTGCCTTCGGTGACCGTCGCGTACGAGACGTGGGGCACCCTGTCCCCGGCCGGGGACAACGCGGTGCTCGTCGAGCACGCCCTCACCGGTGACTCGCACGTCGTCGGGGGCTTTGGGCCGGGGCACGCCTCGCCCGGCTGGTGGCCTGGGCTCATCGGCCCGGGCGCGCCCCTGGACACCGACCACCTCTTCGTCGTCGCGAGCAACGTGCTCGGCGGCTGCCAGGGCACCACCGGACCGGCATCGGCCGACCCCGCCGGGAGGCCGTGGGGCGGGCGCTTCCCGTTCCTCACGATCCGCGACCAGGTGTCGGCCGAGGTGGCGCTGACCGACGCCCTCGGCATCCGTCGGTGGCACGGGGTGCTCGGCGGCTCGATGGGTGGCATGAGGGTGCTCGAGTGGGTGGCGGGCCGGCCCGACCGGGTCGAGCGCGCCCTGGTGCTCGCGTCGACGCCGCACGCGACGGCCGACCAGGTGGCCTGGTGCCAGCCGCAGCTGCTCGCGATCCGCTCCGACCCGGCCTTCAGCGGTGGCGACTACTACGACGCGCCCGACTGGCCGGTGACCGGCATGGGGATCGCCCGCCGCATCGCGCACACCACCTACCGCCACGAGGGCGAGCTCGACGACCGGTTCGGTCGTCGGCCACGGGTCGGCGAGGACCCGCTGGGCGGCGGCGGCCGCTACGACATCGAGAGCTACCTCGACCACCACGCCACCAAGCTCGCGCGCCGGTTCGACCCCAACAGCTACGTCGTGCTCACCGAGGCGATGAACAGCCACGACGTGGGCCGGGGGCGTGGAGGCCTGAGGGCCGCCCTGGCCGGTTTTACCGGTTCCCTGCACATCGCCGGGGTGACCACCGACCGGCTGTACCCGCTGCGGCTGTCGGAGGAGATCGCCGCCGCGCGCCCGGGCACCGTGCTCTCGGTGATCGAGTCGCGCCACGGCCATGACGGCTTCCTCGTCGAGACCGATCAGGTGGGCGCCGTCATCAGGGGTGCGTTGAGCAGCGGCTGATCGAGGCGACTGCGGTAACGTCCATCTGGTAGGCACCGTCCGTCTGCCCCCAGGAGGAGATCGTGACCATCGTCGTCGGGTTCGTTCCCACCAAGGAGGGGCGGGCCGCGCTCGCTCGCTCGGTAGAGGAAGCGAGGATGCGCCGTTCCCGGCTCGTCGTCATCCACTCCAACCGTGGCGGGCGTGACTTCGACGACGAGTCCAGCCAGGCTGCCGAGGCCGAGCTGCAGCGGGTCAGCGACGAGCTGGGTGGTGACGGCCTCGAGCTCGAGGTGCGTCAGCTGGTGCGCGGCAACGAGCCGGCAGAGGACCTCATCTCGGTGGCCAACGAGATGGATGCCGACCTCATCGTCATCGGGCTGCGTCGACGCACCCCGGTGGGCAAGCTGATCCTGGGCTCCAACGCCCAGCGGATCCTGCTCGACGCCCCGTGCGCGGTCCTCGCAGTCAAGGGCTGACGGCGCTGCGCGGCGGGCACCCGGTCGATGGGTCCCCCCGCAACGGCGCGGATCGGCGCCACGCGAGGGCCCGTTCCGGCGGGGGAATGTACCCGATTCGGGCCTGTCGATTTATAATGGAGATGCACACCTGGTCAGCACCTCGGACGCATGCCTTCCGACCGACCGACGCGGTGTCGCACAGGACCTTCCCCGCTGCTCCCGGAGCCCGCTTCTCGCGCCCCCGGACGGCGGCCATCCGCGACGAAAGGTAGCCGTGTCGCCTGTGTCCACGAATCCCTCCGAGAGCGCACTCCCGCCGGAGTTCACCCACAAGGCGCTGCAGTCCCTGGTCCGCAAGGGCAGCACCACCGGCTCGGTCACTGGGCAGGAGGTCGCCGAAGCGATGCGTGCCGCCGACGTCCGCTCGGCCCGCGGTCGGGTTGTCCTGCGGGCCCTTGGTGAGCAGGGCATCACCGTCACCATGGATCCTTCGACCACCGGCGTGGCTGCTGCGACGAGCACGACGAAGAAGGCCGCGGCCACCACCCGCGCCACGGCCACCAAGGCTCCCGCCAGGCCCGCGGCGAAGACGGCCAGCACGGCGGCTGCGAGCAAGACCGCTGCGAGCAAGACCACGGCCACCAAGACCACGGCGACCAAGGCCGCACCTGCGGCCGCTGCCAAGGGCGCTGCTGCGAAGGGGACCACGGCGGCTCCGGCCAAGGCGACGACGACGCGCAGGGCCGCCACGGCTGCAGCCGGCGACGCCGCCGCCCCGGCGAAGACCGCCGCGAGGAAGACGGCACCGCGCAAGAGCGCCGCGGCTGCCAAGGCCGGCACGGCCACCGGTGAAGAGGGCGACGTCGCACCCGAGGACCTCGAGGAGGTCGTCGTGGACGTCGTCGTCGCGGAGGTCGTGGTCGTCGACCTCGCCGACACCGATGACGACGTTGAGACCCCGGCCAAGCCGGCCGAGGCCGAGACCGAGTCCAGCGGCTTCGTGCTGCGCGACGACGACGAGGACGACGCCCCGGTGCAGCAGGTCGTCACCGCCGGCGCCACCGCCGACCCGGTCAAGGACTACCTCACGCAGATCGGCAAGGTCGCGCTGCTCAATGCCGAGCAGGAGGTCGAGCTCGCCAAGCGCATCGAGGCCGGCCTGTTCGCCGAGGAGAAGCTGAACTCGGGCGAAAAGCTCGACATGAAGCTCAAGCGCGAGCTGTGGTGGATCGCCCAGGACGGCAAGAAGGCCAAGAACCACCTCCTCGAGGCCAACCTGCGCCTCGTCGTCAGCCTCGCCAAGCGCTACACCGGTCGAGGCATGCTCTTCCTCGACCTGATCCAGGAGGGCAACCTGGGCCTGATCCGTGCGGTCGAGAAGTTCGACTACACCAAGGGCTACAAGTTCTCCACCTATGCCACGTGGTGGATCCGCCAGGCGATCACCCGCGCGATGGCCGACCAGGCCCGCACCATCCGCATCCCGGTGCACATGGTCGAGGTCATCAACAAGCTGGCCCGCGTGCAGCGCCAGATGCTCCAGGACCTCGGGCGCGAGCCCACCCCGGAGGAGCTCGCCAAGGAGCTCGACATGACCCCCGAGAAGGTCGTCGAGGT
>JBBQWX010000093.1:0-17718 GCA_038210185.1 Actinomycetales bacterium
GACGCGCAACACCCGGTCGTAGCCCCGAAGCGTCAGGCGGCCCCGGTCGAGGCTGCGGTCGAGGATCGCCGTCGTCGCTGCGGGTAGGCCGAACGGCGGGCGTCGCAGCACGTGCCCCGGGACCAGCCCGTTGGTCGTCCACCCACCTTCGGCCCACCGCTCGCGTTGGGCCTCTCGCGCCACGGCCACCCGGGCCGCCACCACGGCGCTCGACTCGCCGGTCGCGTCGCCGAAGGCAGCACGGTGCACCGGTGGCACGTGCACCTGCAGGTCGACCCGGTCGAGCAGCGGACCGGACAGCCGCCCCGCATAGGACCGGATCTCCATCGGCTTGCACGAGCAGTCGAGCCCCTTGCCGTAGGAACGACCACACGGGCACGGGTTGGCGGCGAGGACCAGCAGGAAACGGGCCGGGTAGCGCACCACCTGCCGGGATCGGGCGATGACGACCTCCCCCGACTCGAGCGGCTGGCGGAGGGTCTGCAGCACCGAACCCTTGAACTCGGGCGCCTCGTCGAGGAACAGCACGCCGTGGTGTGCCCGGGAGATCGCTCCCGGCAGGACCACCCCGGACCCGCCACCGGTCACCGCGGCCACCGACGCACTGTGGTGCGGTGCGACGAACGGGGGCGTGCGGTCGAGGTCGACGACCTCACCGACCTGCCCGGTCAGCGAGCGGATGGCATGGGTCTCCAGCGCCTGCTCGCGGCTGAGAGGCGGCAGCACCGTGACGAGGCGCTCGGCCAGCATCGTCTTGCCGACGCCCGGCGGGCCGGACATCAGCAGGTGGTGCCCACCCGTCGCTGCGAGCTCGAGGGCCAGACGGGCCTCGGGCTGCCCGACGACGTCGGCGAGGTCGGCGCCGGGCCGTGCCTGCACGGCAGTGACCACAGGCGGCGGCACCGACGGGAGCGGCGTGCCGTGCTCGGCAGCCGCGTACCAGTCGACGACGTCGCGCAGGCACCCGGCACCATGCACGCCGACCCCGTCGACGAGCTGCGCCTCGCCGACGTTCTCGACGGGGACGACGACGTGGCGGGCCCCCGAGCGCGCAGCCGCGAGCACCGCCGGCAGGATGCCGTGGACCCCCCGCACCCGTCCGTCGAGCGCCAGCTCGCCGAGGTGGACGACGTCGCGGACGAGGCCGCCCTTGATCACTCCCGCAGCCGAGAGCACGGCGACGGCGATGGGCAGGTCGAAGCACGCCCCGCGTTTGGGGATGGAGGCCGGCGAGAGGTTGACGGTGACCCGGTGTGCCGGCACGGGAACCCCGCTGGACGCCGCGGCGGACCGGACCCGGTCGGGTGCCTGCGCGCACGCGGCATCCGGCATGCCTCCGATCGCGAAGTGCGGCAACCCCTGCGCCACGTGCGCCTCGACGTCGACGACGGTGCCGTCGAGCCCGGAGAGGGCGACCGACCGGGTGCGCCCCAGACCCTGGGTCACGACCCGACCCCGATCACGTGCCGGAGCACGGCCGGGCGACCCGGCAGACACAGGATGCCCACGACGTCGACCCGCACCTGCGCCGCCCGCGACCCGTCACCGTGCCCGGCCAGGTAGGCCGCGGCGAGCCGTCGCAGCCGCATCGCCTTCGCGAAGGTGACGGCCTCGACCGGCTCGCCGAACCCCGACGAACGGCGAGTCTTCACCTCGCAGATGACCAGGCAGTCGCCGTCACGGGCGACGACGTCGACCTCGCCGTGCTCGCAGCGCCAGTTGCGGTCGAGCACCTCCATGCCCAGCTCGCGCAGGTAGCGCACGGCGAGGGCCTCGCCGTAGCGCCCCAGGGCCGCGGCCGGGCGGGGCGGCCCCGGGGAGCGCGGCCGGAGCCGGGCCCTCCGGGCCCTCGGGGTGCGCGGCGGGGTGCGCGGTGGCGGGTCGGTGCTGGTCATGACGGCAGCCAACCCCGCGAGGAGGCCGGCGGCGAGACCGGCCGCGAACCTGTGGATGGCCGCGCCGGCGCCGCCGCCCTGTGGACGACGCCGCGAGCGTCAGCGCCGCGCGGTCACGCGCAGAGACCGCGCCACACCGCTCAGAACTCGCCCTTGGGCGGCTCGAGCTCGCTCTTGGCGAGCTCCTCGACGTTGACGTCCTTGAAGGTCACGACCCGCACGGTCTTGGCGAAACGCGCCGGGCGGTAGATATCCCAGACCCAGGCGTCGTGCATCGTGACGTCGAAGAAGACCTCGCCGCTGTCCGAGCGCACCACCACATCGACGCTGTTGCACAGGTAGAACCGCCGCTCGGTCTCGACCACGTGGCTGAACAGCCCCACGACGTCGCGGTACTCGCGGTAGAGCGCGAGCTCCGCCTCGCTCTCGTACTTCTCGAGGTCCTCCGAGCTCATCGCTCTCCCACTCGCGTCAGGTCTGTCGTTCCGGTCAGGTACAGGTCGTCCCCGGGCGCCGTGGCGGCCTGATGGTCGACCGCCGCCACCGGCACTGCCATGGCCGTCTCGACACCATCATCCATCGTGCCCGGCAGCCGCCAGGACCGTCGGTGCAGCACGCACGGGCCCAGGCGGCGCAATGCGTCGACGTGCTCCGGCGCGGCATAGCCCTTGTTCTCCACCCAGCGATAGGGGGCGTACGCCTCATCGGCTCCCATCTGCACCATCATGCGGTCGCGGGTGACCTTCGCGAGCACACTCGCCGCGGCGACCGAGGAGCACGTCAGGTCGGCCTTGATCATCGTGGTGACCGGCGGCGTGTCGACGGGGTCCTCGTGGGCGAAGGCGAGCAGCCCGACGTCCTCGGGCGAGGTGAGCCAGTCGTGGTTGCCGTCGAGGATGACCAGGTCGGGCCGGATGCCGGCCGCGGCCAGCGCACGGCAGCCGGCAAGGCGCAGGGCGGCGATGATGCCGACCTCGTCGATCTCGTCGGGGCTCGCGTGACCCACGCCGTGGGCGAGGGCCCAGCGCTCGATGCGGGGCACCATCCGCTCGCGTGCATGAGGCGCCAGCAGCTTGGAGTCCTTGACGCCCTGTGGGGCGGTGCGGCAGGTCTCGTCGATGAGGACGACGCCCACGGTGACCGGCCCGGCGAGAGCACCCCGGCCGACCTCGTCCATGCCCGCGAGCAGCCGGTGGCCGTCGCGCTGCAGGGCCCGTTCGACGCGCAGGCTGGGCCGGCGCGCACCCGCCGGGCTCACCGGCCGGCCGCCGCGTCGGGCACGTCGGCGAAGGTCTCCGCGTGGTCGGACAGCCACCCGGCGCGGCCCAGCGGCCAGACCACCGCGACCGCGCGCCCGGTGATGTCCGCGATCGGCACCGAGCCGTCGCGTCCGTTGCCCGCCGGGTCGTGGAAGCGCGAGTCCTCGGAGTCGGACCGGTGGTCGCCCATGACCCACACGTGGCCCGTAGGCACCCTGATGTCGAAGTCCAGCGAGCTCGGGACGTCTCCGGGCTTGAGGTAGGGCTCGCTGATCTCGGCGCCGTTCACCGTGAGCCTGCGGTTCTCCGAGCAGCAGACGACGCGGTCACCGGGCAGGCCGATGACCCGCTTGATGAGGTGGTCCTCGGACTCGGCCGGCAGCAGGCCGACGAAGACCAGCCCGTCGTGCACCGCACCCGGGATGCCGCCGCGCGGCACCGGCGGCGCGATCTCGAGCCACCCGCCCGGGTCCTGGAAGACGACGACGTCGCCGTGCTCGAGGTCGACGGGGCCCGGCGTCAGCTTGGAGACGATGACCCGGTCACCGACGAGGAGGGTGTTCTCCATCGACCCCGACGGGATGAAGAAGGCCTGCAGCAGCCAGGTCTTGACGACGAAGGAGAGCACCAGCGCCATCACGACCACCACCACGACCTCGCGCACGGCGGCCGCGACGATGCCGAGCGCACCCTGTTGGTGTTCCCCGTCCGGTGCCGCATGCGGGCCGTCCCGACCCTCACGGCCCTCTCGGCCCTCGGCCATCGAGTCGGCCTCCGAGGCGCTCACCGAGCGGCCTCGGGAACCGACACGGTGCCGAACCGGCTCAGTGGCCACACGCGCAGCACCACGGTTCCGACGACGTCGCCGCCCGGCACGGAGGTCGCGACGGGCTCGGCGAGGGAAACGGCATCCGGGGTTGAGGCGGCGACCACGGCGAGCTCGCTGCGGGCACCGATGTCGACGTGGAGGAGGTCCGCCAGCGAGGACAGGACGCGCCCGACGAGCCCGTCGGCGACGGGAGTCGACCGGTCGACGGGAGCCGTGCTGGTGGTGTCGACCACGACGAGGTCACCGGGGTCGGCCGAGGGCCGTACTTTCCACACGAGGACACGGTCTCCTGGCTCGACGGTGGGCGCGAGGGCGGCCGTCGGGACGAAGTACGACTGGAGCACGAACCCCTGCACGAGAGCAGTCGCGACGAGCGCCGCCGCGAGCAGCAGGACCGGTCGGGGACGACGAGACCCGGCACCGGCCACGGAGGTGGCCGGTGCCGGGTCGGCGTCGGGTCGGGCGGTCACCCCGCGGAGCCTAGTCGGCCCGTCTGGGACGGTCGCACCGGGACGAGGTCGTCTCAGCGGGCGACCGGGGTGTCCCGCTTCTCCTTGATCTTCGCGGCCTTGCCGCGCAGGTCGCGCAGGTAGTAGAGCTTCGCGCGACGGACGTCACCGCGGGTGACGACCTCGATGTGGTCGATGATCGGCGTGTGCAACGGGAAGGTGCGCTCCACACCGACCCCGAACGACACCTTGCGAACGGTGAAGGTCTCGCCCACGCCACCGCCGTGGCGACGGATGACGACACCTTGGAAGACCTGGATGCGGGAGCGGGTGCCCTCGAGGACCCTCACGTGGACCTTGACGTTGTCACCGGCGCGGAACGCGGGGATGTCGGTCTTGATCGACGCGGAGTCGAGCTCGTCGAAACGCTGCATGACGGATGTCGCTTTCTCGCGGCCTGCCACAGGTCACCCGCGGGTGTTGGTGTTGCGGAGTTCGATGGTGCGTCCGTCGGGCCGCATGCTGTCCGGACCGAAGTCCTTGGCACTCCCCCTGTGGCGGGGGCCGTCGAGTCGACGGGACGCAACTGCCGAGTCTGCCAGAGGACCACCTGACCGGCGAAATCCTCGGATGCCGTGACGCGGTCGCCGCCCGCCCGCCTCCCTGGCGCGCCACGCGGCATACGGTGTGCCCGTGACGATCGACCCGGGCCTGCCCGTCGCCCTCGCCGTGGTGCTGCTGCTGACCCTCACCGTCACCATGTACCTCGTCGGGCGGCTCCCCAAGCCGGGCTCCACGCTGTTCGCCGCCGCGCGGGCGATCGTGCAGCTGAGCATCGCGGCGCTGGTCATCGCGGCCGTCATCAGGTCGCTCGTGCTGTCGCTGCTGCTGCTGACGTTCATGTTCGTCATCGCCGTGGTGACGACGGTTCGGCGCATCGAGGCACCCAAGGCCTGGCCGTGGGCGACCTCGGCCATGCTCGCCGGCCTGCTGCCGGTGGTGCTCATCATCCTGCTGACCCGCACCGTGCCCCCCACCGGCATCGCGCTCGTGCCCGTGGTCGGCATCCTCGCGGGCAACACCATGAACGGCCACACGCTCGCCTGTCGACGGGCGTTCGCCGCCCTGCGCGAGGAGAAGGGCCAGTACGAGGCGGCCCTCTCGCTTGGGCTGACCCGGTCCCAGTCGGTCGGCGAGGTCGTGCACCGCCGGGTGCCGGAGGCCCTGATCCCGGGGCTGGACCAGGTGCGCACCGCCGGCGTGGTGACGCTGCCCGGCGCCTTCATCGGCGTGCTGCTCGGCGGCGGCTCCCCCGCCCAGGCCGCGGCCGCACAGGTGCTCGTGCTGATGGGCATCATGGCCGCGCAGACGACCACGGCGGTGGTGGCCGAGCGGCTCATCGGCGAGGCCCGGTTGCTGCCCGACGACCTGAAGGCCTCGCTCCGGCCCTGACGGGTCGCCCGCGCTGCCTCGAGGAATGCACAGCGCGCGCCCCATCCTGCGCCTTCGGCAGCACTGGGCGGCATCGCGCCCGACCAAGGAGACTGCCAGGGCGGTCGAGCACCTGCTGGCCCATCGCTCCGGGATCGGCTCGCGTGGCCGAGGTCAGCGGCGGCGCTTGCTGAGGTCGACCGCCCCGGGGTACGTGGGCTCGCCCGGCGCCGGCCGGTAGCCGGCGCGCCGGTAGAAGCGCTGGTTGCCCTCCTCGAGCACACCGGTGGTCAGCCAGACGTGGGTCGCCCGGGCCGGGGCGAGCGACTCGGCGAGCGCGAGCAGCTCGCGGCCGAGGCCGCGGCCCCGGAGGTCGGGGGCCACCATCAGCCGGCCAACCTCCCAGCGGGTGTCGTCGCCGGGATGCCCCCGCCCGCGCACCGACGCGACCAGCCGCCCCGGTGAGGCGTGCGCAGACGGGACGCGCACGGCACACGTCGTCCAGTCGTGCAGCCCCGCCACGACGTCAGCGTGCTCCTCGGCCAGCGGCGGCACGAGCCAACGTCCCTGTGCCGCAAGCCCTTCGCGCACCCAGCAGGCGCGCTGGAGCACGAGAAGCTCGGCGGCATCCGCTGGGGTGGCGACCTGCACGTCGAGGTCGGCCAGGGCGCCGGTGGTGGCGGAGAGCGGCAGCAGGTCGGGGCGGCGGGATGCCGTGCGCTCCAGTCGCTGCGCGTGGCGCCACGCCGCGATGGCCCCGTGGTCACCGGACAGGAGCACCGCCGGCACCTCGCGTACAGTGCCGGCGTCGTCCCAGGAGGCCGGACGGGTGTAGACGGGGTACTCGAGGAGGCCGTCCTCGTGCGACTCCTCGACGAGAGACTCGGCGTTGCCGACGACGCCGGGAAGGAGGCGTCCGACGGCCTCGACCATCGCCAGCACCGCCACCTCGCCGCCGTTGAGCACGTAGTCGCCGAGCGAGACGACCGTCACCGGCATCCGGGCGGCGGCGTGGTCGTAGACGCGCTCGTCGATGCCCTCGTAGCGCCCACAGGCGAACGCCAGCCACTGTTCCTGCGCCAGTGTGCGGGCCAGCGCCTGGGTGAACGGCACGCCCCCGGGCCCGGGCACGATCAGGTGGGGAACGGCGGCATCGCGCCCCGGCGGCCCGGACGCCACGACGGCATCGAGGGCCTCCGCCCAGGGCTCGGGCTTCATGACCATGCCGGCGCCACCCCCCAGTGGGCTGTCGTCGACGGAGCGGTGCCGGTCGTGGGCGAAGTCGCGCAGGTCGTGCACGCGCACCTCGAGGATGCCGTCGCGCCGCGCCTTGCCCAGGAGCGAGAGCTCGAGCGGCGCCAGGTAGTCGGGGAAGATGGAGACGACGTCGACGCGCATCGGGCTCACACCCCGAGGTCGAGCAGCCCCGGCGGGGCGTCGACGACGACCCGGCCCGTCTCGAGGTCGATCTCGGGCACCATCGCGGTCACGAACGGCACCTGCGCGCGGCGGCCGTCGGGCAGCAGGATGACGAGCCGGTCCTGCACGGACCCGAGCTCGAGCCCACCGACCTCACCGAGCACGGCGCCGTCGGGGTCGACGACAGCGAGGCCGCGCAGCTGCTCCTCGGTGAAGACGTCCTCGTCGTCGTCGACGACGGGCGTGAGCACCTCGGCCTCGTCGAGCACCAGTCGGGTGCCGCGCAGCGACTCGGCACCGGTGCGGTCGGGGATCTCCTCGAACGCCACCAGCCAGACGCCGTTGTGCACCCGGGTGGACCGCACGGTGAGCACGCGCGGCACACCCGACCCGGACCCCGCCTCGGTGTCGATCGCGCAGCCGACGGCCAGCCGGCGCTCGGGCTCGTCGGTGTGCAGCTGCACGGTCACCTCACCGTGCAAACCGTGCGGCTTGCCGATCCGGGCGATCACGGTGCTCTGGCTCACGGGGACATCCTGTCGGTTTCCTCCCGGCACAGCCCGCCGTGGTGGTGGTCGGGTCAGCGGACCCGGTCGGTGTCGACGATGTCGATGCGGATCTGGCGACCGCCGCTGAGCGCACCCAGGACGGTGCGCAGCGCGCTGGCGGTGCGGCCGGAGCGGCCGATGACACGGCCGAGGTCCTCGGGGTGCACGCGCACCTCGAGCACCTCACCGCGGCGCAGGTCCTTGCGGCGCACCTGCACCTCGTCCTTGTGGTCGACGATGCCGGTCACGAGGTGCTCGAGGGCCTCCTCGAGCACGGTCAGGCCTTCTCTGCGTCGGTGGCCTCGGCCGCGGGGGCCGGGGTCTCCTCGGCGGGGGCCACCTCGGGGGCGGGCTCGGCCTTCTTGGCGGTACGCCTCTTCGGCGTGGTGGCGCCGGTGCCGTCGTCGGCGGTCTTGCCGGCAGCGGCCAGAGCGGCCTCGTAGAGGTCCTTCTTGGGGGTCTTCGGGGCCTTGACCCGCAGGGTGCCCTCGGTGCCGGGATCGCCCTTGTACTTCTGCCAGTCACCGGTGATCTTCAGCAGGGCGGCGACGGCCTCGGTCGGCTGGGCGCCGTTGCCGAGCCAGTACTGCGCGCGCGCGCTGTCGATCTGGATGACCGAGGGCTCCTCGGTGGGGTGGTACTTGCCGATCTCCTCGATGGCACGGCCGTCGCGCTTGGTGCGCGAGTCCATGACGACGACGCGGTAGAACGGTGCACGGATCTTGCCCATGCGCTTGAGTCGGATCTTGACGGCCACGTGGTGGTCACTCCACTTCATCTTGGTGAGCGCGGCGAGACCGCGCACGGATCGCGCGGGGGGCCGGATGCTCCGGTGTAGGCGTCCGGTCCGGCGGGCGCGGAATGCTCCGACCGGACGGGTACAGCCGTCCATTCTGCCAGACCGGCAGGACCCCCTCGACCAGGCACCCCGTCGCGGGTCCGGTCCGCCGGGCTCAGCGGTTGCGCCAGGCATCCGGCGCGTCTGCCTTGGCGCGCACCGTCGCCGGCAGCTCGCCACTGAGCACGTCGGCGAGGCTGGTGCCGTCGAGCACCTCGCGCAGGGCGCCGCGCACCGCGACCCACACGGTCGGCAGGTGCTCGGCCACGCCCTCGTAGCTCGTCTCGTGCGGCCGCAGACCCCGCACTTCGGCGAGCGGGCCGTCGACCGCTCGGAAGACGTCGCCGACGGCGATGCCGTCGGCAGCTCTGGCGAGCGCGTACCCGCCCCGCGCCCCACGGGTGCTGCGCACCAGGCCAGCGACGCGCAGATCAGCGGCGATCGCCTCGAGGAACTTGCGAGGGAGGTTCTGGGCGCGTGCCAGTGTGTCGACGCTGACCGGCCCCGACTCGTCGCGTTGCGCCTGGGCGAGGGTCAGCATCGCCCGGACGGCGTAGTCGGTTCGCGCAGAGATGTCCACGTCGGGATTCTCTCGCAGCAGCTCTGATCGGACTACCGAACTCCGGGACGGACTTGACGGGGGGCCAAGGACGTGAGATATTCCTACTACTCCGGTCGGAATACATCCAAGAGGTCTCTCATGCGCAAACTCCTTCTCCTCGCCATCGTGGGCTTCTTCGCCCAGCTCGTCGACGGTTCGCTCGGTATGGCCTACGGCGTGACGTCGACGACGCTGCTCCTGGCCATCGGCACGAACCCGGCCGCCGCGTCCGCCACGGTCCACCTCGCCGAGATCGGTACGACCCTGGCCTCAGGCGCGGCGCACTGGAAGTTCGGGAACGTCGACTGGAAGGTCGTGCTGAAGATCGGCATCCCGGGCGCCGCCGGCGCCTTCGTCGGAGCGACATTACTGTCGAACCTCGACACCTCGGTGGCCTCGCCCGTCATGTCCCTCATCCTGCTCACCCTGGGCCTGTACGTCCTGATCCGCTTCACGGTCAAGGGTCTGCGGCGCGACCGGCTCGGGCACCCCCTGCGCAGTCGGTTCCTCGCGCCGTTGGGCCTGTTCGCCGGCTTCGTCGATGCCACCGGGGGCGGCGGCTGGGGGCCGGTGGGCACACCGGCGATCCTCGCCAGCGGCCGGCTGGAGCCCCGCAAGGTCATCGGTTCGATCGACACCAGCGAGTTCCTCGTCTCGGTGGCGGCCAGCCTCGGCTTCCTGCTGGCCCTCGGTTCGCAAGGCCTGGACTTCGCCTGGGTGGGAGCCCTGCTGCTCGGTGGTCTCATCGCCGCCCCGATCGCCGCCTGGCTCGTGCGCCACGTGCCTCCGCGAGTTCTCGGCTCCGCCGTCGGCGGTGTCATCGTCCTCACCAACACCCGCACCCTGCTCCGCAGCGAGTGGATCGGCGCACCCGACGCCACCCGCTACGCCATCTACGCGTTCATCTTCGTCGTGTGGGCCGGGGCCGTCGCCTGGTCGGTGCGCGCGTACCGCGAGGAGCTCGCCCTCGAACGTGAGCTCGCCCTCGAGTCGGCCCAGCAGGGCTCCGCCGCCAGTCGCGCCGGAGCTGCCGGGCCCGTCTGACCGACCTGTCCGGGAGTCAGGGCTGGTGGGCGATGCCGCGCAGGACGACGAGCGACGGGGCCACGAGTGCGGCGAGGTCCTCGCGGGGGTCGTCGGCGTAGACCACGAGGTCGGCCTCCTCCCCCTCCCCCAGCCCGGCCCAGCCGAGCCACGACCGGGCACCCCAGCACGCGGCGTCGAGCGCCTCGCTGGTCGTGAACCCGGCGTGCGCGAGGTGGGCCACCTCGGTCGCGACCAGGCCGTGCGGAAGCGAGCCCCCGGCATCCGTGCCGACGTACACCGGGATGCCGGCATCGCGCGCGGCCGCGATGGTCGCGTGGCGCCGCTCGTAGAGGTCGATCATGTGCCGGTGGTACTCGGGGAACTTCTCGCGGGCCGGCTCGGCGAGCTGCGGGAAGGTGTCGATGTTGACCAGAGTCGGCACGATGGCGATGCCCTGGGCGGCGAAGGACGCGATCGTGACGGGTTCGAGGCCGCACGCGTGCTCGACGCAGTCGGTGCCGGCGGCGGCCAGGTCGCGTAGTGACTCCTCGCCGAAGCAGTGCGCGGTCACCCGGGCGCCCTCCTCGTGTGCTGCCGCGACCGCCTCGTCGAGCACGTCCTGCGGCCAGCACGGTGAGAGGTCGCCGGTCTCGCGGTCGATCCAGTCGCCGACGAGCTTGACCCACCCGTCGCCGGCCCCTGCCTCGAGTCGCACCTGGTCGACGAGCTGCTCGGGCTCGACCTCCCAGGCGAAGTCGCGGATGTAGCGGCGGGTGCGGGCGATGTGCCGGCCGGCCCGCACCAGGCGCGGCAGGTCGTCGCGTCCCTGAACCCAGCGCGTGTCCGCGGGCGAGCCGGCGTCGCGCAGGAGCAGCGCCCCGGCATCCCGGTCGGCGATGGCCTGCTGCTCGGCGGTGGCGTCGTCGACGGCGCCGTGCGTGCCCAGACCGATGTGGCTGTGGGCGTCGACCAGGCCGGGCAGCACCCAGCCCGCCACCGTCGTGACGTCGTGGTCGCCCGTCGGCGCGGCATACGCGATGCGGCCACCGACCACCCACGCCTGCGAGCGCACGTCGTCAGGGCCGACGAGGACCGGACCGGTGAGGTGCAGCACCTGAGCCATGGCCCGACCCTAGTGGTGCCCCCGACCGTTCCGCGCTCAGGCGCCCACGTTGCCCAGGGTGTAGCGCATGTCCTGCCAGATGACGACGCGGCTGGTCGCGCCGCGGGCGTCGTCGAGGATCTGCGCGGCCCGGGCCTCCAGTGCGTCGCGCTCCTCGGCGGGGACCATCGCCCACATGGCCCGCTGCCCGGTGCTCATCGAGAAGGACTTCCAGCCGCTCAGGTCGCCCCACGCCACCTCGACGCGTCGGGTCACGGTGCGCACCTCGGCCGCTCCGGCCTCGCGCAGCAGCTCCTCCATCCCGGCGTCGCTGGAGAAGGGTGCGTCGGGGCCGACCACCTTCGGGTCGAGCATCGCCGGCGGCAGCCACGGGCGGAAGAGCTCGTCGAGCCGGGCCCAGACCGGGTGGGGCGCACCGAACGTCGCCAGGCCGATGCGGCCCCCCGGTGCCAGCAGGTCGACCCACCGCCGAAGCGCCGTAGCGGGGTCGGGCAGGAAGAACAGCACGAGCGAGGAGGCGAGCAGGTCGTAGGAGGACGACGGCAGGTCCGGGTGCGCGGCATCCATCACCGCGGTGCGCGCGTGGTGGCCCTCGGCGGCCAGGAGGGATCGGGTGTGCTCGACCATGCTCGGGCTGAGGTCGACGGCATCGAGCGAGCCGCTGGGTAGCACCGCGCGCGCGAGCAGCGCCGTCGCCGCTCCGCGGCCGCACCCGATGTCGAGCGCCCGCTCCCCCGGCTGTGGCGCCAGGGCCTCCACGAGGCCCTTCGCCGTGGGAACGAAGAACGGCACGCCGCTCTGGTCGTAGTCGTCGGCGATGGTCTCGAAGGTGGCGCGCACGCGCGCGACCGGGTCCGGCGCGGGGGTGCTCATCGCTCGAGTATGGCCGTGCAGCGCCCGCACCGACAGAGGAGCAGCCGGCGCTGCGGGCAGGTTCAGCCGGGCGGTAGGAGGCGGAGCACCCGGCGCAGCGTCTCGGTGACCACCTCGGGGGCCTCGCTGTGCACCCAGTGCCCCACCCCGTTGACGACGACCGGCCGGGCCCGGGGGAACAGGGCGCGCATCAGCGCGGTGTCGGCGTCCTTGACGTAGCTGGAGTCGCCACCGACCAGCCACACGACCGGACCGTCGTAGGGCGGCGCGCCGGTGTCGGGGAAGTCGGCGATCTGCGAGTCCGCGCCACGCGCGGCATCGCGGGCGAGCAGCTCGAGGTTGGCCTGCCACGACCAGGTCGTGCCGTGCCGGCGCAGGTTCTGCAGCAGGAACCCACGCACCCCCGGGTCGGGCTCGACGGCGGCGAAGCGCCGCTCGGCGTCGGCGCGGCCGGTCAGCTCGTGCAGCGGCAGCGCGCGCATCGCCTCGATGTAGTGCACGAACCGGTCCAGGTCGCCGTAGTCCTTGGGCGAGATGTCGACGACGACCAGGCTGCGCACCACCGCGGGGTGGGTCAGGGTCGTGACCATGGCCACCTTGCCACCGAGCGAGTGGCCCACGAGCACCCAGGGCTCACCGGACGCGGCCGCCTCGAGCGTCGCGGCGACCTGGGCGGCATACGTCTCGTACGAGAACTCCTGCGTCCACGGCGAGCGGCCGTGGTCGGGCAGGTCGACGAGCAGGCAGCGGGCGCGGGTGCCGTCCGGGCCGGCGAGCGCCTTGGCAATCTGGGTCCAGTTGCGGCCCTGCCCGAACAGCCCGTGCAGGAAGGCGACCCGTGGCCCGGCGATGCCCACCGCCATCGTGTGCAGCCCCGGTTCGCGCGCGGTCACTGCCCCAGGAACTTCTCGAAGCCCTTCGGCAGCTGCGCCGGGTCGATGGCCGCGGGGTCGGTGCCACCGGGCACCCCGGCGCCTGCGGCACCACCGAAGGCACCTCCGCCGCCGGATGCCGGGCGCTGGCTCGCGGCCCGCTCCTCGGCGGCCCGCTTGGCCGGGTTGCCGGACTTGGACTTCTTGCGCTGCGGCACCTGCTGGCGGCCGCGCTTGCCCGGGCCCGACCCGCCACCGGGCATGCCCGGCATCCCCGGCAGCCCGCCGCCCTTGGCCATCTGCTTCATCATCTTCTGCGCCTCGCCGAAGCGCTCCAGCAGCTGGTTGACCTCGGAGGTGCTCGTGCCCGAACCCTTGGCGATGCGCGCGCGACGCGAGCCGTTGATCAGCTTCGGGTGGTTGCGTTCGAACGGCGTCATCGAGAAGACCATCGCCTCGACCCGGTCGAACTCCCTCTCGTCGAAGGCGTCGAGCTGGGCCCGCATCTGGCCCATGCCGGGCATCATGCCGAGGATCGACTTCAGCGACCCCATCTTCTTGATGGCGGCCATCTGCTGCAGGAAGTCGTCGAAGGTGAAGTCCTCGGCCGCGAGGAACTTGCGCTCCATCTCGGCGGCGTCGGCGCGGTCGAAGGCCTTCTCGGCCTGCTCGATGAGGGTGAGCACGTCGCCCATGTCGAGGATGCGCGAGGCCATCCGGTCGGGGTGGAAGACCTCGAAGTCCTTCACGCCCTCGCCGGTGCTGGCGAACATGATCGGGCGGCCGGTGACCGAGGCGACCGACAGCGCGGCGCCACCGCGGGCGTCGCCGTCGAGCTTGGTCAGCACGACGCCGGTGACGTCGACGCCCTCCTGGAAGGCGTGGGCGGTCTCGACCGCGGCCTGGCCGATCATCGCGTCGATGACGAACAGCACCTCGTCCGGCGAGATCGCGGCGCGGATGTCGGCAGCCTGCTGCATGAGGTCGGCGTCGATCGCGAGGCGACCGGCGGTGTCGACGATGACGACGTCGTGCTGGCTGCGGCGGGCCTGCTCGATGCCGGCGCGCGAGACGGCGACCGGGTCGCCGTGGCTGCGGGTGCCTTCCCCGCTCTCGGTGACGACGTCGTGGCCGAAGACGTTGCCACGCTCGGGGGCGAACACCGGAACGCCGGCCCGCTCGCCGACGACCTGGAGCTGGGTGACCGCGTTGGGGCGCTGGAGGTCGGCGGCGACGAGGATCGGGGTGTGGCCCTGGTCCTTGAGCCAGCGGGCCAGCTTGCCGGCCAGCGTGGTCTTGCCCGAACCCTGCAGCCCGGCCAGCATGATGACGGTCGGCGGCTGCTTGGCGAACCGGATGCCGCGCGTCTCACCGCCGAGGATGCCGACGAGCTCCTCGTTGACGATCTTGACGACCTGCTGCGCCGGGTTGAGCGCCTCGCTGACCTCGGCCCCGAGCGCGCGCTCGCGGACGGCGTGGGTGAACTCCTTGACGACGGGCAGGGCGACGTCGGCGTCGAGCAGCGCCAGGCGGATGTCGCGGATCGTCTTGTTGACGTCGGACTCCGACAAGCGCCCCTTGGTGCGGAGGTTCTTGAAGGTCTCGGTCAGGCGGTCGGAGAGGCTGTTGAACACTGGTCAAGGCTAACGGTGCGCGGGGTCGTCCCCGACCGCGGCTCATCAGGGCTCACGAGGCCGTGGCGGGCGCTTCACGCAGGAAGCTTCACCTGCGCACCGGAAATGTTCCGGGGGGAAGGTGAACCTTCCCGCATCGGGCGAGAAAGCTGGGGCGGGTGGGGTCAGATGCCGTCACAGGTGTCGATGACCAGGCTGACGGCCTGCGCCACCCGGGCCGGCGGCAGTGGCAGGCCGTCGGCCCCGGTGAGGTAGAAGGTGTCGAGCGTTTGCCCGGCATACGTTGCGATGTGGGCCGAGCGCACCGAGATGCCGGCGCCTGCGAGCGCGGCCCCGAGCTCGTGGAGCAGGCCCGGGCGGTCCTGGGCGCGCACCTCGAGCACCGTGGCGTCGCTGCTGGCGCCGGGAACCACGAGGGCGCGGGCCTGCCCGGGGGTACCGATCGACGCCTGTCCCGACGGGCGAGCCACGTGGGCCCGTCGCCGGTCGAGGGTCGCGAGGGGGGCGCGGTCGCCGCGGCCGAGCCTGGCCAGGCCGCGCTCGATGCGGGTCGGGTCCGGCACCGCGCCGCTCGGCGACTCGACGTGCCACTCGTTGACCGCGATGCCGTCGACGGTGCGCAGGATCGCGGTGCGCACGGTGTGTCCCTCTGCAGCGAGCAGGCCGGCCGTGTCGGCGAACAGGCCGACGCGGTCGAGGTCGGTGATGTCGAGCCGGTGCGAGCCGCCGGTGGCGATGACCCGTACGTTCGGCTCACCCGCACGCACCGCCGCGAGGACCACCGGGGCGAGGATCCCGGCGGGGTCGATGTCGCCGGAGCCGGGATCGGGGTCGGCAGCGACGCGGGTGGGGCCGTCGAGCCGCGCGCGCACGGCGACCGCGAGCTGGTCGAGCAGGGTGGCGCGCCAGTCGGTCCACGCCGCGGGTCCTGCAGCCGAGGCGTCCGCCTCGGTGAGGGCGAGCAGCATCTCGAAGACCTCGCGGTCGCCGTCGACCGCAGCCACCGCCGCATCGACCGTCGCGGGGTCCTGGTGGTCGCGGCGGGTGGCCAGCTCGATGAGGGTGAGGTGCTCGCGCACGAGGGTGACGAGCACCTCGACGTCGTGCGGGCAGAACCCCCACCGGGTGACGACCCCCCGGGTCAGGTCGGCGCCGGTGACCGAGTGGTCGTGCGAGCCGCGGACCTTCCCGATGTCGTGGAGCAGGGCGGCGACCAGCAACAGGTCGGGCCGGGAGACACGACGCACCAGGCCCGCGGCCCGCACCACGGTCTCGACGAGGTGGCGGTCGACGGTGTGCCGGTGCACGGCGCTGCGTTGGGGGCGCGAGCGCACGGCGGCCCACTCGGGCAGCCAGGTGTCGACGACGCCGACCTGGTCGAGCCCTTCCCACACGGTCGCCAGGCCGGGGCCGGAGGCGAGGAGGTCACCGAAGAGGTCTCGCAGCGGCGCGGGCCAGGGATGCGACGTCTCCGGGGCGTGCCGGGCGAGGTTGTCGAGGGTGGCCGGGGCGATCGGCAGCCCGGCCCGGGCCGCGACGACGCCGGCGCGCATCGGCATCGCCTCGTCGGTCTCGGCGAGGCGGGCCGCTCCGAGCACGACCTCTCCGTCGCTGGCGAACAGCCCGTGGCCCAGCGGCGTCATCTGCGGTCGGCGGGGCCCGACCCGCAGGGTGCGCGCTCGCTGGGACTGCCCGGCCCGGCGCAGCGTGCCGTCGAGGGCGTAGGCGATGTGCCGCCCGGCGGAAGACACCGCGGTGAGCAGGTCGTCGGCGTCGGCGTGGCCGAGCAGGGCTGCGACGGCGTCGTGCTCCTCGCGGCCCAGGCGGTCGCGGCCGCGGCCGGTCACGACGTGCACGGCATCCCTGACGTCGAGCAGGAGGGCGTGCGCGGCATCCACGCCGCCGTGCGGGCGGTCGGCGAGCCACGCCTCGGCGAGGGCCGAGAGCACGGTCAGGTCGCGCAGGCCGCCATGCGCCTCCTTGAGCTCGGGCTCGATGGACTGCGCGAGGTCGCCCTGCCGCTGGTGGCGGGAGACGACCGCCTCGACGAGCTGAGGCAGGCGCTTGCGGGCGTTGCCCCGCCAGTCGTGGGCGACGGTGGACCGGGCCGCGGCGACGAGCTGTTCGTCGCCGGCGAGGGGGGCGAGGTCCAGCAGGCCGACGGCGGCCGTGAGGTCGGCGGCCGCCACCTGCCGGCACTGCGTGACGGTGCGGACGCTGTGGTCGAGGCGCACGCCGGCATCCCAGATGGGGTACCAGATGCGGTCGGCGAGCGCGGTGAGCTCCTTGGCCGGGAGCGAGCGCTCGGAGTGGAGCAGGACGAGGTCGTAGTCGCTGAGCGGCCCCGCGTCGCCGCGGCCGATGCTGCCGACCGCGGCGAGCGCGATCCCCTCCACCTGCGCCCCGCCGGTCGCGACCCGCCAGACGTCGGCGAGCCACCCGCGGTTGAACGCGGACAGGGCCGCCCGACGGGCCGGGCCCGCACCCGCGACGGCGAAGTCGCGGGTGCCGGCCAGGTCGAGCCGTCGGGAGCCGATCCCGCTCGAGGGGGTGGACATGCTCAGAGCGCCTCGACGCCGCGCTCTCCGGTGCGGACCCGGGCGACGTCCTCGACCGGGATGACCCAGATCTTGCCGTCGCCGATGCGGCCGGTCTGGGCGGCCTTGAGGATGACGTCGACCACCGAGGAGGCGTCCATGTCGTCGACGAGCACCTCGAGGCGGCTCTTCGGCACGAAGTCGACGGTGTACTCGGCTCCGCGGTAGACCTCGCTGTGACCGCGCTGGCGCCCGTAGCCGTGCGCCTCGCTGATCGTCATGCCCTGGATGCCGAAGGCCTCGAGGGCCTCCTTCACCTCGTCGAGCTGGTGGGGCTTGATGATGGCGGTGACGAGCTTCATGACTGGGCTCCTTCGAGGTTCT
>JBBQWX010000094.1:0-17431 GCA_038210185.1 Actinomycetales bacterium
GTGGGTGCCGACCTCGGTGCCGACGCAGGTGGCCTCGTGGTAGACCTCGAAGACGTGGTCGGACGGGGTCGTGAACCGGATGCCGTCGCCGATCTCCGGGTTCTCGCCCTTGCTCATCCGCTCGACGGTGACGCCGAAGGCCGTGGCCTTGGCCTCGATGTCGTCGATGTCGCTGGGGTTCTCGACCTTCCAGCCGAACTTGACCAGGCCGACGCCACCCTCCTCGAGGACGACGGAGTGGTGGTCCCACTCGTCCCAGGCCTTGTAGTACACCTTGTTGCCCTCGGCGTGGGTCTCGTACAGACCCATCGTGTTGGCGTAGTGCTCCTTGGCCTCGGCCATGTCCGTGACGCGGACATGGGCGTAGCCCAACCTCATGACTCCCATTGCTACTCCTTGTGGGTGGTGCCGGCCGGGGAGGACGCGGCTGCGTAGGCCTCGGCGCGCTGCCGGGCCCTGTCGTTGATCTGGTGCAGGAAGGTGCTGACGAGGCGCACGTGCTCGCCCCGGAGCTCGATGGTGACGTCGGTCCGGGGAACGGCGCGGCAGCTCAGGCAGGTGCCGTCGTGGCGCTCGGCATCGGTGATGACCGTGTCGGCGACGGGATGGTTGTAGTCGAACTTGCCGGATCGGCTGTCGACCTTGCAGACCGCGCAGCCACCGCGCCGGCAGCCGACCGTGTAGGCGAACCCCGCCTTGTAGAGACCGCTGAGCACGGTCTCTCCGGGCTCGAGGTAGACGACCTCGCCCGTGGGGTGGATCGTCACGGTCGGCACTGGCGCTCCCTTGCGTTCAGTGGAGGGACGGCGCCGTGCCGTCCCACACTGAGAGTCGCCGAGGGCGGGGGGCGCGACCACGCACGTTCCTCACACGGGAACGTCGGGCACCCGCCCGTGTCTCGCCGAGCACCTCGGCACCCGCCTCGCCGAGGGGGGCTCAGCCGCGCAGCGCTGCCGCCATCCGCCGCCTCGCCGAGGGGGGCTCAGCCGCGCAGCGCTGCCGCCATCCGCTCCTGGGCCACGGCCGAGTGGAAGAGCAACCCGCTGAGGCGGGCCATCTCGTCGCCGTGCTCGTCGAGCGCCGCGACCAGGTCGGTGTTGAGCAGTCGCTTGGCCTCGACCAGGCCCTGCCGTGCGCCGGCGCGCAGGTCGTCGAGCACGCGACCGACCGCGGCATCCACCTCCTCGGCCGGTACCACGTGGGTCACCAGCCCTGCCTCGCGCGCCTCGTGCGCCCCCACTGCGCGGCCGGTGAGGAACCAGTCGGATGCCCCGCGCGGGCTCAGCCGGGCCCGCAACGGGATGGAGATGGTGGCGGCCGCGAGGCCGAGCCGCACCTCGGTGAGGGCGAAGGTTCCGTCGTCGCGGCAGACGACGAGGTCGGCGGACGCCACCAGCCCCAGACCGCCGGCGCGCACCGGGCCGTCGAGCCGGCACACGACCGGCACCGGAAGGTCGGCGATGGCGCGCTGGAGCGCGACGATGCCGCGAGCCGCCTCGACCATGTCGACGGTCGCAGCCTCCTTGAGGTCGGCGCCGGCACAGAAGACCCGGTGCGACGAGCGCAGCAGCACGCCGTGCAGCGACTCGTCGGCCCCGGCCTCGGCCAGCTGCTCGGTGAGGTCGGCGACCAGGCGGCGGGAGAGCGCGTTGCGGTTGCCGGGCGAGTCCAGGGTGAGCACCGCGATGCGGTCGTCGTCGGCCCGGTGCACCAGTGCGTCGCTCACGGGCCCGACCCTAGCCACTTCACCTCGAGTTGGGTGCCCAGGTGGCTGCCCGGGCCGCCACCTGAGCACCCAACTCGGGCGTCACGCCGTCGCACGAACCGAGAAGACCGGCATCCCGGGGGCCACGGCCGCGATCTCGGCGTCGGTCGACGTCTTCGACAGGCCCTCGACGAACCGGCCGACCTCCCAGCCCCACCGGGCGAGGTAGACCCGCAGCACCGGCACGCGCCGGTCGGCCGGCAGCTCGACGAGCTCGACGACCTCGGCTCGCCTGCCCAGGTGCAGCTCAGCGGTGCCCGCGGCCCGGGCGTTGCGCACCCACTGCGTGTTGCCGCGCGGGGCCACGAGGTAGCGCTCGCCCTCGAGCTCGAGGAGGTTGACCGCGGTGCTGCGCCGCTCGCCGGACGTCCGGCCGCGCACCACCAGCACCCGCGAGCCGTACGCGCTGATGCCGTGGGCCGTCAGCCACCGCACCGCGGCCGCGGACCAGGCGTCCATCCGGCCCCCGGGGGCGACGTAGCGCGCCGGGTCGACCGGTGCGGAAGTGGTGGAGTCGTTCGTCGGCTGGTTCATGGCGTTCTCCCTGGGTTTCGTGAGAGCAGCGCTCTCGTTTCGCTGCTTCCAACTGTGATGCGCCCGCCCTCCTCTGTCAAGAGCAGTGCTCTCGCTTTTGTGGCAGGATGCCGTCATGCCCACAACCCGTACCCGCCGCCGGGAGGACGTCACCACCCGCGTCCTGGAGATCGGCCGGCAGCACCTGGCCCAGCACGGCGCGGCCGGGCTGTCGCTGCGGGCGGTCACGCGCGACCTCGGCATGGTGTCGTCGGCGGTCTACCGTTATGTCGCCAACCGCGACGAGCTGCTCACCCTGCTGCTCGTCGACGCCTACGACGCCCAGGCGGATGCCGTTGCGGCGGCGGTCACGGAGGCCGCTGACCAGCGCTGGCCCGACCGGCTGCTCGCCGCGGCGCACGCCTTCCGGGCGTGGGCCGCCGCCGAGCCCAGCCGGTACGCGCTGCTCTACGGCAGCCCGGTGCCCGGCTACGCGGCGCCGCCCGAGGTGACCACCGAGCCGGGGACGCGCGTGGTCGGCATCCTGCTCGCCCTGGTGGCCGAGGGGGTGTCCCGCGGCGACGTGCCCGACCGGCCCGCACCGCACGACCCGCCCGAGCCGCTCGCCGGTGACCTGCGTGTCATCGGCGCCGAGGTCGGGCTGGACGCCCACCCGGCGGTGCTCTCGAGGACGCTCCTGGTGTGGGCCACGCTCGTCGGAGCCACCAGCCTGGAGGTGTTCGGCCAGTATGGCGCCGACACCTTCCGTGACCCGCGCCAGGCCTATGAACAGCAGGTTCGGATGGCGCTCGACGTGCTTCGCGGAGGCCTCGACCTCCGGTGACTCTCGCGAAGTCAGGAGCACTTCGCAGGATCAGGGTCGTATACGGCCCTGACTCGGCGAAGTGCTCCTGACTCCGCGGAAAAGACGTGGGTGGGTCAGCGGCCAGCGGCCACCCGGGCGACGTGGGCGCGCACGACGGCGTCGACCAGCGCGGCCGGCCACTCTTCGCGATAGAGCAGCTTGAGCGTGCTGGCCCCCGAGCTGTGTGCGTCGAGCGCGGCGGTCGTCTCGGCGTCGAGGTCCTGCGCCGGCGGCGGCGGGTAGATGGCCAGGTGCTCCTTCCACGCCGAGGCGTGCAGCAGGCGGTGGCCGTCGACCACGAACGTCGGCATGGTGTACGACAGTGTCTCGGTGGCCCCGGGCGCGTGCTGGAGCACGAGGTCGCGCAGGGCCAGGTAGTAGACCCGCCCGGTCTCGGGGGCGGTCTCGAGGTAGCGGTCCACGGCATCCGGCGTCGCAGTCATGCCCGGCATCCTGCCGCCCTCGACCCGTCTCGTCGAGGCCCCGTTCCGCGAAGTCAGGAGCACTTCGCGGGATCAGGGTCGTATACGGCCCTGACTCAGCGAAGTGCTCCTGACTTCGCGGGTGGTTGGGCTGCGGGGTGGTTGGGCTGCGCGGCGGGTCGGGCCGGTCAGCCGTAGGTGTCGCGCGGGCCCCGGCCGTCCTGCACCCGGCGAAGCCCGCGCGACCAGCTGGGCGCGCCCGGGCCGACGACCCGCAGCTCAGCCACCGTGCCCTCGCCGACATCCTGCGCGAGCCGGGCCAGCAGGCTGGAGGAGAGCAGGCGCAGCTGGGTCGCCCAGGCGGTGGAGTCGGCCCGCACGGTGAGCACGCCGTCGACGAAGTCGACCGGCGCACAGTGCCGGGCGATCTCGGCGCCGACGATCTGCGACCAGCGCCCGATGACGGCCCCGACGGCGACGTCGACGGCCCACCCGCGCTCGGTCACGAACTGGTCGAGCTGGTCACCGAGCAGCTTCGGGTCGCGACCGGTCACCGACCGGTCACCGATCGGCACGTCCTTGGTGCGCCGACGCGGGCGCAGCCCTGGACGCAGGCCCTTGGCCTTGGCCGCAGCGCGGGCCCGGGCGAGGGCTGCCGCCGCGGCCTCGCCGGCATCACCGATCCCCGGCAGCGCGGCGTCGGTGGGGTCGCTCGTGCCGGAACCGTCCTCGGGATCGCCGACCGGGAGCACCTCGTCAGGCACGCTCGACCACCGCCCCCCGGCTCACGGCATACGTGCGGCCGGTGAGCTCGGCCGGCACGTCCTCGGGCACCGCAGCGGTGATGATCACCTGCTCGCAGTCGCCGATCATCGCGGCCAGCCGCCCGCGTCGCCCGGAGTCGAGCTCGGCGAAGACGTCGTCGAGTACCAGCACCGGGTCGTCACCGAGGTCGTGACGCAGCAGCTGGTAGGCGGCGATCTTCAGCCCGAGCGCGAAGGACCAGCACTCCCCGTGGCTGGCGTACCCCTTGGCCGGCAGCTCACCGAGGGTGAGCACCACGTCGTCGCGGTGTGGCCCGACCAGGCACACGCCGCGCTCGACCTCCTGACCACGCACCTCCGCCAGCGAGGTGAGGATCTCGGTGCGCAGCTCGTCGACCTCGGGCACCTCCCCGGCCGCGATGCGGGCGGCCGTCTCCTCACGAAGCGAGGACTTGTAGGCCACCCGGGCATCGGACTGGCCGGCGCTCACCTCGTCGTAGGCCTTGCCGAGGTACGGCGCGAGGTCGCGCAGCAGGCGCAGCCGAGCGTACAACAGCTGCGACCCCACCTCGGCGAGGTGCGAGTCCCAGACATCCAGCGTGTGCAACGCCGAGTCACGTTCTGCCGCAACGTCACTGCCTTCGGCGGATGCCGGCCGCGCACCTCGGCGCCCGCCTCGCCGGAGGACCGGCGCAGCCGACTTCAGCAGCGCCCCCCGCTGCTTGAGGATCTTGTCGTAGTCGGCGCGCACCCCGGACCACCGCGGCTGCCGGGCGACGAGCAGCTCGTCGAGGAAGCGACGGCGCTCGCCGGGGTCACCCTTGACGAGTGCGAGGTCCTCGGGGGCGAAGAGCACGGTGCGCAGGGTGCCGAGCACGTCGCGCGGACGCGGCAGCGGCGAGCGGTTGATCCGGGCCCGGTTGGCGCGGCCCGGAGTGATCTCGAGCTCGAGGAGCGTCTCGCGCCCGTCACGCACCACCAGACCACGCACCACGGCCTGGCTCGCGCCGAACCGCACGAGCGGGGCGTCGGTCGCGACCCGGTGGCTCGAGAGCGACGCGAGGTAGCCCAGCGCCTCGACCAGGTTGGTCTTCCCCTGGCCGTTGAGCCCCACGATGGTGGTCACTCCCGGGTCGAGCGGCAGCTCCGCACTGGTGTAGCTGCGGAAGTCGACGACCGTGAGGTGCCGGACGTGCACCCGGCGCTCAGCTCTTCCCGGCGGCGCGCTTCCGCGTCGAGCCCGTACCCGAGGTCGGCCCGGCGGATGACGCACCGGTGCCGCCCGACGTCGTCGAGCCGGCACCCGACGACGGCCCGGCGTGGGCGGCCTTGCGACCCTTGGCCGCCGCGGTCGCCGGTGACTTCGGCGGCTTCTCCTTGCGCGCGGCCTTGCTCTTCGTGGCGGCCGCCGACGCGGGGCCGGCGGTGGCCTCGCTGCGCAGCGTCTCGCCCTCGGCGATCGACATGACCTGGTGCCCGCCGAACTCCCCCCGCAGCGCGGCCACGGCCTGCATCGTCGGCGAGCTCTGTTGGCGTGAGGCGAACCGGGCGAACAGCGAGGCCGAGATGACCGGCATCGGCACCGACAGGTTCAGCGCCTCCTCGACGGTCCACCGGCCCTCGCCCGAGTCGACGGTGTAGTCCGAGACGTCGTCGAGCGCGGGGTTCTCCTCGAGCGCCTTGACCATCAGGTCGAGCAGCCAGGACCGCACCACGGTGCCCCGGCTCCACGCCTTGAAGGCCCCGGGCACGTTCTCGACGATGTCCTTCTTCTGCAGCAGCTCGTAGCCCTCGGCGTAGGCCTGCATCAGGCCGTACTCGATGCCGTTGTGCACCATCTTCGTGTAGTGCCCGGCGCCGACCTTGCCGGCGTGCACGAAGCCCTCGTCGCGCGGGCCCTGCGGGCGCAGCGCATCGAAGACCGGCATCGCCTTCTTCACGTTGGCGGCCGTCCCGCCGACCATGAGGCCGTAGCCGTTGTCGAGGCCCCAGATGCCGCCGGAGACACCGCAGTCGAGGTAGCCGATGCCCTTGGCCTTGAGCAGCTTCTCGTTCTCGATGTCGTCGGTGAACTTGCTGTTGCCACCGTCGATGACCAGGTCGCCCCTGTCGAGCAGGTCGGCGAGCTTGAGCACCGTGTCACGGGTCGGCGCGCCGTGCGGGACCATGATCCACACCACCCGCGGACCCTGCAGCTTTGACACCATGTCGCTGAGCGAGCGAGCATCCGAGACGGCCTTGTTGCGGTCGAAACCGACGACCTCGTGCCCCGCGCGGCGCAGCCGCTCGCGCATGTTGCCGCCCATCTTTCCCAGACCGACCAGACCCAGCTGCATCTCGAAGACTCCTCGTGGTGTGTGGTGCGGCAAGCGGACTGTGGCGGTTCGCAGCGAACGCTACGCCCGCGGCATCCGGAAATGGCCGGTCAGGACGCGAAACGAACGGGCATGAGCACGTAGCGGTACGAGGTGTCCGCCTCGCCGTCCTCCTGCGCCTGGCCCGAGAGCACCGCGGGCCGCGAGGCCTGGGTGAACGAGATGCGGCTGTAGGGCGTGCCCACGGCACCGAGGCCGTCGAGCAGGTAGGTGGGGTTGAAGGCGATCTCGATCTCGGGACCGGTCAGCACGGCCTCGACGGCCTCGGAGGCCTGGGCGTCGTCGCCGGCGCCGGCCTCGATGGCCACCTGGCCCTCGCTGAACCGCAGCCGCACCGGCGTGTTGCGCTCGGCGACCAGGGCGACGCGCTTGACCGCCTCGACCAGGTCGGCGGTCCTGATGACCGACTCGGTCTCGGAGGTCGTGGGGAAGATCGAGGAGACCTTGGGGTACTCGCCGTCGAGCAGGCGGGTGGTGGTGCGGCGCTGACCGGCCTCGAAGCCGACCAGCCCGTCGCCGCCCGCCGCAGTGCCGAGGGCGACGTCGATGGAGCCGCTGGCACCGAGCGAGCGAGCGGTGTCGGACAGCGTGCGCGCCGGGATGAGCACGACATGGCTGGCGTCGGTCGACGTGGGGTTCCAGTGCAGCTCGCGCATGGCGAGGCGGTAGCGGTCGGTGGCGAGCAGCGTCATGGTGTCGCCCTCGATCTCGACCCGCACCCCGGTGAGGATCGGCAGGGTGTCGCCACGGTCGGCGGCCACCGACACCTGGGCCACGGCCTGGGTGAACAGGTGCCCGTCGATCGAGCCGCTGGGTTCGGGGGAGGACGGCAGGGTGGGGTAGTCGTCGGCCGGCATCAGCAGCAGGCTGAACCGCGAGGACCCGCAGGTGACCTGCACCTTCGAGCCGTCGGTGGCCACGTCGATCGGTCGGTCGGGCAGGTTGCGCGAGATGTCGGCGAGCAGCCGTCCGAGCACGAGCACGGTGCCGGGTTCGGCGACCTCGGCGGCAACGGTGATCTTGGCCGAGACCTCGTAGTCGAAGGCCGACAGGGTCAGCGTGCCGTCGTCGTCGGCCTTGAGGAGGATGCCGGCGAGCACCGGCACCGGGGGGCGGGCGGGCAGGCCACGCGCCACCCAGGTGACCGCCTCGGCCAGGACGTCGCGCTCGACGCGGAACTTCACGACTTACCACCTTCGTCCGGCGCGAGGATGTCGCGCCCTGCTCGTGCACACCTGTGACCCCGATGCGGTGTCGAGCGCGCTCGGAGCGCGCCGACGCAGGCGGGGTCATGACACTAGTGCACGCCCTGTTCCCGCGGTACCTGATCCGCCGCAGGCCGGGCACCGGGCCGGAGGTCGTGTCGTTCGGGTCGTTCTCGGGGCCGGATCAGAGGTGGAGGGATCTCGTCGTAGGGGTAGGAGCTGTGGATCCTGTGGACGCGGCAACGTCGGTGCAGGTCGCCGCGGCGATCCCGGGTGTGGACGAGCGGTGGACGAGTCCGTGGACGGCTGGCGAGGGGTGTTGACGGCCGGCCGGCGTTCACAGGCCGTCCACCTCGAGGTCCCGCGGCGTCCACCCCGACACGCTGCTTCTCCACAGTCGTCCACAGGAGCTGTGGACAACCCCGGTCGGGACACGTGTGACACCTGGTTGCCGGGGGAGTTGTCCACAGGGTTCCCCACAGGAGGTGGACGCCTGCGTTACCTCCTCGAAACACGGGCGGGTCCGGCATCCGCCGGGTCCGGTGCCCGTGTGGGCGGAACGCAGGTTCGACAAAGTCATGACGCAGCGTGTGGACAGCCTGTGGACAACCGGGGGAGCGCCGCGCGGTCGGCCTCAGTGCGACTGCTGCTTGATCCGGTTCGTCAGCTCGGTCACCTGGTTGTAGATCGCGCGCCGCTCGGCCATCAGCTGGCGGATCTTCTTGTCGGCGTGCATCACCGTGGTGTGGTCGCGGCCGCCGAACTGCTGGCCGATCTTGGGCAGCGAGAGGTCGGTGAGCTCGCGGCACAGGTACATCGCGATCTGGCGGGCGGTGACGAGCACCCGGGAGCGCGACTGCCCCTGCAGGTCGTCGAGGGTGAGACCGAAGTAGGCGGCGGTCTGGGCCATGATCGTGGCCGGAGTCACCTGGCTCGAGGCGTCGTCGGGGATCAGGTCGCGCAGCACGATCTCGGCCAGGCTCATGTCGACGGGTTGGCGGTTCAGGCTCGCGAAGGCGGTGACCCTGATCAGCGCACCCTCGAGCTCGCGGATGTTGGTCGAGATCCGTGAGGCGATGAACTCGAGCACGTCGTCGGGCACCGACAGGCGCTCCTGGATGGCCTTCTTGCGCAGGATCGCGATCCGCGTCTCGAGGTCGGGGGGCTGCACGTCGGTGAGCAGGCCCATCTCGAAGCGGCTGCGCATGCGGGCCTCGAACCCGCTGAGCAGCTTGGGCGGCACGTCGCTGGTGATGACGACCTGCTTGTTCGCGTTGTGCAGCGTGTTGAAGGTGTGGAAGAACTCCTCCTGCGTCTGCACCTTGCCCTGGAGGAACTGGATGTCGTCGATGAGCAGCACGTCGACGTCGCGGTAGCGGCGCTGGAAGTTGGCCGCCTTGTCGTCGCGGATGCTGTTGATGAAGTCGTTGGTGAACTCCTCGGAGTTCACGTATCGCACCTTGACGTGCGGGAAGAGGTTGCGGGCGTAGTGCCCGATGGCGTGCAGCAGGTGGGTCTTGCCCAGGCCCGAGTCGCCGTAGATGAACAGCGGGTTGTACGCCTTGGCCGGTGCCTCGGCGACCGCGACCGCCGCCGCGTGGGCGAACCGGTTGCTCGCCCCGATGACGAAGGTGTCGAACGTGTACTTCGGGTTGAGCCGGGTCAGCTCGACCTGCTCGGGCTGCTGGCTGTTGGGGCGGGGGCGGCGTGCCCCTGGCACCTCGACCAGCCCGGGGATGCCGTTGCGCTTCGGTCCGCGGTAGGCGTCGGCCGCGCCGTGGTGTGCAACGTTGCGGGCGAACGCGGAGGTCTCGGTTCCGTCGACCTCGTCCTCGCCGATGTCGAGGTCGTCGATCTGGCGGCGCCGGTCGGCGGCCCGCAGGTCGTGCTCCTCGTCCTCGTCGAGCGGTGGTGCCTCGGCCAGGGAGGGGTCGACGGTGACGGCGAGCCGCACGTCACGCCCGAGCTGGCCGCCCAGGGTCGCGGTGACCCGGTCGCGCAGCCGGGTCTCGACGATGTCCTTGGTGAAGTCGTTGGGCACGGCGATCAGGGCGGTGTCGTCGAGCAGACCGACCAGCCGGGCCAGCGACAGGAACGCCCGCTGCTGCACCGGGATCCCGTCGGAGTCGAGCACGTCGAGGGTCGTGCGCCACAACTGGGTCATCGTCGCGTCCGCCACTCGCGTCCCCATCCCTTTCGATGCCCACCGGGTGTGTCCTCGGTGCCCAGCCTCCGGGACTTCAGTCCCGTCCACATGGTTGTCCACAGGTTGTGGGTAGGCCGTGCTGGCGCCGGGGTGTGTCGTGCGGGGTGGCGGGCCGTGCTCCGTGCGATCCTAAGGCGTTTTCCCGGGCCGGGGTACCGCTTGCGCTGGTTTGACCCCCGTGGCCGCTCTCGCGTACCGTTAACGGGCCTGTGGTTCGGCTGTTTTCGCATGCCCGTGACCCGCGCCCGCGACGGCGCTGCTTCCCCGCGAAGGTCATGGGTTTCCGATGGCAGCCGACAGCCACCGGCTCCCCGACCACCGGGCCTTCGGGCCCACCAGCGCAGATGAGAGAACATCGTGAGCAAGCGGACCTTCCAGCCCAACAACCGCCGTCGGGCCAAGACCCACGGCTTCCGTCTGCGGATGCGCACCCGCGCGGGTCGCAGCATCCTCGCCGCCCGTCGCCGCAAGGGCCGCTCCGAGCTCTCCGCCTGAGGTCGGCGGTGCTGCCGGCGCCGAACCGACTGCGCGAGCGGGCGGACTTCACGTCGGCGGTGCGCTCCTCCGGGGGTTGCCGAGCCGGCTCCAGGCTGCTCGTGGTCCACGCCACCTCGACCGACGCGCGTGCAGGTCATCCGCCGCGGGTCGGTTTCGTCGTGTCGAAGGCCGTCGGTGGGGCCGTGGTCCGCAACCGCACCAAGCGCCGGCTCCGGGCCCTGGTCGCCGCCCGGCTCCCCGGCATCCCCGATGGGCTCGACCTGGTCGTGCGAGCCAACCCGCCGGCTGCTGCGGCGACGTTCGGGGAACTCGCAGTTGCTCTGGATCCGTTGTTGCACAAGGTTATTGCCCGTTGGGGGGGGGTGGCGTGAGCATCGGTCGGATGATGGCGGCGCCCCTGATCCTGCTGATACGGGGCTACCAACGGCTCATCTCCCCGATGCGTCCCCCCACCTGCCGCTACTACCCGTCGTGCTCGGCGTACGCCGTGACCGCGCTCGAGCGCTACGGCGTCCTACGGGGATCGTGGATGGCGGCCCGCAGGCTCGGTCGCTGCCACCCGTGGACCCCCGGTGGGGTCGACCACGTACCGCTGCGCGACCCTGAAACCGGTCGGCCGATGCCCGGCACCACCGGACCCCGCGGTGTCGGCGACGACCCGGCGCACCGGCATCCCGCGGGCGCCGGCCCGCACGACATCCCCTGACCCCGTCACGACCGTGACTTCAACCCGCCGGCTCCGGCCGGCACAGCCTTAAGGACGACATGGGCGACTTGTTCAACACGATCATGGCCCCGATCGAGTGGCTCGTGGCGTGGATCATGTTCGGCTTCCACCAAGCCTTCACCACGATCGGGATGGACCCCGCCTCGGGGTGGACCTGGGCGTTGTCGATCGTCGGTCTCGTCCTGGTCATGCGTGCGGCGATGATCCCGCTGTTCGTCAAGCAGATCATGGCGTCGCGCAAGATGCAGATGATCCAGCCCGAGCTGCAGAAGATCCAGAAGAAGTACAAGGGCAAGAGCGACCCCGAGTCCCGCCAGGCGATGACCCAGGAGACGATGCAGCTCTACAAGAAGGAGGGGACCAACCCCTTCAGCTCCTGTCTGCCGATCCTGGTGCAGTCGCCGTTCTTCTTCGGCCTGTTCCGGGTGCTCAACGGCCTCGACGAGGTCGCCAAGGGGCAGACCGCGACGATCGGGCCGATCACCCAGCCGGTGGCCGAGCAGTTCGAGTCCGCGACCCTCTTCGGCGCGTCGCTGTCCGCGACATTCCTGGGGTCGGATGCGCTCAACGTCAAGATCGTCACCAGCGTGCTGATCGTGCTGATGTCGGCCACGACGTTCCTGACCCAGCGCCAGCTGATGACCAAGAACATGCCGGCCTCGGCCCTGGACAACCCCTTCGCCAAGCAGCAGAAGCTGCTCCTGTACGTGCTGCCGGTGGTCTTCGCGGTGTCGGGTGTCAACTTCCCGATCGGTGTGCTCATCTACTGGTTCACCACCAACGTGTGGTCGATGTGCCAGCAGTTCTACGTGATCCGGCGGATGCCGGCACCCGGCTCGGCCGCGGAGAAGGCCTACCACGCGCGCCTGGAGCGCAAGGGCAAGCCGATCCCGGGGTTCGACGCAGCCAAGGCCAAGGCCGAAGCAGAGGCGGCGGAGGCCGCCGAGGAGGCTCGGCAGTCCGGCCAGCGACAGCAGCCGGCCTCCAAGAAGCGCAAGAAGAACAAGCCTGCCGGCCCGAAGCCGACTGGGCAGACCGGTGCGAAGCCGACCGGGCAGACCGGTGCGAAGCCGACTGGGCAGGCCGGAGCGAAGCCGACCGGGCAGAACGGCCAGAAGCCGGGCGGCCCCAAGGCGGCCGGGAAGAACACCGGCGACGCGGCCAAGCCCCCCACGACCTGATCCCCCTGATCGCAGGAGAAACCATGAGCGAAAACCTCACCCAGGACCACGTGAGCACCGAACCGGCGGCGGATGCCGAGGAGGCCGGTACGGTCCATCACCCCACGTCTGCCCAGGTCAGCGAGCCAGATGACCGGAGTATCGACGACGACCGCGACACTGATGACGGTGACACCGATGACGGTGACACTGATGATGATGGTGACGCTGATGGCAGTGGCGTCGACGATGTGTCCGACGTCGACGACGTGGACGATGTGTCCGACGTCGACGACATGCCCTCCGGCGGCGTCCCGGCAGCGCGGGCACCGAGCAATCGGCGCGGCCAGCTCGAGCGCGAGGGCGAGGTGGCGGCGGACTTCCTCGAGACCCTGCTCGACATCTGCGACCTCGACGGTGACATCGACGTCGACATCGACGGAGACCGTGCGGCGGTCTCGGTCGTCGACTCCGAGGACGGTCGGGTGCCCCGGCGCCTGGTCGGCCAGAACGGCCAGGTGCTCGACGCCCTGCAGGAGCTCACCCGGCTGGCCGTGCAGTCCGCCACCGGCGAGCGCAGCCGGCTGATGCTCGATGTCGCGGGCCACCGAGCCGAGCGTCGCGCGACCCTGGTGACCTTGGCCAAGGAGGTCATCGACGAGGTGCGGAGGACTGGGGAGCGCAAGCCGCTCAGCCCGATGACGGCGTTCGAGCGCAAGGTCGTGCACGACGAGGTGCTCGCGGCTGGACTGGTCTCGGAGTCAGAGGGCGCCGAACCGCGCCGCTTCGTCGTCATCCTCCCGGCGTGAGGCCACGTTTCACGTGAAACATGACGGGCCGGACGACCGTCCGGAGCCCCCGTTGCCAGCACCAGCCGCACCCCCAAGTGCGGCTGGTCTGTTCGGTGACCGGATGCCTCTCGCCGTCCGGTTCGCCGAGATCCTCGCCGACACCGGCGTCAGCCACGGGCTGATCGGCCCCCGCGAGGTACCCCGACTGTGGGAGCGGCACGTGCTCAACTGCGCGGTCGTCGGCGACGCCTTCCCCGCATCTGCACGGGTGGTCGACGTGGGATCGGGGGCGGGGTTGCCGGGCGTCGCCCTGGCCATCGTGCGGCCCGACCTCGAGGTGCACCTCGTCGAGCCGATGCTGCGTCGCGCCCAGTGGCTCACTGGGGTGGTCGAGGAGCTCGGCCTCGACTCGGTGACCGTGCATCGGGGTCGGGCCGAGGAGCTGGCTGGAACGCTCGCCGCACCCTTCGTCACGGCGCGGGCCGTGGCGCGTCTGGACAAGCTGGCGCGCTGGTGTGTGCCGTTGCTGGAGCCTGGCGGCGCCCTCATTGCAATGAAGGGGCGCTCGGCAGCGCAGGAGCTGTCGCAGGACCGCAGGGCGCTCGAGCGCCTAGGGTTGGTCGCGGCCACCGTGAGCGAACACGGAGCCGACCTGCTCGACGAGCCGGTGCTCACCATCGACCTGCACTTCCGACCAACGGCGGCTAGGCGGTCCCCACGGGCCAAGCGCACGCTGGGATCGAGCGGTCGGGCTCCGCGCTGAGCCGGCTGAGGCCTGATGTTTCACGTGAAACGTTGCGGACGGCTCGCTACGCGCGTTGAATTCGCCCGTGTCTTCCCGGGCAGCAGTGCCGTGCGATGTGGTGGCTTGATGGGCACTGGGCCCCGGTGTTGGGGTGGCGAAGACCGTCGGGGTGCGAGTGGCCCGAGAGTCGCCGGTGCAGAGCATCGCGCCCGGCGACGGCCAAGGGGAAGCGCCGGGGCAATGGCGGCAGGGCGAAGGTGAGGGCGCGATGTTTCACGTGAAACATCGCCAGCAGCACCCCAGCACCTCGGGCCCGGGTGGGTTGGCTCGGGGTGGCACCGTGCAGTCGTGGGTCGTGCAACGTCGGCACCGTGCAGTCCTCTATGCGGGCGATGGCGGCCACCCCGTGTGGCGTGGGGGGAAGCCCGTGGTCGATCTGGCCTTGACGGGCCTGGCGCTCGACGTCGAGGGCGTCTCCACGTCGACCGGCGATGGCGCCGCAAAGGCCCGCGCTGCGCCGTGACCGCATTCGAGGTGAAACGGTGGTGTCGCAGGCCAGGGAATCACCTCGAATCAGTGGGGGTCGATCCGGGTCGAGGTGAAACGGTGGTGTCGCAGGCCGAAACATCACTCGAATCAGGGGGGGGGTCGATCCGGGTCGAGGTGAACCCCGGGCCTCCTGCACCAGAGGATTGCCTCGAGTCAGCCAGCCCGGCGGGTCAGACCCGGTGGCCGACCCGCGATCAGGAGGCCGCTCAGATCTGGTGGGATCGCCGCGACGGGGCTGCGCCGCGGCGCGCGCCCCCCGGCGAGGGCATCGGGCGACCAGAGCAGGATGACGGCGGGAAGGGTGCGATGTTTCACGTGAAACGGGGGCCGATGCCGACCCTGCCGTCCACGGCAGGGCGGTGCGCCGCCCCGTCATCTCGGCCGACGTCGTGCTTTGGCGTGTCGAGGCCCCGTGAGGTTGGATTGGCGCGCCCCTGTTCCACGACGAAGGTGATGGAGTGACGTCAGTGATCGAGGCCGCCGAAACACGCGTGGCGGCCCCCGGCCTGGGCTTTCCCCAGCTTCCCGGCCCCCCGACCAGCCCGCTGGGCTGGCCCGGCCCCGACAACGTTTCTCGCAGGACACCCAGCACGCGCGAGCCCGACCCGGCATCCGGCGAGGACATCGGAGCCGTTACGCCCGCCGAGGCGCCACCGCGGGCGGTTCCAGGCGACAGCACCACCAAGCCGGTCGCCACCGGCACCCGAGAGGTCCGCCTGGACTCCCCGACCTCCGACGACACCGAGGTGCGCGCCGAGATAGCCGCGGCGATGCCCGGCGCGGACAGGCAGACCCCACTGGCCGCGGCGGTTGCCGCCGACGCACGGAAGCGGATCACGCTCAGTGGCCGCACGGTTCCGCGCCCCTCGCGTACGCGGGTGATGACGGTGGCCAACCAGAAGGGCGGCGTAGGCAAGACGACGACCACCGTCAACGTCGCCGCGGCGCTCGCCCAGGCCGGCAGCACCGTCCTGGTCATCGACCTGGACCCGCAGGGCAACGCGAGTACGGCTCTGGGCATCGAGCACCACGCCGAGGTGCCCAGCGTCTACGACGTGCTCGTCGACGGTCGGCCGATGGCCGGGGTCGTGCAGCAGTGCCCGGACGTGCCGGGCCTGACCTGCGTGCCCGCCACCATCGACCTCGCCGGCGCGGAGATCGAGCTGGTCTCCCTCGTGGCGCGAGAGACCCGCCTGCAGAAGGCGGTCTCGGCCTACGTCGACGAGATGGAGGCCTCGGGGGATCGCGTCGACTACGTGCTCATCGACTGCCCTCCGAGCCTGGGACTGCTCACCGTGAACGCCTTCGTGGCGGCCACCGAGGTGTTCATCCCGATCCAGTGCGAGTACTACGCCCTCGAGGGCGTGTCGCAGCTGCTGAAGAACATCGAGCTGATCCGCAACCACCTCAACCCGCACCTGCACGTGTCGACGATCCTGCTCACCATGTACGACGGCCGCACCCGCCTGTCGGCGCAGGTGGCGGACGAGGTGCGTGAACACTTCCCCGACCAGACCCTGCGGGCCAGCGTCCCGCGCTCGGTGCGCATCTCGGAGGCCCCCAGCCACGGCCAGACCGTGATGACGTACGACCCCAACAGCAGCGGCGCGCTGTCCTACCTCGAGGCGGCCGTCGAGGTCGCCGAGCGGGGCGCAACCCGGCAGAGCACCGAGGAGTCCGCATGAGCGAGAAGCGCCGCGCCCTGGGCCGTGGCCTGGGCGCCCTGATCCCGAGCGGGGCCGGCACCAACGAGCGTCCGGTCGACGTGTTCTTCCGTGACCAGGAGCGCTCCGGCCCCTCCGCGACCGAGCACGGGGCGGGCCGCGACAACGCCCGGGGGCCCGGGGATGCCGATAACTCCGCAGGTCAGGGGCCCACGCAGGGCTCCGATGACGTCGACGGAGCCAGCGACACCGACACCGACACCGGTTCCGGGCTCCGGCCCGTGCCCGGTGCGGAGTTCGCCGAGATCCCCATCGACCAGATCCGGCCCAACCCGCGCCAGCCGCGCACCGTGTTCGACGAGGACGAGCTCGCCGAGCTGGTCAGCTCGATCCGTGAGATCGGCGTGCTTCAGCCGGTCGTCGTCCGGCGGGTGCCCGAGGGTACCCACGAGGGCGAGGTGCGCTACGAGCTGATCATGGGCGAGCGGCGCTGGCGCGCGTCCCGGGCCGCCGGCAAGGACGTCGTCCCCGCCATCATCAAGGTGACCGAGGAGGACGACCTCCTTCGCGACGCTCTGCTCGAGAACCTCCACCGCAGCCAGCTCAACGCCCTCGAGGAGGCGGCTGCCTACCAGCAGCTGCTCGACGACTTCGGCTGCACCCAGGAGGAGCTCGGTCGGCGGATCCATCGCTCACGGCCGCAGATCTCCAACACCCTGCGCCTGCTCAAGCTGCCTCCGCTCGTGCAGCGCCGGGTCGCGGCAGGTGTGCTCAGCGCGGGGCACGCCCGGGCCCTGCTCGGCCTGCCCGATGCTGCGGCGATGGAACGGATGGCCCAGCGCGTCGTCGCCGAGGGACTGTCGGTGCGCACGGTCGAGGAGCTGGTCACCCTCGGGGATGACGACACCCCCGACGTGCGGCGCGCGCCCCGCGCCGGTGCCCGACGCCCCCAGCTCGACGACCTGGCTGCCGACCTGTCCGACCGGCTCGAGACCCGGGTGCGCATCGCGCTCGGGCAGCGCAAGGGCCGGCTCACCGTGGAGTTCGCCTCGGTGGAGGACCTCAACCGCATCCTCGACGCGATGCACCTGCGCGACGAGGGTGCGAGCTGAGGGGGCACGGCATCCGGATGCTTGACCGGCATCCCCAATCGCATGACAAGAGGCGCGAAAACCGTTGCAC
>JBBQWX010000095.1:0-17179 GCA_038210185.1 Actinomycetales bacterium
GTCGCGCGTAGGCGGCCCGGCCCTTGTTGGTGGTCAGCTTGCGGGCCATCCGCTCGCGCGGCGTCGCGTCCTTGCGGATCCGGCCTCGCGGGGAAGCCGGCAGCGGCGCGTCGTGCTTGGACCGGCCGGTGGCGATGAAGAGCTCGGTCCCACTCGCCGCGCTGACCGTGGTGGCCTGCGCCAGGTTGTCGGCCGAGCAGTACCCGGCATCGGCGAGCACCTCACCGGGGGCGGTGCCGGTGTTCACGGTGGCTTGTTCGGTCATCGGGATCAGGTTGGCCACGTCTGCGGCGCAGTCGGTCACCTCGGCCGCGACGATCACCTGATAACCGTCATCGACAACCGCCTGCCCGTTGAAACACTGATGGAACGACCCGTCGGAGGTCTTCATGATCCGCGACTGCGGGTCGGTGAAGTTGCGCTGCGCCTTCGGTTTCGGCACCGCCGCCGCGGCCGCGTCGGCGACCCGCTGCGCGGTGGTGTCCTCGTCCTCACCGCGCGCGGCGGCCTTCTCCCGGGCCGCGGCCTCGGCGCGCTCGCGAGCCTGGTCCTCAAGGGCCTGCTTCGCTTCGCGGATCTTGGCCAGCTGCGACTCGCGGCGCCGCAGCTCCTGCGGCAGCTCGTCCCCGCGCGAGTCCTTGCCGAACCGGGCATCCTCGCTGTTGTCGATCGCCTCGGCCTGCGCCAACAGCTGCGACACCTCGTCGGCCAGGATCTTCTCCTTCTCGCTCATCCGCGCGTAGCTCATCGCCTTGCGCCGCGAGGCGTTCGCGTGCAGCTTCGTCCCGTCCAGGGCGACCCGGCCCAGCGTGACCATCCCTGCGGCCTGGCACAACGCCAACGCCTGGGTGAACAGGTGCCCCAACGCGGACAGGTGCCGCTTGCGGAACCGCGCGATCGACCGGAAGTCCGGGTCCTGCCCGGCCGCGAGCCACCGGAACGCGACCACGTCCGCACACGCCGCCTCCAGCTGGCGCGAGGAGCGCACCCCGGTGGTGTAGCCGTACAGCAGGATCCGCACCATCAACCGCGGATCGTACGGCGGGGCGCCCTTGGCCCTGGTGTACGAGGCGTGGATCCGGGACAGGTCAAGGTGCTCATCGACCAGCTCGGCGATGAACCGGGCCAGGTGCTCGGCCGGCAGCCAGTCATCCAGCGACGGCGGCAACAGCAAGTCCTGCCCCGGCGCGAACGCCCGAAACGTCTTGCTCACCGGCACACCCGCGGCCGGCTCCGCCGGCACCGGGCCCCGGCCGGCCGACTCACCGCTCAGCTTGAACAACACCCGCGCGTCGTCATCATCAGGCACGCCAGATTCTCCCCCGAACGCCCACCTCAGCAGCGGAGCCCGGCTGGCGTGTTACTGACCCACGCTCCTAGGGTGCGCCTCCGCGCCGCCTGCTGGGCGGCCCGGACACAAGTGGGCAGGGTCCAGGCGACGGCTAGGGAGGCATTGGGAAGTGAGACCAGCCGTGGTGCGCTCGAGTGCTCTCGAGGACTGACGTCTCGCGGTACCGTTTCACAACGGAGGCTGATGGTGAACACCAACGATGGCGCTAACGACGCGCAGCGCGCACCCGTCGTGGTCGGCCAGGGTGACGCCCAACTTGCCAAGACCATGGCGGCACGGGCCCATCAGGGGCAACTCGACAAGGCTGGTCGTCCCTATATTGAGCACCCCGCACGGGTCGTCGGGCACCTGGTGAACCCCACCGCGGACGAAGTGGTCGTGGCGTGGTTGCATGACGTGGTCGAGGACACCGAGGTCACCCTTGAGGAAGTCGAGCACGAGTTCGGCCCAAGGGTTGCCATCGCCGTCGACGCCATCACACGCCGACCCGACGAAACGGATAGCGTCAACTAGTACGCCCGGGTCAGGGCCAACCCCATCGCACTGAAGGTCAAGGCTGCCGACCTGGCTGACAACACGGACCCCGCTCGCCTCGCTCTCTTGGATCCAGCTGACCGGGCACGTCTCGAGCTGAAGTACGCGAACGCGAGGCAGCAGCTCGAAATCGGCTGAGCCACCCCAACCATCAGGCGGGGACGGGCAACTACCCCCAGCGGGCACGTCTTCGCGAACGCGCCGACCTGCGTCATTGCGCCGCCAATGCCCCATCTCGAGGGTCGGTTTGGCGACTGGTCCGTCAGGTCATCACCGCCCGATGGAGGGCCGAATAGGCTGGGAGCGTATCGGCCAAGGCGGTCGGCTGGTCGGGGTCTGCTCAGGGTGGCGTGGACGCTGCCAGGACTCGGATTCAGCGTCCGTCGCGGGGGACACGGCCTGTTTCCATTCATCGCTGGCCTCGGCTTCGTAGGGCATCTCGGGAAGGCGTGAGGTCTTAAGTGCTCGGCCGGCGTTGGCGGTGACTTGGCGTTCGGCGACGGCGGCGGGGTCGTGGTTCCATCGCGCGGCAGCTTTGGCGAGCTCGGTGAGGACTTGGCTGGATTGAGTTCCTGTGCGGTCGGCCACGTCGCGGGCTAGGGCCAGCCAGCGGCTGGGGTCATCCGCCGCCATGACCGCGGCGATGTCGCGGATCCTGGAGTCGTCCGGTCCGGCCGCGAATCGTCGCCCGATGAGGTCCTCAGCGAGGGGGTGCGCGTTGTCGATGGCAGCGGTGAGTGCCTCGGCGCCGTGGTTGTGGAGCAGGTCAGCGGGGTCGGATCGCTCGGGCAGGCTCGCCGCTCCCGGGGTGGCGGCGTGTTGCGTGAGGAGCCAGTAGGCGCGTTCGGCGGCTCCGCGGCCGGCGGGGTCGGCGTCGGTGGCGACGACGGGTTCAGGGTGCAGGGCCGCCAGCTGTCGGGCTTGGGTTTGGGTGAGGGAGGTGCCGAGGGGGGCGACGCCGAGGTAGCGCCCGCGGCTGGCGGTGGTGACGGCGAGCGCGTCCAAGGGCCCTTCGACCAAAACTGGGGTAGCCCCGGCCTGGATGAGCTTCTGATCCACCCCGTAGAGGATCTCGCCCTTGTGGAACGAGGCTGTGGTGGGGGTGTTGAGGTACTTGGGTCCGCTGGTGTCGTCGGCGTCTGGGTTGCGGCGGGCGACGAACCCGACCACGGTGCCCTCGACCGTGATGGGCAGGACAAGGCGGTCACGGAACCGGTCGATGAGGCCTCCGGTGCGAGTGCGGCTGGCCAGGCCGGCGGCGAGCATCTCGTCGTCAGTGACGCCGTGGCGGCGCAGGTGTCCGGTCAGGTGGGTCCACCCGGGTGGGGCGTATCCAGCACCTGGCGGTGTGTCGGTGGTGCGGAGCCGGTCGCGCAGGTACGTGCCGGCCCAACCGGTTTCGAGCATGCGGGTGTAGTAGTCCCGCGCGAAGGCGTTGACCTGGGCGGCGCGCTGGGGGGTGAACGGTTCGTGGTCCCATTGGGCGGCGTTGGCGACCATCGACTCAACTTCGGCGTCGGAGGGTTCGAGCACTCCCATGCCGGTGCGGGCCAACATTTCGAGTCTGAGCACGGCGTCGACGTCCTCGGCGGCGATCGTCGAGGCACTGCCGTGCGTGGCCGCCGGGAGGTGGAGATGAAGGCTGTGGTTGGTTGGTGGGAGCCATTCGAGGTCGTCGTCGCGCTCTTCGGGCGCGGGCTCGACCTCCAGCGGTGGAGGCTGGGTGAGGAGGCTGATCCGCCACACCAGTGACTGGCACTCGTCGACGTCGTCGGCCGTGGTGGTTGCCATGGTCAGGAGTGAGTCGAGGGTTTCGCCGCGGGCGAGGGCGTGGTCGATCACCGCGACCAGGGCGGGCCACCAGGTCCCGGCCTGCAGGGCCGTGGCGCGTTGCGGGCCGAGGGTGTCGGTGAGGTGACCGGCCCAGGCAGGGGTCAGCGGCAGGGCGTGTTCCACGGACTGGGCGACGGCTGGGGTGAGGTGCCGGCTGATCCGCCACCACAACGCTGAGGCGGCGTGGTCGTCGGGAAGCGGCGCGCCGGTGGCAGTGATCAGGAGGGTGGGGGTGTCGATGCCGGTGCGGGCGACGGCGGTGAGCCGTTCGGCGAGCTGCGGGGTGAACGCGTCACCGCGCACGGCTGGCACGAGCCGATGCAGGGTGTCGGTCCAGGCGGCCACTGCGGGGGTGTGCGTGCTGCGGAGGCGGTGCTCGAGGCTGCGCTGCCACAGGGCGTGCGCTTTGGCGGGTTGGGCGGGTCCGGTGGCGCGGTGGTCGCTGTCCGGGATGCCGGTGGCGGCGCGCCAGACGGTGAGGTCGGCGAATAGGTCCGGGGCGGGTGCTACCTGGGTGCTGCGCCACCAGGAGGGTGCGCCCTGAGCTTGGTGGGACTGGTCGCGCACCTGGGCGGTGAGTGTGGTGACGAGCGCGGCCCGGCGGGTGAGGTATTCACCCCAGTGCGGGTCCTGTCGCAGGGCGTGGGGGATGGCCGGCAGCCAGGGCAGGGGCCCGGTTCCGGCGTTGCGCAGGCCTGTGTCGTCCAGGCGCCACCCGAGGACCGCGGCCCGGTCCCGCGCGGTGTCGAGCTCTTGGCGGTCAGCGGCGTTGTGAAGCTGTGTGAGGGGGTTGGTGCCGGTGGCGGCCAGCAGGACCAGGTGCGCCCGCAGAGCCGGCCACGCCGGGTCGTCGGTGATCCCCGGGACCGCCTGCTCGGCGCCCTTCTCCAGTGTGGTGAGGGTGGCGGGGCTGAGGTGGTGCTCCGCGGCCGCGTGTAGCGCGTCGAGGTAGCGCGCCGTGGCGGCTGCCAGCTGCATTGTGGGGGAGGCTTCTTGGCGGACCGTGGTGGTCGCCGAGACGGGGGTGTCGTCGCGGGCGAGGATCGATTCGAGGAGGTCGGTTGCGGTGCGGGGGTGGACGTTGTCGGGGTGGATGACTGCGTGGGGGTCGCCGTTGCCGACGACCTGCAGGTAGAGGTGGTTGGCGTGGGCGCCGCGGGTGAGCATCGTGTACAGCTGCTGTCGGCTCTCGGTCCCGGTTGCCAGGCCGTGCATGGTGCCCGCGGAGACGCCTTGGGCCCCGTGAACGGTGGTGGCGTACCCCAGCTCGGTGCACTCGCGCACGTACGTCGGGGGGAGGGTGGTGCGGTGTCCGGTACGGGTGTGCCGGGCCGTGATCGCACCGGTGGGGGCGATCTGAGCGATGGTCCACCGGTCGCCGTTCTTGACCCAGTCGTGCGCACCGAGCCGCAGGCGGCGGTCGTTGGCGCGGGTGAGGATGGTGTCGCCGACGTACCCGGTGGACCCGTCGGCCAGCGCCACACCAGCGCCGAGGCCTGCGGGGTCGCCTGGCCCGCCGCGGGGGGTGAGCCGGTGGTGTTGGGCGCGTTGGTTCAGCTCGCGTACCAGGGCGCGGGTGGGGGCCAGCATCAGCGCGTCCAACCCGTGGGTGCGGTCGGCGGCCCAGGCGGTGAAGACCTGCTCGACCAGGGTGGCTTGGTCGCCGACGTGGACTCGCTTGTGGTCGAGGTAGAAGCCCAACGCTTCGGGCAGCCCGTCGCGTAGGGCGAGGGAGGCGGCTGCTTCGGCGGTGTCGGTGAACCGCACCAGCTCGGACAGGTGCAGCGCCCCGTGGGTGGTGGCGATGTCGCGTAGGACCCCGCCGGCTCCGATCGCGGCGAGCTGCTGGGTGTCCCCGATCAGGCGGACTTGCCCGCCGCGTGAGGTGACGAAGGCGACGGTGGCGTCCAGGGTGAGCGTGTCGGCCATCCCGGCCTCGTCGATGACGACGAGGGTTCGTGGCCCGACCGCCTCGGCCCAGTCCGGCAGGTCATCGTGGCTGAGGGACCAGGTGAGTTTGGCCAGGGTGTCGGTTGTGGCGCCGATCTGCTCGCGCAGGACGGCGGCCGCGGCGGCGGACGGTGCGAATCCGAGGACGGTGCCGCCGTCCTCCATCCACGCCCCGGCCAGGGCGCGCATGGCGGTGGTCTTGCCCGCCCCAGCCGGCGCGATCGCGAGCTGGACCCTCGCCCCGGAGGTCGCCATCCCGGTGATCAGGGCGGCCTGACCGGTGTTCAGGGTGGTCCCGTTCGCGGTCTGCTCCAGCAACGCCATGGCGACCGCGTCGGCGGTGGCTCGGTGCCGGTCGGTGACCCCGGCGGCCTCAACCAGACGCGACTCCGCCGCCATGATCTGAGCGCTCGTGAACACCGCGGACCCGGCGACCTCGTACACGCTGGTGCCGTCGGCGCGACGCAGCTGCGCTGGTTCCTGGAGGCCGTCGCCGGCACCGGTCAGCCGCACCGAGTTCGTATTCAACGCGTGGTCGGTGACCAGGTTCATGACGGTCTCGACGTGCTGCGCGGGAAGGTTCGCGGCCCGCACCTGCCGTGAGGCTTCGGCCCGCACGTGCCACACCTGCCATGTCGAGCGGTGCGCCTGAACCGCATCCAGAACCCGCCCCGCGGCGACCCGAACCCAGGCCGCATCGGCCACCGGAGTCGGTGCCGCCGGGCCTGCCGCGAGCGTCCGGGCGAGCATCGAGCTGACCCCGACAGGTCCGCTGAGGACTTCCTCGGCCTGCTCGCGCCAGGCCTGCCGTTGCTCGGCCAGGGTGCGCGGTTCGTGCTTCGCCTCCCTGGTCTCCAGGGTGGCCTGTTGCGCCAGCTGGATGGACTCCACCACGCTCGGGGGCCGCCCGTGGTCGGCCTGGAACGCCGCGGCGAGCTCGACGCGGCGGGCCTCGATACTGACCCGGCGGCTCGACCAGCGGGCGTTCAGGGCTGGGTCGACCCCCACGACTTCGCGCACTGGGCGCCTGCCTCGATCGTCGCCGGGGCGTTCGGCGAAAGTGAGTCCGAGCCTGGCCCGCAGGTGCTTCTCTAGGGCCGTGTTGTACGTCTCGGAGGCGGCCACGTTGGCCTTGAACAGCACCCGCCCGTCGATGGACAGCCACTTCCCGCACCGGGTTTGCACCTTGTTCGCGACCGCGACGTGTGTGTGCAGGTCGGGGTCGCCGGCGCGGGAGTCGCGGTGCGTGAACGAGGCCGCCACCAGGCCGGTGACATCGACCTGGCGCACCCCGTTGGTGCCCTCACGGGTGAATAGCGCATGCGCCTCCAGGAAGGCCAGCGCGTCGGCGACGGCCTCGTGGTGCGCCTGCTCGACCTGCGCTGCGATGTGTCGGGGGGCGATCGCCCACAGGGTGCTGACCGACTTCACCGGGGAGAACGTCAGGTCATATCCGGCCACCGCGGTGGTGCGGGGTCGGGACAGCTTCGCGATGGTCCCGGACAGCTCACGGGCGTCGGCGGGGTCGCGGCCGTGTTCGGCGTGGAAGAACTCGGTGGTGACCTGGGTGCGGATCCGGGCCCGGTCCGCCGCTTCGATGGGGTAGTCGCGGGGGTGTCCGAGGGCAGCAGCGTGGTCCTCGATGCGTTTGGCGACCTCGACCTGGAACGCGGTGACATCGCAGCTGAACACCTTGAACGGGACCCCCAAGCGGGTCACCGCCTGGTAGTCCGCCTCGCTCAGGTCCGGCCCCTGCAGCTGCTCGCGCCGCTCCTGGGCCAGCGGGTGCAACCCGGCACCGAACAGGGCCTGCATCTGCTGCGCGGTGACCTCATCCCCGGCGGAAAGGCCGTCGATTCCGGCCATTCCGGAGCCGACCCAGTGCCCGGGGGTTTCACCGCGTTGCGTGTAGTACGACGCCAGCGGCGTTCGGGCGCCACCGGTGCGGTCCTGCGCAGCGACCTGCCGGGTCAGGTAGGTGTACCCGGTCCCGGCGGTGAGCTTGTGCAGGCTCATGGTCATACCCACCTACGCATCCGGGGGAGCCCTTACGGGCCAACCCGTTGCGGTTTCAACGACCGGGAATGCATGAGGTGTGCAGTTGACGAGCATTTTGCTTTTCAGGGTCCTCGGCCTCGCGGCGGGCGAGGGGGGTACGTCGCCGGGCAGTCCGGGGTTGGCGGCGACGTTGCTCGCAGGGCGTCGGTGATGCGGGACGTGCTCGCGGCAAGGGTCCTCGATGGGCCCAGCTGCGAGCGGTGGATGCCGATTTCGCTGCGGTGGCCCGCAAGCGGCGGCTCGGATGCGTTGGGAGGTAAGAGCGTCGCGGGGCGCTCACCGAGGGAGAGGTGGTTGTCGGATGCGCCGACCCCAATGCTGGAGCCGGCAAGGCACACGAGGCCAGTGGGTGAGAGCAGGCGGCGGTCGAACGCAAGGGGGAGGGCGGGCTGGGGCGCCCTGCGCGCGGCTGCTGCGTGCCGGCCGCGCCGACCCCGGGACGCCGGTGCCCAGGTGCTACCCGCGGGTGGCGATGGCCCGTGCTCATACTGCTCGTCGCGGGCGCCCTCGGAACTTCGCGCCCGGAACCGCGTCGACCTCAAGGGTCGCCTGCGCGATGGCGCGACCGTCCACAGGAGTACGCCCCACCCAGTGGCTATCCACAGTTGTCGTCACCGCAGCGCGACGAACGGTGCTCGGCGCAACCTGATCCGAGAGCTGCAAGCGACCAGTAAGGCAGGTAAGTCATGAACACGAGCACTGCAACCGATCTTGAGAACGGGCTTCGCCTGTGGGCAGCCGGGAGCTACCCCGACGAGGCCGCCGTCGAGCTCCTCATCCGCAGCGGGTGGGCCCGACGTACCAGCTTCGTCAGCGACTGCACCCACCCACTCGAGGGCGGCATCGGGTCGTGGATCGATTGGGAGACCGTTGGGCAGATCCTCGCCGGTGAACGCGACAGTGCTGTTTTGGCCGCCTCCGGTGGAGAGCTGCGGGTCCTGAAGATCGCAAATGCCATCGCTCACGGATTGCTCGCCGAGGCGGTCCCCGGACTCGACCGGCGACACCTCGACCTCGTCCTCTCTGCCATCGCCCACGCCGGCGGATCCCACGAGCACATCGGGCTCCCGACCCTGGACCCCAGCGACGCTCGAGGGACCACACAAGAGCGGACAGCGCATGTCGTTCCCTCTGCTCGGCCGCTCTACACCTGGCCGGTCGACGAGACCGCCGCGAGATGACCGCTGCCCGGCAGGATCGGCGAGCCGATCTGAACGAGGTCGTCGAACTGCGCACCGCATGCCGTGCGCGTGGAATCTCCAACACGATGCACCTCGCAGACACCGACGATCGAAGAGGTGCCGCTACGCCAACGGCTCTGGGAGCTCTTTGCCGGGTGTGGCCCGCAAGCGCCGGCTCGGATGCGTTGGGAGGTAAGGGCGCGGATCGAGGCGCTCACCGACCAAGAGGTGGTTGTCAGATGAGTCGACGTGAGGACTGGAGCCGGGCGAGGCGCTCGACGCTGGAGCGTCAGAGCACGTGGCGGGCCGAGCGCAAGGCGAAGGACGACCGGTGCAGCGCCTTGGGTGTCCAAGTCGTGATCGCGCTGCAGGAGCGCGATGCCTGGGTCGCGGAGTGCGAGCAGCGGGCCGGGGAGGCGCTGGTGCAGCTTGTGGAGGCGGAGGGGCTGACCACGACCGAGGCGGTCCGGTGGTGCGCTGGTCAGCTCAGCGTTCCTGAGGCGGCCAGGCTGCGCCGGCTCACGAGGTCAGCCGGTGCCGATGGCGCGCCGGCCGCTGCGATCCCCCGCGAGGGCGCGCCTGGGGACAGCTCGGGTCAGTGAGTCGTGGCGGCCTAGTTGTTGAGGCAGGTGTCCGCGTGGTCGTGCACGGAGAACGGGCGCCGGCAGGGTCGGCGAAGCGACCAAACCCGCACGCGGCGTCCGTTGATGGCGGTCCAGGTCCCGGTGTTGTTGAGCCAGATGCGCCAGCCGTCGGCGGCGAGCGCGTGGGCCCAGAGCTCTTCGTCGCCGTCTCGTTGCGGGTGCAACTGCGGTGCGCTGTACTGCCAGCCGGTCATCGCCGCACCGTAGCGTCCGAGGGTGACATGCAGTGCACCCTCGCGGTTCGTTCCGGCGCCCGTTCCCCGGTTGTGGTTCGGGTGCAACCCTGCTGGAGTTTGTTGCATGGGCGGGGCTAACCGGTCGCTGGAGTGGCTTTCGCGTCGTCGTGACGGTGAGTCGATGGCGTTGATCGCGTGGCGGGACGGGGTGAGCCCGCAGACGGTGAAACGTGCCACGGCCCCGTACGGGCCGTTCCCGGCCGCTTCTCGCCACCTGGGACGAACGGTCGCGGCCAGCACGGCTTTGGGGGACAGGACGCAGCGGTGGGTGGACGCTCGGCGCCGGGGCGAGCGGGTCAGCGACATCGCCATCCGCGAGGCGGTGGCCCACCAGCTGGTCAGCCGGTACACCGCCGAAGCCGGCCCCTTCCCGTCCGAGGAGGTGGTCCAGGACTGGGTGCGGGCGCGCGAGTCCGGTCAGACCGTCGGGTCGATCGCCGCCACGTACTCAGCGCCTGAGGGCCTGATCAGTCGCTCCACCCGTCCGTGGGGGCCGTTTCGCCCGCCAGGGCCACGCCTACCGGCGGGTCTGGTCGGCGGCAAGGGCATCGCGAGGATGGCCGGCGTCAGCGACGCCACCGGGCTGCGCTGGGTCCGCACCGGTCGAGTGCCGGACCCCGACTTCGTCACTGCGAGGAGCCGCCCACTGTGGTTGAGCACGACCATTCTGCGGTGGCTCGAGGAGACCGACCTGCAGACCTGCCTGATCTGCGGGGCGCGGTGCGTAGGCCTGAACCGGCACCGGGCCGCGGTGCACCACCAACGAGCAGGCCGCACCCAGTAGCCGGACCGGTGACTTTGGGCCGCTGCCCGATGCCCGAGTCCCTGCCATGCACCGTCAGCCTCGTGGCACACCGACGGCGGCGAGGCTCAGGCGCAGCGTAGGGTCGGCGACGGCGTTGAGCGCGAGGTGCCGCTCGAGACCGATCGCGCGGCCCCCTGCCGCCAGCAACCGGACGTAGTGCGCGCCCAAGCCAAGGGCGACCACTTCACCATCCCCGGTCGCGGCCAGCCGCCCCGAGAACCACTGGGACAGGGCCAGTTGCGTGTGTAGGTGGCCGCCGCGATCCCGGCGACGACAGCGGCCATCGGGAGGTGGCCATCGTTGCTGAGCTGCACCACGGCTATGGATGGCACGACGATCTGGCAGCGCCATGCCAGCTCCACCAGCGGCCAGGCCTTCAGGCCCCGGGCGACACCGGTCACGAAGCCGGCCGCAACACGCCACGGCAGGCACTACCACGAGCGCTGCAGTGCGGGGGGCGAGCCTGGCCCGACAGGTAGCGCCCGCGTGGCACAGGCCCGCGGCAGCCTTGGCGGGACTGACGCGCCCCTGGCGCAGGGCCAGGACCAGGCCATGCGAAACCACGACGATGCCAGCGCCCCACGCGTAGGGGACCACGCCGACATTGCGGGGCTGGACGCGGAGCTGCACCACTGGCGGGCCAAGGCCCCGGCGGGCCGGCGGGGTCGCCCCGGCCAAGAGGGCGGCCTCGGCAACGGTGGGGGAGCGGCCTCCGGTCAGGACCCGGCACGCCAAGCACTGGCCGAGCCTGCACTGCAGCAGCTACACGGTCGTGGTCACGGTGACGAGCAGGGCGAGACCAGCATGGCCGGGCAGCGCTGCAGCGGCGAGCGGCGGGACCAGGCCGCTGGCATGACTGGCCTGTAACCCCAAAGAATGACCGCATCACTCACACAGACAAGTTGACAGGCTCAACGTCCCCTCGCCCGCCAAGTTCAGACGGGAGAGTGCAGGCGAAGGGGGCTCCAGCGGGCCCCCGCTACCCTCACCAACTCCCGCGCTTCTACGGTTTCAGGCAACAACGGCGGTTCCGACCGTCCGAGCGCGGCGATCCGCGCCTTAGCCAGCAGCCCCTACCTTTCCTCGAGCCGCTTTGGGTCCCACTAGTTCGATGACCTACCGCAGCTCTACCCTCGCCTATGCTTTTTCGCTACTGTGGCTGAATGGCGTTCAACGCTCGCGTCCTGACCGTCCTGATCGCTTCGCCGGGCGATGTCACGCCGGAGCGAGACGCGGTCGAGGAAGAGGTTTCGGACTGGAACCGCCAGCACTGGCACTCCGCTGACCGAGTACGTCTCGAAGTTCGTCGCTGGGAACACGACGCGACGCCAGAGCTCGGCCGGGGAGATGGCCAGCAGGTCATCAACCGCCAGCTCGTGCACGACAGTGATATTGTCATCGGCCTGTTCCACACTCGCCTGGGCACTGCTACACGTCGAGCCGTATCCGGAACAGCGGAAGAGCTCCGGCTTGCTGCGGCGTCCGGAAAGGCCGTACACGTCTACTTCTCGACCAAGCGTCCTCCCTACCACCACGACCCACAACAACTCCAGTCGGTGAAGGAGTTCCGTCGCCTACTGGAGGGCGAGGGGTTGCTCGACACCTTTTCTAAGACGAACGAACTACGGAAGAAGGTGGCCCGGGCGATTACCCGGGACGTGGACCTCCTTCGGGCTCTGCCAGTTGGCGGTGCGCCTGCACCTCCTGCGCGGCGCCTGGGGTCAATGCGGGAGTTACTTGCCCTCCCGACGCCTGCAGGTGTTCACCTCGATATGCATTTTGAAATCACGGGCCCGGCCCATAACGAATACACACGTCGCGTCTGGATCGAGAACGCGGGGGACGTCGACGCTCGGAGCGTCAAAGTTTTGCTCGACCCGGGTTCTGAGAAACTTGAAGAGGTTTTCCTCATCGCGTGTCCGGTCAAGGAAGTCCCAGCAGGCAAGGAAGTACTATTTGAATTGCCGAGACCGCCCAAGCCGCCCGCCACGCTCATCGTTCGGTGGCAGGAACCACGAGGCGAGCAAAGGAAGACCTTTGTGATCCCACGGAAGAACCCGCTGGCTATCTGACGAAGGACCACCATGACCGAGCGCCACTTGCCTGACACAGAGCCTAGGCAGTGGCACGTTCTTGCCCGCGGTCGCCCCGATCGAACGCCCGACTCAGCAGTGCGCTACCCAGTAACGCGAGGTAACCGGCTGATCACAGATGAGGATGTAGGAGCTGGCGGCGCGTCGTGACTGGGTAGAGGTCGAGGTCTCCCGAAGATGGAAGTTCCCACACCGCCCATCTGGAAGACCTCGACGTGCATGACGCTTCGTCTGCCCTGACTGACCACGTTCTGCCGTCTCGACGAGCTCGGTCTGGTCGTGACCGGCCAACGTCTCGAGCCGGGCCGGGCGGTGCTGGCCTGCCGAGTCCTCGACCCGGACCAGTGGTGCCGCCGGTGCGGGTGCCAGGGCGCTCCTCGTGACAGCGTCGTGCGCGCTTTGGCGCATGAACCGCTGGGCTGGCGGCCGACGACGTTGGAAGTCACGATCCGCCGCTACCGGTGCGCCGGGTGCGGGCACGTGTGGCGCCAGGACACGACCCAGGCGGCCGAGCCGCGGGCGAAACTGTCTCGTCGAGGTCTGCGGGGCGCTGGAGGCGCTGGTGTGCCAGCACCCGACCATCGCCCGGGTCGCCGAAGGCCTCACGGTCGCCTGGAACACCGCCAACGACGCGGTCCTGGCCGAAGGCCAGCGGGTCCTGATCGAGGACCCTGGCCGGTTCGAGGGTGTCACCACGGTTGGCGTGGACGAGCACGTGTGGCGGCACACTAGGCGCAGGGACAAGTACGTCACCGTGGTCATCGACCCCACCCCGATCCGCGAGGGGACCGGGCCGGCCAGGCTGCTGGACATGCTCAAAGGCCGTTCCAAGGCGGCGTTCAAGACCTGGCTGAACAAGCGTCCGCAGGGCTGGCGTGACGCGGTGCAGGTCCCCGCGATGGAAGGGTTCACCGGGTTTAAGACCGCCACCGCAGAGGAGCTGCCCGACGCGGTCGCCGTGATGGACCCGTTTCATGTCATCCGACTAAAGGGTGACGCCTTGGACCGGTGGCGGCGCCGGGTCCAGCAGGACCTGCACGGTCACCGCGGCCGCAAGGACGACCCTCTCTACCGGGCCAGGCGGACCCTGCATACCGGCGACGGTTTGCTCACCGACAAGCAGAAGGACCGGCCGCTGGCCTTGTTCGCAGGACCAGGAGCCTGTCGAGGTCGAGGCGACCTAGGGGATCTACCAGAGGATGATCGGCGCCTACTGCGAACCCGACCGCACCCGAGGGCGCGAGCTCATGCAGGCCGACATTGACGCGGTCAGCGCTGGTGTCCCGGCAGCGCTGACCAAGCTCATCACGTTGGGGCGGACCTGGAAGACGCGGGCCCCCGACGTGCTCGCCTACTTCGACCCGCCCGGCACCTCCAATGGACCCACCGAAGCGATCAACGGTCGCCTCGAGCACCTGCGCGGCTCCGCCCAGCCGTCGGCGGCGACCGAGTTGGCCCACAGCTCTTCATCGCCGTCTCGGGTGGGGTCCCACTGCGGTGCGCTGTACTGCCAACTCGTCATCGCCGCACCGTAGCGCCCGAGGGGGACACGCAGTGCCCCGCGCATTTCGTTCCTGGCTGTCCCCTGGTTGTGGTTTGGGCGCATCCCTGTTGGAGTTTCCGTCATGGGCGGGGGCAACGGGTCGCTGGAGTGGCTCTCCCGTCTTCCTCAGCGAGGCCACGATCAGGGCCCGCGGCGATCAAGGCCCGCGGCCGCCAACAGAACAAGGCGAGCCTTGACGGTCATTCGTCATACTGACGTGCGGTGACTCACCGTAGCCTCCAGCCCAGGGGCCGTTGTGCGCTCCCCCGTTCGGGCCGGAGTTACGCCGGCCTCGCTAGGCAACATCCCTCAGCGTTTCAGACAAGCACGTCTGCGGCGCACGCCAGTCACGGGCGGTCTGCGGATTGACTGATGAACCCCAACCGGTTGCGCCGTTGCCACTCTCGTCACGTAGGTGCAAGATGCGGTGAGTGGATGTCAGGGGCGTGCCCAATGTCGAAGGCATCTCGCTTCGGTGGCCATAGGGAGGGCGCATGTCGCACGAGTCTGCTGGTCAGCCCTTCAGCGACAAGATCGATGAGCTGACGTTCCTCACCCTCCGATTCGACGCCAGCGGTGACATCGACAGAGTGGGGGAAGAAGCCGTTATCAATGCGCTGGGGGCCGACGACGTCACTGACATAGTCGTCTTCAGCCACGGATGGCACAACACGCCGACGATGGCCGATGCCCTCTACCGTGGGTTCTTCAAACGTATGGCGGCGCTGCTGCGCGAGTACTCGGCAACCCGGAAGATCCTCCTGGTGGGTGTGGTGTGGCCGGCGCGTCGGTGGTCCGACGAGCCGATCCCAGACTTCGAGCCCAGCCCCGACCTCGGCGCCTCGCGCACCGCCGCCGGCGTGTTCCACGGCGAGGCAGAGTTTCCGCCTCCTGCAGTACCGACGGAGGAGGACCGTGAGTTCATGCGGTGGGCGTTCGAAGCCCATCGCGTGGAGGTGGACGAGCTCATGGACCTGCTGCAAGCCAGACCCGACTCAGAGGAGGCTCTGGCACGCGCCAAGTTCTTGGTCGGCATCTTGGCATCCGCCATGGAGAGCTCCGACGACGGTGAAGGGGACGAGGCAGGGGCCCAGAGTTCCTCGCCCTCTGAAGAGGTGTTCGAGCAGTTCACCGTGGCGCTCGAGCAGCAGGGCATCGTGGACAGCGACGACCGCGGGGCGGCTGGCTTCGGGCGTGCGCTCGGACGCCTCTGGGAGGGCGTGCAGATGGTGGCTCGCCAGCAGTCGTACTGGACCATGAAGCACCGTGCGGGGGTCGTGGGCGAGCGGGGCCTAGGGCCATTCCTTGGACGCCTGCAGGCCATCAACCCTGCACTGGGTGTGCACCTGGTGGGCCATAGCTTCGGCGCCCGATTGGTCTCCTACTCATTAAAGGGCATACAGCTGAGCGGGGTGGGGCCGCCCGTGCGCAGCGTCACGCTCCTTCAAGGGGCTTTCTCGCACTTCGCGTTTGCCCCGAATCTGCCGTTCGACACCTCTCGTTCAGGAGCCTTGGTGGGGCAGGACGCCAAGGTTTCGGGCAAGGTCGTTGCGTGCTACTCGACGCATGACGACGCGGTCGGCCGGATGTACCCGCTGGCGTCGTTCATCAAGCGCCAAGACGCCGCGGGCATCGATGACGCAACCTATCGCTGGGGCGGAGTCGGCTACGACGGTCACCAGCCCGAGGCCCAAGTGGTGGCCCTGCTGAGGCCTGGTACCAGCTACGGCTTCCAAGGATCGGGGCTTGTCAACATCGACTGCAGCAGTGTCGTTCGCCACGGGAAGCCGCCGTCCGGCGCTCATTCGGACATCGTGCATGACGAGCTGGCGTGGGTTGTGTTGTCCGCGGGAGGACTCCTGGACCCCGTGACGCACGCCACGGCCGGGCCCTCACACGAGAAGGCCCGACCCGGGGCAGGACAGGCTCAGGAGCGGCGCGACCTGGTTAGGAACTCGGTGATCGCAGACGCTCTAATGGACAAGGAGGAACGGCGCCGGCTACTGCGCCTGGGACCCGGCGATGACGTTCCGGAGGACGCACCTGTGCCGGTCGTGATCGAGCTCAGCGTTCAGTTCGAAGGTGGTCTCCTGGCCGCACATGCGCGCCTCGAGGTGCTCTGGAAACGGCACGTCGCAGGGCCCCTGCCCAAGCCCGTATCCGACACCTATGTGCCGTGCCGGCTGGACCTCGGGCGCATTCAGGCGCTGGTCAGCGATGACCTGCAAGCCGACAATCGTCGGCAACGCGCGATCTACCGCGTGTGGCCGGACTTCCAGGTCTCTGCGCTGATTGACGGCTCGGTGAGTACGGTCAAAGCGGATGCCGCAGAACGCGCCTATGCAGCATCGGGCCGTGAGATCGTGTGGGCTGTAGTCGACTCCGGGATCGACGCACAGCATCCCCACTTCGCCGGACTCGACCTGCGTGGCACGGACGTTGGCTCCCTGCACCGCGACTTCACGCAGAGCGACCCGACCGCCAACGACGGTGCCCTAGAAGATGACTACGGGCACGGGACCCATGTCGCTGGCATCATCGCTGGCTCACTCGCTGATCGTTATCGCCAGGATTTGAGGGTCTATGAAAACGTGCAGGACCCGAACAACCCGAAGACAGGCAAGACCAACGACCGCTGGATCGACCCTAAAACTCCAATCCGGGGGATGGCCCCCCAGACCAAACTGGTGAGCCTCAAGGTCCTGGACGCGGTCGGCAAGGGCAGCTCGATGGACGTCGTTCGGGCGCTTGAGTACATTCGCAGGGAAGTCAACGGGCAGAGCAAACTGATCAGGATCCATGGTGTCAACCTGACGTTCCGCACTTCTCGGTCGGGTTATCTCGTGGATTTGCGGGGCGGTCCTTCCACCTTGTTGAAGGCGTCTAGGGATCGGGCTTCGACGTCGGTGACGATGTCGCGTAGGCGTCGGGCGTTGTCGAACCACGCCTGG
>JBBQWX010000096.1:0-17142 GCA_038210185.1 Actinomycetales bacterium
CGAGCTCGACCGGTTCTGCGACGCGATGATCGCCATCCGGGCCGAGATCGACCAGGTCGGCTCCGGTGCCGTCGCCGCCGGCGAGAGCGTGCTGCGCGGCGCGCCGCACACGGCGCAGGCGCTGGCGGGCGACTGGGACCACCCCTATGACCGCAGCACCGCGGCCTTCCCCGAGGGGGTGGACCCGACGGCGAAGTACTGGCCCCCGGTGCGGCGCATCGACGGGGCGTACGGCGACCGTCACCTGGTCTGCTCGTGCCCCTCGCCGGAGGCGTTCGAGGACTGACGGCGCGGATGCCGGCGGGTCGCCTCAGGCCGCCGGCTCGGCCACCGCGCCACCCGCGCGCACCTCGACGGTGCTGCCGCTCGCGCCCTTGTGCACGACGGCCTGGTGCGTGATGCGGGTGCGCAGGTCGGCCACGTGGCTCACCACGCCGACGGCGCGGCCGCCCTCGCGCAGCCCGTCGAGCACGGTGAGCACCTGCTCGAGGCTGTCGTCGTCGAGGCTGCCGAAGCCCTCGTCGATGAACAGCGTGCCGAGGTCGAGCCCGCCGGCCTCCTCGCGCACGGCGTCGGCCAGGCCCAGCGCCAGCGCGAGCGAGGCCATGAAGGACTCACCGCCGGACAGCGTGGCGGTGTCACGCACCCGGCCGGTCCACTGGTCGAGCACCCGCAGGCCCAGCCCGGACCGGGCGCCCCGGGCCGCTCGCTCGTCGGAGTGCTCGAGCAGGTAGCGCCCGCCCCCCATGACCGCCAGCCGCTCGTTGGCCAGCGCGGCCACGGTCTCGAGGCGGGCGGCGAGGACGTAGGCGGTCAGCCGCATCCGCAAGGTGTTCTCGGGCCCGATGCCGCTCGTGGTGTCGGCCAGCTCGCGCACCCGCGCGTCGCGCTCGGCTGCCGCCCCGACCCGCGCGCACGCGTCGTCGACCAGCGGGAGCAGGCGCTCCAGTGATCGCAGCGCGCGGGCGGCGTCGTCCTGTGCAGCCGCCGTCGCGAGCAGCGCCTCGCGCGCGGCCCGGTGGGTGGTCTGCAGGGCGGCGAGGTCGGGGGCGTCGGCAGTCAGCGCCGCGACGACGTCGGGGTCGTCGGCCAGGGCCCGTGCGGCGGCGGTGGCCTCGACGTGGGCGGTCACCAGCGCCTCCAGCCGCACGAGCTCGGCCTCGGCCCGCAGTGCCGCGCGGGCCTGCGCGGCGTCGTCGAACCCCGAGGACACCACCACGTCGTCGAGGTGTGCGGCGACCTTCAGCAGCCGCGCCTGCGCCCCGGCGAGCCCGGACACGGCGGTGGCGAGGTCGGTGAGCGCCCGGGCGGCGCGCGCGTGGGCGGCGGGTTCGGGCGAGCCGCAGGGGCACGGTGTGTGCTCTGCCCGCAGGGCCGCGACGCGCTCGTGCGCAGAGGTCTCGGCCGAGGTGAGCTCGTCGAGGGCGGCCGACGAGGCCTCGCGGTGGGCGGTCGTGGCCACGACCATGGCCCGGTGCCCGTCGAGTGCCGCCGTGACCAGTCGCAGGCGCTCGGCGACCTCGTCGCGGGAGGAGGCGGCCGCCCGTGCTGCGGCCAGGGCCCGAGCCGCCTCGGCAACCTCGCCCCGCAGGGCCGGCCCGGCTGCCCCCTCGAGGCCGGCCAGCCTGGTGCGGACCCCCCCGTGGAGCGCCTCGATCTCGCCCTCCAGGGAGCGCTGCCCGTGCTCGGCCTCAGCCAGTGCGTGCTCGGCCTGGGCGATGTCGTCGGGCAGCACGGGGTCGGCGACCCTGGCCGGCGCGGGGTGCTCGAGCCCGCCGCACACCGGGCAGGGGCCCCCGCCGGTCAGGGAACGCGCGAGCTCACCGGCCATGCCGTCGAGCCGGCGCTGGCGCAGGTCGAGCAGCTCGCCGCGCCGGTCGAGCGCGGCGCAGCGGAGGGCGGCGTGCTGCGGCGCGAGCGACGCGACCCGCGCGAGGTCGCGCTCGGCAGCATCGAGCACCGCGACCCGGGCCCTGGCCACCTCGAGCACGAGCTCGAGCTCGGCTTCGCGGCTCGCACCGGCGGAGAGCAGCCTCACCTGGGCGGCGAGCCGGTCGCGCTCGGACTCGGCCGAGCCCAGCTCGGCACGGGCGGCCTCGCCCCGTGCCCCGAGAAGCGCGACGCGCTGCTCGAGCTCACCCCTGCGGCGGGCACGCGCAGTGGCGTCGTCGGCCTCCCTGGCCAGTGCGGTGACCGTGCTGTCGAGCGAGTGCGCACGGGCCAGGGCGGCACCGACCTCGTCGTCGGGCAACGCCGGCGCAGCACCGCTGGGCAATGCGGCGCGGGCTCGCTCGACGCGGCGGCGGTCGGCCTCCACGTCGTCGACCGCCCGGTCGAGGGCGGCGAGGTGCCCGGCGAGCGCAGCGGCCCGCTCGGCCGCCGCGAGGACCGCCACGTGGTCGAGGTGGCTGGGGCCGGCGTCCTGGAGGGTCTCGAGGCGGGCCGCAGCGCGCTGCCCTCGGGTGCGGAGCTCGTCGAGCGCACGGCCGCTCGCGAGTGCCTCGGCTGCCGCCCGCTCGGCGCCGGATGCCGCGTCGAAGGCTGCCATCGTGGTGCTCACCCGGGCGTCGAGGGCGTCGGCGACGGAACGCAGGTGCGTGGCCACCGACTCGGCGGGCTCCGCGTCGCGGGCGAGCCCGGCATCGGCGAGGACGTCGTCGACCCGGGCCACGACGGAGGCGAGGGCGGCCCGGCCGGCGTCGAGGTCGGCCGCAGCAGCGCGGCGGGACTGCGCGAGCCAGGCCTCGACGTCGCTGAACGCGGCGATGTCGAACAGCCGCTCGAGCACCTCACGACGGTCTTCGGGCGTGGACCGCAGGAACGCGGCGAAGTCGCCCTGGGGCAGCAGGACGACCTTGGCGAACTGGGCCATCCCCATGCCCAGCGCGTCCTTGACGACGTCGGCGACCTCGTCGTGGCGAGTGCTCAGGGCGACCCACCGCCCGCCGCGGCGCTCCTCGAGGGTCACCGCGGCCTGCACCGACACCGTGCCGCTGCCGCGCTTCTTCGGGCGAAGGAACTCGGGTGAGCGGGTGATCCGCAGCCGCCGGGTGCCCGCGGTGAGCTCGAGTGTCACCCGGGGCACGGCATCCGGGCCGGCGTGGTCGCTGCGCAGGCCCCGCTTGGAGCGGGAGCCGGGCACGTCGGCGTACAGGGCGAAACAGATGGCATCGAGCAGGCTGGTCTTGCCCGAGCCGGTCGCCCCGTGGATCAGGAAGAGCCCCTGCGCCGAGAGCGCGTCGACATCGACGACGACCGGGTCGGCGAACGGCCCGAACGCCTCGATCTGGAGCCGGTGAACCCTCATGCGGCCCCCGCCGAGCCCACGACCACGCCCTCGTCATCACCGACCTGCCGGGCGACCCGGCTCGCCTCGACGGCCTCGGCCAGCAGTGCCCGCTCGTCGTCGGTCGCGCCGCGGCCGCCGCGCACGTGGCCCAGGAAGTCGCAGCACACCTCGACGTCCGTGGCCGTGGCGACACGGGTCGCATAGGGGCGGAGCGGCACCGCCGCGCCCTCTGGTTCGAAGCGCAGCTCGAGGGTGTGCGGGAAGCGGCGGCGCACCTGCTCCATCGCCCCGAGCGGGCGCTGCGGGTCGGTCAGGGTCACCTGGCACCACGAGGTCTCCGCGTCGCGGTGCGCGGGGTCGACCAGAAGGGCGCCCAGGGTGCCGCGCAGCACGGCCAGCGGTCTCTCGACGGGGGCCTCGAGGTGTTCGACGACGGGGCTGTCGCCGGAGAGGTCGACGAGCAGGCTGCCCTTGCGGTGTCGCCACTCGGAGAACGACATCGCGACCGGCGAGCCGCTGTAGCGCACCCCCGGCGCGACCTCCTGGCGGCCGTGCAGGTGCCCCAGCGCGGTGTAGTCGACGCCGTCGAACACCTCCGGGGGCACTGCGCAGACCCCGCCGACACTGATGTCGCGCTCGGACTCGCTGGTGACCCCGCCGGTGACGAAGGCATGGGCCATGACGACCATGCGCCCGCCCCGCTGCGCGGCGTCGGCGCGCACCCGCGACATCGCGGCCCGCAGCACCCCGGCGTGGGTGCGCTCGGTGGCCCCGAGCGCGTCGGCGGCCAGCGCCGGTTCGAGGTAGGGCAGTGCGTGCACCGCCGTGTCGCCCAGCAGCACCGGGCGCCCGACGTCGGCCACCGACGTGCGCAGGTGCAGCCCGGCCCGCTCGAGCAGGCCCGACGCGAAGCCGAGCCGGATGGCGGAGTCGTGGTTGCCACTGCTGACGACGACCTGCGCCCCGGCGTCGACCAGCCGCACGACGGTCTGCGACAGCAGGTCGACGGTCTCGGGGGAGGGCATCGCGCGGTCGTAGACGTCACCGCTGACGAGCACGGCGTCGACCCGCTCGCTGCGCACCACCTCGACGAGGGAGTCGAGGTAGGCGGCCTGGGCGCCGAGCAGCCCCACCTGGTGGAACGCGCGCCCCAGGTGCCAGTCGGAGGTGTGGATCAGCCGCATGGTGCCCACGCTACGAGCGGGGTCCGACACCGCTCGTGACCGAAACGCGGATCGGACTACCGACTCGTAGCGGTCCGTGGTTGGCTGACGCCATGGGAGCAGAGGTTCAGGCGCGCAGCTACAGCCGTGAGGAGCGTCAGCGCTACCGCGAGAAGGTGCGCCAGAACCTCGACGTCTTCGAGAAGATGCTCAACACGAGCTCGTTCGAGTTCGACAAGCCGATGACGGGCCTGGAGATCGAGCTCAACCTCGTCGACGCCGACATGCAGCCGCACTTCCACAACGCCCAGGTGCTGGCCGCGATCGCCGACGAGGACTACCAGACCGAGCTCGCGCAGTACAACATCGAGCTCAACGTGCCGCCGCGGCCGCTGCCGGGCAACTCCGCGCTCGAGCTGGAGGCGGAGCTGCGCAACAGCCTCAACGCCGCCGACCGCGCGGCCAAGGAGGTCGGCTCCAAGATCGTCGCGATCGGCATCCTGCCCACGATCATGCCCGAGCACTACGAGGGCGAGTGGATCAGCGGCAACAACCGCTACACCGCCCTGAACGACTCGATCTTCGTCGCCCGCGGCGAGGACATCTACCTCGACATCGAGGGGTCGACCGGCGAGCGCGTCGCCACCTACTGCGACTCCATCGCGCCCGAGTCGGCGTGCACCTCGGTGCAGCTGCACCTGCAGGTGGCGCCCTCGGAGTTCGCCGCCCACTGGAACGCCGCCCAGGCGCTGTCGGCTGCCCAGGTCGCCCTGGCCGCCAACTCGCCGTTCTTCTTCGGCAAGCGGCTGCACGCCGAGACCCGCATCGAGCTGTTCAAGCAGGCCACCGACACCCGCCCGATCGAGCTGAAGAACCAGGGCGTGCGCCCGCGCGTGTTCTTCGGCGAGCGGTGGATCACCTCGATCTTCGACCTGTTCGAGGAGAACGCCCGCTACTTCCCGACCCTGCTCGCCGAGACGAGCGACGAGGACCCCATGGCCAAGCTCGAGGCCGGCATCGCCCCCGAGCTGTCCGAGCTGCGCCTGCTGAACGGCACCGTCTACCGCTGGAACCGGCCGATCTACGACATCGTCGGTGGTACCCCCCACCTGCGCGTCGAGAACCGGGTGCTGCCCGCCGGCCCGACCATCGTCGACGTGCTCGCCAACGCCGCGTTCTACTACGGCGCGATCCGGATGCTGGCCCACGAGGACCGCCCGGTGTGGACCAAGATGAGCTTCGCCGCCTGCGAGGAGAACTTCCGGCGTGCCGCTCGCGACGGCATCGAAGCGCACTTGTACTGGCCCGGGTTCGGCGAGCTGTCCGCCGACGAGCTGATCCTGCGCCACCTGCTCCCGCTCGCCCACGAGGGGCTGCGGCAGTGGGGTGTCTCGGATGCCGTGCGCGAGCGCTTCCTCGGGGTCATCGAGGGCCGGTGCAAGACCGGCATGAACGGAGCCGAGTGGCAGAGCCGCTCGGTCCAGGCGTTCGAGGACGCCGGCTGCGACCGGCGTGAGGCGCTGCGGAGGATGCTCGAGCGCTACACCGTGCACATGGACTCCAACGAGCCGGTGCACACCTGGCCGCTGACCTGACCGCGCCCCGGCGCCCGACGGGCGGGGCTCAGCGAGAGGTGTCGTTCCAGGTGCGCACCGCCGGCACCCCACGCTCGTGGTCGAGCACGCAGACCGCGCCGGCGTCGAGCAGCAGGTGCGCCCCGAACCGCGCCTCCTGGCGCAGGTAGGCCGCGGTGAGGATGCGCAACAGGTGCCCGTGGGCCACGAGCGCGACGTCGCCGCGGGTGAGGGGGTCGGCGACGCGATCCAGCACCCGTGAGGCACGTGCCGCCACCTCCTCGACGGTCTCGCCGGGGCTCTGCCCGGGCACGACGCCATCGCCGAACACGGTCCACGCCGGGTCGCCGAGGCTCTCGCGGATCTGTGGGGTCGTGAGCCCTTCGTAGCCGCCGTAGTCCCACTCCGCGAGGTCGTCGTCCAGCACGGCGTCCAGGCCGGCCAGCTCCGCCGTGCGCCGCGCCCGCGACAGCGGTGAGGAGAGCACCGCCGCGAACTCGAACTCGGCCAGCCGGGGTGCGAGCAGGCGGGCGTCGCGCTCGCCGTCAGGGGTCAGCGGCAGGTCCGTGCGGCCGGTGTGCCGCCCGTCGCGGCTCCACTGCGTCTGGCCGTGGCGGACGAGGACGATGCGTCCGGACGGCTCGGCAGGTGACGACATGCGCACCACTGTCGCATCCCGGTGCGAGGATGGGCGCCATGCCGACCTACGTCGTCCTCCTCCGGGCCGTCAACGTCGGCGGCCGTTTCGTGAAGATGGCCGAGCTGCGCGCCACGCTCGAGCGCGCCGGCTTCGCCGACGTGCAGACCCACATCCAGTCGGGCAACGTCTTCGTGCGCAGTGCCCGCCGTTCCGGCGGGGCCGTCGGCACCGAGATGATGCGCGTACTCGAGCAGTGGGCCGGCTTCGACGTGCCCTGCATCGTGCGCACGCCGGCTCAGCTGCGGGCCGCCGTGGCCACGATCGACGCCGTGCCACCGCTGCTCGACGGCGGGAAGCGCTACGTCGCCTTCGCCGACGGTGCCGTGCCGGCCGCGGCGGCCACCCGGCTCGATGCCTGGGACGCACCGGGGGAGCGTTGCCGGGTGCTCGGTGCCGAGATCCTGGCCGAGATGCGCAACGGCTTCCACAAGACCACGCTGACCAACAGCCGGATCGAACGCCTCACCGGCCGAACCACCACCTGGCGTGACCTCGAGGTGGTCCGCGCCATCGACCAGAAGTGGGGAGCCTGATGACCCAGCAGCGCGAGCAGGAGACCGGCGGCACGGGCCCCGGGCACCGCAGCATCTCGATGAGCCGGTCGGGAACCGGCACCTACGTCGTGACCAACGCCCGTGGTGGCGAGATCAGCATCGGGTCAGGGGAGTCCGACGACTTCACCCCGGTCGAGCTGTTCCTCACCGCGATCGCCGGGTGCAGTGCCGTCGACGTCGACTTCATCACCAGTCGCCTCGCGGAGCCCACCGAGTTCACCGTGACCGCCGGCGGCGAGAAGATGCGCGACGAGCACGGCAACCACATGGGCGGGATCGAGGTGACCTTCCGGGTCCGCTTCCCGCGCGGTGCCGACGGCGAACGGGCTCGGGAGCGCCTGCCGCGAGCCATCGCGCGGAGCCACGACCGGCTCTGCACGGTGAGCCGCAGCGTCCAGCTCGGCACGCCCATCCACATGCGCGAGGACTGACCGCCGCCATGGTGCAGCACGAGCCGGCCGTGACAGCCGTCAAGACCTACAACTACCTGCGCATCGCCCTCGCAGCCCTGGTGCTGCTTCTCTACGCCTCGGTGGTGCTGCAGTGGTGGGCCGCCGGCCGCTGCCTGCAGCCCTCCATCAGCGCCTACTACTACACCCCCGTGCACGCGGTCTTCATCGGCGTGCTTGTCACCATGGGAGTCTGCCTGGTCGCGTTGAAGGGCAACACCGACGGCGAGGACGTCCTGATGAACCTCGCCGGCATGCTGGCCCCCGGTGTCGCGTTCATCCCCACCGTGGGCGCCGAGCAGTGCAGCTCCGCACCGCTGCTCACCCCGGACATTTCGGCCGCTGTCGCCAACAACATGCCCGCGCTGTTCGTCACCGGTGCGTTCGTCGGTGCCGTCGCGCTGGGGATCGCTCGGCGTGAGGGTGGTGGAACCGGGCTGAGCACCATCGACAAGGCCGGTCTGGCGTTGTCCGTCGCCGTGCTGGGCGCCGGCGTCATCTGGTTCTTCGTCGGCCGCGACAGCTTCCTCGCCCACGGCCACGACGCCGCCGCCATCCCGATGTTCCTGGCCATCGTGGGCGTGGTCTGGCTCAATGCGCGCGACGTGCAGCAGGCGGTGAGGCAGGACGGAGCTCCGACGACTCGCAGCCGCTACGTTGCGATGTACCGCGCGGTGGCCATCGCGATGTTCGTCGCCCTGGCCGCCACGGTGGCCGTCAACCTCGCCACCGCCTCGACCACCGTGGTGCTCTGGGTCGAGGTCGTGCTGATCACGCTGTTCGCGGTGTTCTGGCTGATCCAGACCACGGAGCTGTGGAACCGCGGCCTGCGCCGACCCTGAGACAGGGCTCGGCACGCCTATCGTGAGCGCATGGCTCGTTACCTCGACGTGCACCCGGTCGACCCCCAGCCCCGGGCGATCGCCCAGGCGGTGGCGGTGCTGCGCGAGGGAGGGCTGATCGCCTACCCGACCGACTCCGGTTACGCCCTGGGCGCGATGATCGGCAACCAGTCGGGCAAGGACCGCATCCGCGAGATCCGGCGGCTCGACGACCGACACCACTACACGCTGATCTGCCGCGACTTCGCCCAGCTGGGGCAGCTGGTCCACGTCGACAACTCGGTGTTCCGTGCCGTCAAGGCCTCCACGCCGGGGCCGTTCACGTTCATCCTCCCGGCCACCCATGAGGTGCCGCGCCGGCTGCAGCACCCCAAGAAGCGCACCGTGGGCGTGCGCATCCCCGACCACCCCGTGGTGCGGGCGCTGCTCGCCGAGCTCGGCGAGCCGCTGCTGTCCTCCACCCTCATGCTGCCCGGTGAGGACGAGCCGATGACCGACGGCTGGGCCGTCAAGGAGGCCCTCGACCACGTCGTCGACGTGGTCCTGGACTCGGGGGAGTGCGGCACCGAGCCGACCACCGTCGTCGACTACTCCAGCGGGGCGGCCGAGGTCGTGCGTGTCGGCTCCGGGGACCCCTCGCGCTTCGAGTGACCCCGGCTCAGCGCCGGTCGACGGATTCGGCTGTCGCGCGCAGCTCGGCGAGCACCCGGGCGTCGATGCCGCCGGGGGAGTGGCGGTTCTCCAGGTTTCCCTCGCACATCCAGGCCTCGAGCTCGCGATCGACGTCGGGGCCGCCGCGTCCGAGCCCGGCGAGGAGCCCACCGACCTCCTCGCGCAGGTCGCCCTGCAGTGGTTCGACGTCCTCCGGCTGCCCGAAGAGCAGCGTCGACAGGTCGTGCAGGCGAGCCAGTTCATGCGGCGCATCGGGGTGGTCGTCGACCCGGAGGTCGGCGAGCACGCCGCACCCGTCGTAGCCGGTGCCGGGGGAGCGCGCGATGATTGCCGCGCTCTGCCGTCCGCGGGAGTCGCCTCCGGCGGCATCCCCCGCGAGAACCGTTGCGATCAGGCGGTGGTCGAGGCGCTGGCCCACTGAGCCGAGCCAGGCCGCCTCCATCGCCTGGATCACCTCCGGCCCGGTGAGGATGTTGCCCTGGATGGCGTAAGCCGTGTGCTCGTCGCCCGCGGCGACCCCGCCGGCGTACGCGAAGCAGCCGCCGCCGGTGAACGTGGCGGCACCGGTGGGCCCGACCGCACCGACCTGGCGCAGGTCGCTACCCTCGTCGGCGGCAACGGCGGCCGACAGCGCGGCACCGACCTCGGTGCCCAGGGACAGGGCGTCGAGCACCTCGTCGAGGTAGGCCACCCGCGCCAGCGACTGCGTCGCCACGGCTCCCACACTGGTTCGCACTGCCGGCACGACCGAGCCGACAGCGAGGAACTTGCTGGCCACCGCGACGCCCCAGGCGTCGCCGTCACGGGCTGCGATCGAGAACGTCATGCGCCACAGGCTAGGTGGCGCGCACCCTGTTGTTGCGGGGTCCGTGCTCGAGCTCGGCGTGGCCGAGCAGCTCGAGCACCGGGCTCACGTAGTTGGCGAACCGGCCCCGGTAGCCCTTGCGCAGGCCGTAGTACCCGCCGACCGGGTTGTCGGCGCTGCGGGCCCAGGCCTCGACGGTGCCCTCCTTGACGGGCTTGTCCTCGTCGGCGTTGCCCAGCGGCACCCAGTCGCCGCGCTCGCGCAGCATCGTCGCGAGGTCGTCGACCGCGGACAGGTGGTAGGACAGCGTGGTGCTGCCCACCCGCACCACCAGAGCCGGCGGTCGGGCCGCCTCGTCGCGCCAGGCGGTGTAGCTCGAGGTGTGCGACGGGGTCTGCAGCACCCAGGGGTCGTCCGGGGTGCCGTCCCCGTAGGTCACGTCGTCCATGACAGCACCTGCCTTCCGGGACGGACGCTAACAGCCCTATGGTGACATCTCCTGTCACGTACGGATCGGAGGAAACCGGTGCGTGCCTCCCGGCTGCTGCTTCTGCTGCTGCTCCTGCAGAACCGCGGCCGGATGACGGCAGCGCAGCTCGCCGGCGAGCTCGGCGTGAGCCGGCGCACCGTGCTGCGTGACATCGAGGCCCTGGGCGAGGCGGGCCTTCCGGTTCTCGTGCACCGAGGCCCGCGCGGCGGTGTCGAGCTCGCCTTCGGCTACCGCACCCGGCTCACCGGGCTCGCGACCGACGAGGCCGAAGCCCTCGCGGTGGTGCTCGCCGCACCGGTGCCCGAGCTGGCCGAGCTCGGGCTCGCCGACGCGGCCACCCGGGCCAGGACCAAGCTGGTCGAGTCGCTGCCGGACCAGGTGCGCCAGACCGTACGGCGGTCGCAGGACCGGGTCGCCTTCGTGGCCGAGCCGCGCGCGGGCCTCGACCCCCGGGTCCGAGCCCTGGCCGAAGCGATCCGGACCCGGCGGGTCGTCCGGCTCGATGCCCGCTCCCGGTCACCCGTGGTCGTGCACCCCGTGCGGCTCCTGCGTTCCGTCGACGGTTGGGCACTCGTCGACGAGCGCACCCCCGATCAGCCTCTGCCGCAAGGCAGCTGGCGCACAGTCAACATCTCGGCGCGGAGCTTCTAGATCGGGTTCCGCCTCGGGCTCGTTGCTCAGCGGCGCTCGAGACGCACCATCACCTCGGTGTGCGGGGTCTGCGGGAACATGTCGAAGACCCGGCCCTCGACGGCGCGCAGCGACGGCATCGCCGCCAGGTCACGGGCGAGCGAGGTGACGTTGCAGCTGGAGTAGAGCACGGTGGACGCCGTCGACGCCGCCAACCAGGCTGCCAGCTCGGGTCCGATGCCGCGCCGGGGCGGGTTGACGACGACGAGGTCCGGGGCGGGGGAGGGCGTCGTGGTCGTGGCGTCACCGACGACGAAGGTGACCGTCCCCGCGGATGCCGGGCCCGCGGCATCCACCCGGCGCGCCGCCGCCGCCCGGGCGGCGTCGACCGCGTCGGTCGACGTCTCGACGCCGACCACGGTGCGGCCCGGTGCGGCGCTGTGCAGCGCGAACCCGCCCACGCCGCAGTAGAGGTCCCACACGACGCCGGAGTCGGCGTCGTCGACCCAGTCGCGCGCCTGCCGGTACAACGCACCGGCGACCACGGTGTTGGTCTGGAAGAACGACCTGGGTCCCAGCAGCAGGGTGACGTCGCCGGCGCGCACGGGCAGCAGCGTCTGCGTGGTGAGCGGCAGCTCGGTGTCGCCCTCGAGCACCGCCTTGTGCTCGGGGTGCAGGTTCGCGGTGACGACCTGCAGCGACGGCAGCTCGGCGAGCAGCGCCGGCAGGGCGGTGCGCAGCTCGGCCAGGTGCCGCGGGGTGCGCAGCACGAAGCGCAGCAGGTGCTCGCCGGCGGGGGAGGAGGTGATGATGAGGTACTTCAGCTCACCGCGCCGACCCGGCACGTCGTAGGGCTCGAGACCGAGGTCGCCGACGAACCGGTGCAGGGTGTCGAAGGTCGCGGACAGGCCGGGTTCGTAGAGGCCGCACCGGCGCAGGTCGACACCGCGACCGCGCTCGTCGAGGATTCCGAGGGTCGGGGCACCCATCCGACCGCCCACGACCAGCTTGGCCTTGTTGCGGTAGTGCGACGGGGGGCTGGGCGCGGGGTCGAGCCAGCGCAGGCCGGGGGCGGCGTCCCCGAGGGCTTCGGCGACACGGTCCCGCTTGGCGTCGAGCTGGGCGGCGTAGGGGGTGCCCATCAGGGTGCACGAGCGGCACCGGCCGGCGTCGAAGTAGTCGCACTGCATGGTGCGGCCAGCGTAGGCCGCGGGAGGCGGGAGGCTGCGACGGGACGACCAGACAACCGCAATCACTTGCTGACCGACCTCTCGGGCGCGGTTCCGGTGGCCGAAGTGGTACTCTGCGGTGGAATCCGAAGCCGGGTAGGATTCTCTTTCGGTGCGATCCGTGGACGCTCGACCCTGGCTGGTCGACGCCGGTGAGCCCCGACCCGTCCCGAAGACCGCGTCCCCACCCGAGGGTGGGGGAGGAGGCACCCCCCGATGACCGACCAGCAGCAGCAGACCGCACCGACCTGGCCCGCGCACGACCCCGGCACCTACCGCCGCCTCCCGGCGCACAGCCGCCCGGTCGACCCCGCCGTCGTCGAGCGGCTGCTCGCCGCCGAGTGGGCGCGGTTCACCGCGTGGTCCCGGGAGTCGGGGGCCCACAACGAGCGGGCGAGCAAGACGCTGCCGCTCGGTGTCACCAGCTCGTTCCAGCACTGGGAGCCGTACCCGATCTCGGTCGCCTCGGCCCGCGGTGCCTGGCTCACCGACGTCGACGGCAACCGGATGCTCGACCTGTCGATGGGTTTCGGCGCGATGCTCGTCGGCCACCTCAACCCGCGTGTCGTCGAGAAGGTCACCGAGGCGCTCACGCACACCGGCACGCTGTTCGTCACCCCGTCGCCCCAGGCGACCGAGATGAGCGAGCGCTTCTGCGACCGGTTCCAGCTCGACATGATCCGGTTCACCAACTCCGGCACCGAGTCGCTGATGTACGCCATCCGCTGCGCCCGCGCCTACACCGAGCGCAAGGCGATCGTGAAGATCGAGGGCGGCTACCACGGCGGCTACGACGCGCTGCAGGTGTCTGTCAAGCCGGGGCTCGACGAGATCGGCCCGGCGAACGCGCCCACCCCGCAGGTGCCCTTCGACGTCGAGGCCGGCACCGTTCACGTCATCGCGTACAACGACCTCGAGCAGCTCCGCCGCGTGCTCGCCGAGCACGGCAGCGAGATCGCGGCGCTGGTCGTCGAGCCGGTCATCGAGAACCTGTCGATCGTGGTCCCCGACGAGGGCTACCTCGCGGCGGTCCGGGCAGCGTGCGACGAGCACGGCGTCGTCCTGATCTTCGACGAGGTCAAGACCGGCCTGACCGCCGGCTACGCGGGTGCCGCCCAGCGGCTGGGCGTCACCCCCGACCTGATCACCCTGGCCAAGTCGATCGGCGGCGGTCTGCCGCTGGCGGCGTTCGGTGGCAAGCGCGAGGTCATGGAGGTCGTCGTCGACGGCCGGATGGCACACTTCGGCACCTACAACGGCAACCCGCTGGTGATGGCTGCCGCGCAGGCCGTCGACGAGGTCTGCACCCGCGAGGCCCTCGCCGAGGCCGAGGCGGTCAACGTGCGCGCCCTGGGGGCGATCGACGCGATCATCGACGAGTACGAGCTGCCGGCGCACACCGTCGGCCTCGGCGTCAAGGGCTGCGTCACCTGGTCGACCACCCCGGTGCGCAACTACCGCGACTACAAGGCCACCGACTTCGCCCTGGCCGAGCTGTCCTGGCTGTGGGGCGTCAACCGGCACATCCTCACCCCGCCCGGGCTCGACGAGCAGTGGCTGGTCTCGCTCGTCACCACCGATGACGACATGGCCACCCTGGTCGACCACTTCCGCGAGCTGGCCCAGGCCCTGCGAGCCTGAGCCCGCGGCACCATGGGTGAGGACCCGCGCGTCGAGCGGATGATCCGCTACGGCGGCCACTTCTCGGCGTTCCGGCCCGTGCGGGCCTCGGGCAGCCTGCTCTACGACGCCAGCGGGCGAGCCGTCCTCGACTTCACCTCAGGCCAGCTGAGCTCGATCCTGGGGCACGCCCACCCCGACGTGGTCGCCGCGGTGGCCCGGGCGGCGGCGCAGCTGGACCACCTGCACTCGGCGATGCTTAGCGAGCCCGTGCTGGCGCTGGCGGAGCGGCTCACCGCGCTGGCCCCGGCCCCGCTGGACCGGGTGATGTTCCTCAGCACCGGCGCCGAGTCCAACGAGGCGGCGCTGAGGCTGGCCAAGCTCGTCACCGGGCGGCACGAGGTCGTCGCCTTCGCCCAGAGCTGGCACGGGGTCACCGGGGGAGCGGCCGCCTCGACCTACGCCTTCGGGCGGCGAGGGTACGGGCCCCAGGGCGTCGGCACGTTCGCCATCCCGGCGCCGGACCCCAGGCGCGGGCCGTTCCGCACGCCCGACGGCTACGACTGGAGGGCCGAGCTCGACTACGCCTTCGACCTGGTCGACCGGCAGTCCTGCGGGAGCCTGGCCGCCTTCATCGCCGAGCCGATCCTCAGCACCGGGGGCATGCTCGAGCTGCCCGAGGGCTACCTGGCCGCCCTGGCCGAGCACTGCCGCAGGCGCGGGATGCTGCTCGTCGTCGACGAGGCGCAGACCGGCCTGGGTCGCACCGGCACGATGTTCGCCGTCGACCGCGACGGGGTCGTGCCCGACGTGCTGACCCTGTCCAAGACGCTCGGTGCCGGGCTGCCGCTGTCGGCGGTGCTGACGACGGCCGAGATCGAGAGCCGCGCCCACGAGCGGGGTTTCCTGTTCTACACCACGCACGCCAGCGATCCGCTGCCGGCCGCGGTGGGCCTGGCGGTGCTCGGCGTTCTCGAGCGCGACGGCCTCGTGGCCCGGGCCGCGGCAGCCGGGGCGCGCCTGGAGGCAGGGCTGCGTGCCCTGATGCAGGAGCACGAGTGCGTCGGCGACGTGCGGGGCAGGGGCCTGCTGCTGGGGCTGGAGGTCGTCGCCGACCGGAAGTCCAGAGCACCCGACGACGAGCGCGGTGCCCGCATCACGGCACGGTGCCTCGAGCTGGGCCTGTCGATGAACGTCGTGCAGCGCGCCGGCGCCGGCGGCGTGTTCCGCATCGCACCGCCGCTGACGGTGACCGACGACGAGCTCGACCAGGGGCTGGCGATCCTGCGCGAGGCGATCGTCACCACACCGTAGGGGGAGCCTCTGCCGCAGCCGTACTCGAGCCCGCGTATCAACGCCGGGCGTGGACCCCCGATCCGCCCTCACGCGGCAGATCCGGATGAGTGACCCTGACGACAGGCAGTCATCCGCTGAAGGCGGTAGGGCCACGCTCAGTGGGTGCGCGTGGCCTGCCGACTGCCTGTTCACGGGTCCGCACCGACGGAGGTGATGCAGGGTGCGCGGTGGGTCGCGCCTCTGGCACCCCCAAGGGCCGGAGCCCGAAGTCCCGAGGGCTCCAGGGAGTGTCAAGGGAGGGGTCCGTGGCTGTCCGAGTCGGGCCCCTGCGACCACTGGCCATCTCTGGTGAAGGTCCGACATTCGGCATGAGGGGCGATCCATCAGGAGGATCTGATCGCAGGGCCCGCGTCGAGCTCTGAGGGCTCGGCGGCTCTCTTGGAGTGGAGGAACGCCACCTGTGGGCGTATCCCAGAGCTTCGGCCAGGAGCGATGGTGGGCACTCGAGCACGAGTTCGCCGATGGCTCGGTTGTGGGCGCCGAGGAGGTTGCCGCCCAGGCCCCGGAGGCAGTCCATGACGGTAGTGGGGTGCGGGTGGCGGCCAGCCGGGGAGCCGGTCCATGACGGTAGTGGGGTGCAGGTGGCGGCCAGTCCGGGTGCTGGGAAACATCCAAGGGCTGTCGGTCCCCGCCCCGGAACGGAGACTGGGCCGTGAGGCGAGATACAAACGGTTCGGGAACGTCAGTCGGGTGCCGGGGTCAGCCGCGGTTTCGTCGTCCCGGCGGGGTAGTGGATCAGGTCCACCGCAGTGATTCATCCGTCGATACGCAGACCACTAACTGACATAATGTCGATTATCGGCGATAATCGCCAACGAGTTGCATCAGCTTCAGGAACACACTGTTGGAGATGATCTGGGCGTTGGTGCTGGTCGCAGAGGCTGGGCAAGTCCGTCAGGCAGGGTCCAGCTGCGCGGCAGGCGGCTGAGTAACGGCAGTTCAAGCGTGACAACCCGGGGCCTGGGCGGCCGATAATGAGACGCCCTCGGCGCCGGATTCTGGGACGACCATCGGCAGGCGGAGAACCTACCCGCTCGACGACGACGACACCGCAGCCGCAGAGGGGCACTGTTGGTGTGCCGTCCTTCGCGGACGTGCCGAATGTCGGACGTTCGCCAGAGGTGGCCCAGGGTCCGCTGCAAGCGTCCCGGGCGAGCCACCTGCTTCCCCTGCCGACCCGGAGCCGCCGGGCTCCGGCCTGTTGGGGTGCCAAACGCGCGACCGACCGCGCGCCCGGCACCCCTGGCGCGATCAGCGATGCCACCGGGGGCGCCAAAGGCGCGACCGACCGCGCGCCCGGCACCCCTGGCGCGATCAGCGATGCCACCGGGGGCGCCAAAGGCGCGACCGACCGCGCGCGACGCACCCCGGAACGACGGTGCCTGCACAGACGGACAAACGACTCCCAAGGGCCAACCGCTGAGCGTGGGAGGGCCCGCCTGATGGCCGATTACCCGTCCGTAGGCGCACATCCGGACTTGCCGCGGGGAGTGCACCCCTTGATGCCGCCGTTAGGCGCTCGTCTAGTTTGTTTGCGATTCGCGTCAGATGCTGGCGCTGGAGCGTGCCGGCTCGTGGGCCGACGCCCGCAGCCGCTTGGCATCTCGCACGGTGAGGGAGGCAACAGCCCCTAGCGGGACTTTCCTAGTTAGCTCGAGGCAGTCACGTAAACGTGCAGGTCAGGGCCGTGTTGGTGGTGGGCTGGGTGTATGACCTAAGTGCGTGGAGCCCATCGGGTGAGGGTGAAGACCTCGCTGAGCTGGTCTTGG
>JBBQWX010000097.1:0-16582 GCA_038210185.1 Actinomycetales bacterium
GCGGGCGGCCGGCATCCCGCGGGCTCCTAGACTTGGGCAGTGACCCGTCCCGTGCTGCGCCAGGTGCACCACATCGGCCGGCGCCGCGCCTGGGTGATCTGGCTGGTCGGTCTGTCGGTCTACGTGCTGGCCGTCTTCCACCGCACCTCCCTCGGGGTCGCGGGCCTGCTGGCGGCCGATCGCTTCGACATCACCGCCTCTCAGCTCGCGACGTTCACCGTCGTGCAGCTCGCCGTCTACGCGGCGATGCAGATCCCGGTCGGGGTGCTCCTCGATCGGTTCGGTTCGAAGAAGCTCATGCTGATCGGGCTACTGCTCATGACGGCCGGGCAGTTCTGGTTCGCGTTCGCCGGGTCGTTCGCCGCGGGACTCACCGCGCGCATCATGCTCGGTGCCGGTGACGCCATGGTGTTCATCTCGCTGCTGCGGCTCGTCGCCGTCTGGTTCCGCGTCAAGCAGGCACCGTTCATCACCCAGCTCACCGGCATGGCCGGGCAGGCCGGGGCGATCGTCGCCGCCACCCCACTGGCCGCCGCGCTGTCCACCTGGGGCTGGACGCGTTCCTTCGGCACGGCGGCCGGAGTCGGCGTCGTGCTCTCGGTCGCCCTCGCCCTCCTCGTCACGGACTCGCCCTACCGCGGCGAGGCCGTCGAGAAGATCAAGGTGCGGGCGCTGGCGCGCACCCTCAGCGAGGTGTGGGGCAACCCCGGGACGAGGCTCGGGCTGTGGGTGCACTTCTCGTCGCAGTTCGGGGCCACGGTCTTCACGATGCTCTGGGGCTTCCCGTTCCTCGTGCGGGGTGAGGGGCTCGACGAGCGCACGGCCTCGTTGCTGCTCGTCGTCATGACGCTCACCGCCATGGCCGCCGGGCCGGTCATCGCGACGTTCACGGCCAAGGTGCCCTACCGGCGCTCGCAGCTCGTGCTCGGCATCGTGCTGGCGATCATGGCGATCTGGGCTGTCGTGCTGTCGCTTCCACGGCCGGCTCCGCTGTGGCTGCTCGTCGTGCTCGTGGTCGTCACCGCGGTGGGCGGGCCGGGGTCGATGGTCGGCTTCGACCTGGCCCGAACGTTCCACCCGTCGGACCGGCTCGGGCGCGCGACCGGGGTGGTCAACATCGGCGGCTTCACGGCATCCCTGGTCACCATCGCGCTCATCGGCGTGGTGCTCGACCGGCTGGCCCCCGGCGGGCAGCAGGACTACACCCTCGACGACTTCCGCATCGCGATGTCGGTGCAGTTCGTCTTCTGGGGGATCGGCATCGTGCAGCTCGTGCGCTACCGCCGCAAGAGCCTGCACCACCTCGAGCAGGAGCACCCGCACGCCCTGGCCGCGCTGCGCGGCGGGGAGACCCTCCTGCCGGGCATCTCGCGCGACCTGGACCCCTGACTCTGCTCGACCCGAGGGGTTCATCGGACGTTGTCCGGGATGCCGCGTGTCGATCCCCCCGCAGCAGCGCCCGCTCGTCCACACTCGGAATGACCGGGCCAGGTATGAGTTGGCCCGGTCATCACCTTCCCCCGCTCAGCCGCCCACGACGTACCCGGCGGTCGGGCTGGCGCAGTACGTGAAGGGTCTGTCGGTGGCCGCGTGGTACTGGAGGAGCCCGGTGCCCACCCGGAGCACGAGCAGCTCGCCGTCGACGAGGGCCTGGGTGTAGGCGCGACCCTTCTCGGGGCAGCCGATCGACCCGTCGTTCCAGGTCACCGGGCTCCACCGCGCGATGAGGACCTGCTCGGGGGCGACGCCCTGGCGGCCGGCCGCGTCGGCGAGGGCCGCGACCACGGCCGGCCGGGTGCGCAGGTCGTCGGGCAGGGTGACGCCGCCACCCGTCGTCGCCGTCGGGGATGCCGTCGGGGACGTGGTCGTGGTCGTGGTCGTGGCCGTGGCCGTGGCCGTGGTGCTGGGTGCCGAGGGCGAGGCGCCGTCAGCCGGCCCGTCACTCGAGGCCGCGCACCCGCTCCCGGCGAGCAGCGCGACCACGAGCACGACGGCGAGGCGTGCAGTGGTGGGCATCAGGACTCCTTGGTCGTCGGGGCTCTCGGCAACTCGACGCGAGCCGGCCCCCGGCCGTTCCGCCGGCTGCGGGGCATCACCGCAGGACGTGCCGGCTGATGACCAGGCGCTGGATCTGGTTGGTGCCCTCGAAGATCTGGGTGACCTTGGCCTCGCGCAGGTAGCGCTCGGCGGGGAAGTCCTGCGTGTACCCGGCGCCGCCGAGCACCTGCACGGCATCGGTCGTGACCCGCATGGCGGCGTCGGTGGCGACGAGCTTCGCGACCGCGGCCTCCTTGGAGAAGGCGCGGCCGGCATCCTTCAGGCGCGCGGCGTGCAGGTAGGTCGCGCGGGCGCTCGTCACGGCCGCCTCCATGTCGGCGAGCAGGAAGGCCAAGCCCTGGTTGGCGGCGATCGGTCGTCCGAACTGCTGACGCTCCTTCGCGTAGGACGCGGCCAGGTCGAGGGCCGACTGCGCCAGACCCGTTGCGGCGGCAGCGATCCCGAGCCGCCCGGCATCCAGCGCCGACAGGGCGATCGCCATGCCCATGCCCTCGGCGCCGATGCGGCGGCTCGCCTCGACCGGCACGTCGTCGTAGGTCACCTCGCCCACCGTGTCGCAGTGCAGCCCCATCTTGCGTTCGGGGGTGCCGAACGACAGGCCGGTCGCGTCGGCGGGCACGACGAAGCAGGACAGCCCGCGCCCGCCGTCGTCGCTCGTGCGCGCGAAGGTCGTGTAGTAGTCGGCGTGCCCGGCGTGGCTGATCCACGCCTTGCGGCCCCGCAGCCGGTAGGCCGTGGGCGTGTCGCCGTCGCCGCCCGCACCCGTCGCCCGGGTCGTCATCGAGCCCACGTCGGAGCCGGCGAGCGCCTCGGAGAGGCAGTAGGCGCCGAGCTGCTCGCCGGACAACATGCCCGGTAGCAGCGCTGCCTGCTGCTCGGGGGTGCCGAACGTGCTGACGGGGTAGGCGGTGAGCGAGTGCACCGAGACGCCGACGGCGACGCTCATCCACGCCGAGGCGATCTCCTCGACGACCTGGAGGTAGACCTCGTAGGGCTGGCCGTAGCCGCCGTGCTCCTCCGGGTGGGGAAGGGACAGCAAACCGGCCGCCCCGAGGGTGCGGAACACGTCGGTGGGGAAGGACTCGTCGGTCGCGGCGGCGCGCTCGGCGGCATCCACCCTCGGCCGCAGCTCCTTGTCGCAGATCTCGCGGGTCAGGTCGATGAGGTCCTGGCCCTCCTCGGTCGGCAGGAGCCGCGTCGCTGGCATGGGTCGAGGGTAGCGAGGTGGTCGGGCTCCCGAGCAATCCCGAGACGACGAGTCCCGGCCTTCAACCGTCGGGCAGGGCCTGGTGGCTCGGCTCGCCGTCGGGGTCGCGGAGGTACTCGATCCGGGGCCGCTTCGCGTCCAGCGCGTCACCGGAGGAGCGCCCTCGTACCCGGCGCTGCACCCACGGCCCGGCGTAGGTACGGGCCCACTCGGCGTGTGAGCGCAGCTGCTGCCGACGGGTCGCCCGGTCGGCCGGTGGCAGCGGCGTCGTCCAGTCGGCCAGGTCGGTGCGGTGGCCCAGCGCGGAGAGGGCGGCCAGGGCCACCCGCCGGTGCCCCTCGGTCGTGAGGTGGATGCGGTCCTCGGCCCACATCCGCCAGTCGCGCAGGGCGGCCATCCCCCAGAGGTTGAGCACGTGGCAGCCGTGCCGCTGCGCGATGGTGAACAGGTTCGCGGCGTGCACGGCGTGCCGCCCGCGCAGCGCCTTGAACAGTCCGGCGTCGCGGGTGTCGGTGGGGGTCGCGAGGAGCACGTCGGCGCCGGAGTGCCGCAGGCGCACGACCGCCTGCTCGAGCCGCGCGGCCAGGCCGTCGAGGTCGACCTGCGGGCGGAGCAGGTCGTTGCCGCCGCCGACCATGGAGACCAGGTCGGGCTGCAGGGTCATCGCGCTGTCGAGCTGCGGGCCGACGACGTCGTCGAGCCTGCGCCCGCGCACGGCGAGGTTCGCGTAGCCGAACGGCAGGTGCTCGCGCTCGGCGACGGCGTCGAGGTGGTGCGCGAGCCGATCGGCCCACCCGACGTACCGGTCGGGCCGGGTGGGGTCGGGGTCGGACATCCCCTCGGTGAAGGAGTCGCCGATGGCGACGTAGCGGGTCCACACCGGGCGCGGGCCGGCGGGGTGTGTGGCGGGGTGCGTCACGGGAGGCTCCAGTCGACGGGCTTCGCACCCAGGCTGACGAGCAGGTCGTTGGCCCGGCTGAACGGGCGCGACCCGAAGAAGCCGGCGTGCGCCGACAGCGGGCTGGGGTGCGGCGACTCGATGCACGCCACGCCGGGCAGATGGGGCACCAGGCCGCGGGCGTCACGGCCCCAGAGGATCGCGACGAGCGGCCCGCCGCGCTCGACGAGCGCCTCGATGGCGCGGGCGGTGACGTGCTCCCAGCCCCGGCCACGGTGGCTCGCGGGCTTGCCCGGGGTCACCGTGAGCACGCGGTTGAGCAGCAGCACCCCCTGGTCGGCCCACGGCGTCAGGTCACCGCTGCTCGGCGTGGGGACGCCGAGGTCGGTCCCGAGCTCGCGGAAGATGTTGACCAGGCTCTTCGGCACCGGCCGCACGTCGGGCCCGACCGAGAACGACAGGCCGACGGCGTGGCCGGGCGTCGGGTAGGGGTCCTGGCCCACGACGAGGACGCGCACGGCATCCAACGGCCGTTCGAACGCGCGAAGCACGTGGGCGCCCCCGGGGAGGTAGCCGCGGCCCGCGGCCACCTCGGCGCGCAGGAACTCTCCGAGCTCGGAGACGACCGGCTCGACGGGGGCCAGGGCCTGCGCCCACGACGGGTGCACGAGTTCGCCGAGGGGCCGCGCCGGGGTCGTGGTGTTCATCGCCCCCACCGTATCTCCCGGCCTTCGTGGGTTCACCCACGGTTCTCACCACCCCCGGGCCGCGAGAACCGCGTGTCAACCGCACGACGTCGACGAGCGAGGCGGGATGGCGGGTCAGCGGAAGATGGCGGCCGCGTCGTCGAGCCGGCTGGGCACGAGGCGGAACCAGGCCCAGGTGCCGCGCTTCTCGCGCTGGAGCAGGCCGGCCTCGACCAGCACCTTGAGGTGGTGCGACACCGTCGGCTGCGACAGCCCGACGAGCGGGGTCAGGTCACACACGCAGGCCTCACCGGCGTCGGTGGCGCGGATGGCGCTGAGCAGCTGCAGGCGCACCGGGTCGGCCACCGCCTTGAGCAGCGTCGCGCTCGTCTCGGCGGCCTCGCGGGTCAGGCCGCCGTCGACGCTGATGCCGCAGCAGGTCTGTGCCGCCAGGGGCAGGGGGGTGGGCGGCATGCCGGCTCCTCCATGATATTGACGAACGTCTATGGGTGTGGTCTGCTGGTGCCAATGTATTGATGGTAGTCGATATCTCAGGAGGATGCCGTGACCGCACCGACCACGTCCACCACCACCCCAGTCGCCCCGCCCCCGACGACCGGCCGCGTGCAGCTGGCCCTCAACGTGAGCGACCTGGAGGCATCGGTGGCCTTCTACTCGGCGATGTTCGGGGTCGAGCCACACAAGCGCCGCCCCGGCTACGCCAACTTCGCCATCGCCGAGCCCCCGCTCAAGCTGGTGCTTCTCGAGACCAGCGAGGCCACCCGGGGCACCGGTACCACCGGCGCGCTCAACCACCTCGGGGTCGAGGTCGCCTCGGCCGAGGCCGTCCTCGCGGCCCGCGCCCGGTTCACCGACGCCGGCCTCGCGGCGTTCGACGAGAACGACACCACCTGCTGCTACGCCCTGCAGGACAAGGTGTGGGTGCACGACCCGGCCGGTGCACCGTGGGAGGTCTACACCGTCAAGGACGAGAACCCCGCCGAGGCGCGGCCGGCCACCGCGAGCCTGGGAATCCTCGGCGACGGCGCATGCTGCACGTCTGCGGCATCGGACGGCGCGGCATCGGACACCGCGGCATCGAACGGCGCGACATCGAACAGCACGGCATCCGGCACGGCAGCCCGCGCCGACTCCGACGCCGCACCGACGGCGCAGGCCTGCTGCTCGTGACCGCCACCCCCGCCGCGCCCGGCACGACACCCACCCCACCCGACCACGTCGCCGCACGGCTCTCGACCCTCGACCGGTTCCTGCCGGTGTGGATCGGCCTGGCCATGGTGGCCGGCCTCGTGCTGGGCCGGCTCGTGCCCGGGCTGGGCGAGGCGCTGTCGGCGGTCGAGGTGCAGGGGGTGTCCCTGCCGATCGCCCTCGGCCTGCTCGTGATGATGTACCCGGTGCTCGCCAAGGTGCGCTACGACAAGCTCGACACGGTGACCGGCGACCGGCCGATGCTCGTCTCGAGCCTGGTGCTCAACTGGGTGGTCGGGCCGGCGCTGATGTTCACGCTCGCCTGGGTGTTCCTCTACGACCTGCCCGAGTACCGCACCGGCCTGATCATCGTCGGGCTCGCTCGCTGCATCGCGATGGTGATCATCTGGAACGACCTGGCCTGCGGCGACCGCGAGGCCGCGGCCGTGCTCGTCGCGCTCAACTCGATGTTCCAGGTCATCGCCTTCGGCGCGCTCGGCTGGTTCTACCTCTCGGTGCTGCCCGGCTGGTTGGGCCTGCCACAGGAGACCCTCGACGTCTCGCCGTGGCAGATCGCGGCCTCGGTCGTCGTCTTCCTCGGCATCCCGCTCCTCCTGGGCTACCTCTCGCGCCGCGTGGGTGAGAAGCGGTGGGGGCGAACGGCTTACGAGACGTCCTTCCTGCCGCGCATCGGGCCGTGGGCGCTCTACGGGCTGCTGTTCACCATCGTCGTGCTCTTCGCGCTGCAGGGTGACCGCATCACGAGCAACCCGCTCGACGTCGCCCGCATCGCCCTGCCCCTGCTGGTCTACTTCGCGCTGATGTGGGGCGGCGGCTTCCTGCTCGGACGCGTGCTCGGCATGCGCTACGACCGCACCGCGACGCTCGCCTTCACGGCGGCCGGCAACAACTTCGAGCTGGCCATCGCCGTGGCCATCGCCACGTTCGGGGTCACCTCCGGCCAGGCCCTCGCCGGTGTCGTCGGCCCGCTCATCGAGGTGCCGGTGCTCGTGGCCCTCGTGTACGTCTCACTCGCCCTCCGGAAGAGGTATCCCCATGGCTGACCGCCCGTCCGTGCTGTTCGTCTGCGTGCACAACGCCGGCCGCTCCCAGATGGCGGCCGCCTGGTTGCAGCGCCTCTCCGCGGGCGCCCTCGAGGTGCGCTCGGCCGGCAGCGCACCCGCCGACGCGGTCAACCCCGCCGCCGTCGCCGCGATGCTCGAGGTGGGCATCGACATGGCCGCCGAGGTGCCCAAGGTGCTCACGACGGATGCCGTGCGCGAGTCCGACGTCGTCATCACCATGGGGTGCGGCGACACCTGCCCGATCTTCCCCGGCAAGCGCTACGAGGACTGGGCGCTCGACGACCCGGCCGGTCAGGGCGTGGATGCCGTGCGCCCGATCCGCGACGAGATCCGCTCCCGCGTGGTGGCCCTGATCAAGAGCCTCGGCGTCGAGGTCGGCCCCACCGCCTGACCCCCAGACACCTTCTCGTCGGAAGTGCGGAAGTGGTTGCCAGGACGACCACTTCCGCACTCACGGCGAGGAAAGGGTCCTCTTGCGCGACTGAGAGACGCGATATATCGTGAATGGCGAACACGACATATCGCGAGAGGACCGTGTCATGGCAGGAGAGTCCTGGGTCGTCTCGGGCCCACAGGTCATCGACGTCGACGACGTGCGGTCGCTGCGCGTGCAGCTGGTGGCGGGTCGGGTCGACGTGGTCACCCACGATGAGCCCGGCGCCCGGATCGAGGTGCACGACGTCGTCGGCCGCCCGCTCGAGGTCTCCCTCATCGACGGCGAGCTGCGGGTCGGCTACCAGTTCACGCTCGACGGGTGGGAGGGCTTTGTGGAGAAGTTCCTCAACTTCCGCGACAAGGACCGCGCCGACGTCAGCATCGCCGTGCCCCACGACCTGCCGACCAAGGTGGGCACGGTGAGCGCGGAGGGGCTCGTGGCCGGCATCCAGGCAGCGGTTTCGGTCTCCACCGTGTCCGGTTCGGTCGTCGTCGACGGCACCCGCGGCAGGCTCAACGCCAACAGCGTCTCCGGTGAGGTCGTCGTGCGCGACCACGGCGGCGACCTGTCGCTCAAGACGGTCTCCGGCGAGCTCGCGGCGTCGGGCGCCCTCACCCGGGTGCAGGCCAACTCGGTCTCCGGCGAGCTGGCCCTCGACGTCACGTCGGGCAGCTCCTCGATCGAGGCCACCACGGTGTCCGGTGACGTCACGGTGCGCCTGCCCGAGGGCCAGGCCGCCAACGTGACCGCCAACTCCGTCTCCGGGCGCCTGGTCGTCGACGGTGAGGACCACAGCGGGAGCATGCCCGGCCGCAGGGTCGTGCTGCGCACCAGCGACGCCAGGAGCACCGTGTCCGCGAGCACGGTCTCGGGCAACGTGACCCTGCTGCGCGGTGCCCCCGGCATCCCAGCCGGGAACGACGGGTCCGACGTGCAGGACACACCCCACGCCTCCGGCGGTCACGGAACGCACGGGAGTGTCTGACATGCCTCCCGTCTTCGCCCACGGCCAGCTGCGCCTGTACCTGCTCGCCCTGCTCGAGCAGCGCCCGATGCACGGCTACGAGGTGATCACCGCGCTGTCCGACCGCTTCGGTGGCACCTACCGGCCCAGCGCCGGCACGATCTACCCCCGGCTCGCCCAGCTCGAGGAGGACGGCCTGGTCCGCCGCGACGACGTCGACCGGCGCAGCACCTACGAGCTGACCGACGCCGGTCACCGCGAGCTCGCGGAGCGCCGCGGTGAGCTCGCCGCGCTGGAGCAGGGCATCGCCGAGACGGTGCGCGACCGGGCGGCCCGGGTGCGCGACGACGTGCGGGGCACGATGAGCGGGCTTCGGGCCGAGCTCGCCGCCGCGGCCCAGGAGGCACGCGCCGCGGCCCCGGCGCACACCGGCACACACCGTGACGCGCGGGCGACCTCGCACGTGCGCTTCACCGAGGCCGACGCGCTGCTGCGCCGCTTCCGCGACGACGTTCGCGCGGAGCTGCGGCGCGCCGACGCCGCCGGCCGGCTCGAGGACCTCGCCGTCGAGACCCTGCGCACGGTGCTCGACTCCGCGTTGTCCGCGGTGCGCCAGACCGTCCGCTGAGCCGCCCCTGGTTCGCACCCCGGACGACGTGAGCTTCCCCGCCATCACCGTGATGTCGGGGAAGCTCACGCGCGGCGGTGAAGTCTCCCCGACAGCCCGGAGGTTCCCCGACGCCACGGTGACGTCGGGGAAGGTCGCCCCCTGACGGACGGGTGGTTCGGCGCAGCCGGGGCGAAGTCGGCAGACTGTGCCGGTGACCCCACCGGCAGCCGACCAGTCCCCGCAGTCTCCGCACTCCCGGCCGTCCACGCACTCCTCACAGTCGCCGCAGTCCCCGGCCGCCGACGCGTCCGCTGCGACCGCAGGCGAGCAGCGGCCCCGGTTCGCGACCGTGCTGTTCGACCTCGACGGCACCCTGGCCGACACCATCGCGCTCATCGTGGCCTCCTACCAGCACGCGTTCCGCACGGTGCTGGGCGAGGAGGTCGGCGAGAACAGGGCCCGCGCCTGGATCGGCCGGCCGCTGCTGCCCGCGCTGCTCGAGGAGAGCCCCGAGCACGGCCACGAGCTCGACCGTGTCTACCGTGAGTGGAACTTGGCCAACACCGGGCGGCTGATCCGCCGGTATGCCGGGGTGCCCGAGCTGCTCGGGCGGCTCACCGCCGCGGGCGTCACGTGTGCGGTCGCGACGTCGAAACGGCGCGAGACCGCTCGGCTGGCGCTGGTGGGTGTGGGCATCGACCACCTCGTGGACGTCGTCGCCGCGATGGAGGACACCACCGCCCACAAGCCGGCACCCGACCCCCTGCTCCACGCGGCCGCGGCCCTGGGCGTCGACCCGGCCGGGTGCGTCTACGTCGGCGACGCCACCGTCGACGTCCTCGCGGCGCAGGCTGCCGGGATGGCTGCCGTGGCGGTCACGTGGGGCGCGGGAGAAGGCGAGGCCCTCGCGGCCACCCGGCCCGACGCGCTCGTCGACACCGTCGCCGACCTCGCGATGTACCTCCTGCCCGTTCACGACGGCTAGAGTCGCCGCCGTGCACGGGATCAGGTACCAGGAGAACAAGCACACCGAGCTCGCGTCGCTCGCGGAAGCCGTGATGGCCTACGCCGAGGAGCGCGTGCGCATCTCGCCGCCCCTGGACCAGCCGATGAGCCAGGACGAGCTCGACCGCACGGTCGGGCAGACCATCACCGCCGAGGGCTTCGGCGGTGTCGCGGCCATGCGCATGTTCGCCGAGGACCTCGCCCCCACCTGCCTGTCGACCGACCACCCCCGCTACCTGTCCTTCATCCCGTGCGCCCCGAGTGACGCGGCGGTGATGTTCGACCTCGTCGTGGGGGCCTCGTCGATCTACGCCGGGTCGTGGCTCGAGGGCTCGGGCGCGGTCTTCGCCGAGAACCAGGCTCTGCGCTGGATCGCCGACCTGGTCGGGATGCCGGCCGGCGCCGGTGGCGTCTTCACGCCCGGTGGGACGATCGGCAACCTGTCCGCCCTCGTCGCCGCCCGGCACACGGCCCGCCGCACGGCTGCGGCCGGGGTGCGCCCGAACCGGGTGGCCGCCACGGCGGGTGCCCACTCCTCCATCTCGTCGGCCTGTGACGTCATGGACGCCGAGCTCGTCGGGGTCCCCGTCGACCACCGGTGGCGGCTCACCGGGCCGAGCCTGCGCGCGGCACTCGAGGAACACGGGCCGGAGACGTTCTTCGCCGTCGTGGCCACGTGCGGCACGACGAACTTCGGGATCATCGACGACCTCACCTCGGTGGCCGAGGTGTGCCGGGAGTACGGCATCTGGTTCCACGTCGACGGGGCCTACGGCGGCGCCGGTCTCGCCGCGCCCTCGGTGCGCGAGCTCTACGCCGGCATCGAGCACTGCGACTCGTTCATCGTCGACCCCCACAAGTGGCTCTTCGCCCCGTTCGACTGCTGCGCCCTGATCTACCGCGAGCCTGCCGAGGCCCGCGCCGCGCACACCCAGCGGGCCGGCTATCTCGACGTGCTGACCGAGGCGTCGGAGTGGAACCCCACCGACTACTCGGTCGGCCTGACCCGTCGCGCTCGCGGCCTGCCGTTCTGGTTCTCGCTGGCGGTCAACGGCACCGACGCGTACGAGGGGGCGATCGAGCACACCCTCGACGTCGCGCGGTTCGCCGAGGCCGAGGTCCGGGCCCGCCCGTACCTCGAGCTCGTGCGGGACCGCGACCTGTCGGTCGTCGTCTTCCGCCGGCTCGGCTGGACCCCGGCCGACTACCAGGCATGGTCGGACCAGATGCTCGCCGAGGAGTTCGCCTTCGTCGTGCCGACGATGCACGACGGCGAGATGCTGGCCCGGTTCGCCATCGTGAACCCGGAGACCGACGACGACGACATCACGGCCATCCTCGACACGATGGCCTGACCCCGGGGGCCCCCCGCAGTGGGGCCACGGCCTCGCCGGCGTGGGGTTGCTGGGACCCCTGTGACGCCTGAGCCGTCCCCTGGCGGCGCGTGTCGGCCGACACGCTGCGCGCGTCCGCAGGCGAATGACACGGGTGTCATTCGCCGGTTAGAGTGGGCGTTCAGCAGGTCATGGACGAAGGGTCGAGGAAACACGTGAGCGCCGCCTCCGAACAGCTCAGCACGGTCGCCCCCACCGCGGGGCTCTCCGAGCGGGATCGCGAGATCGTCGCGTTCGAGCGCCAGTGGTGGAGGTACGCCGGCTCGAAGGAGACCGCGATCAAGGAGCTCTTCGACATGAGCTCGACGCGCTACTACCAGGTGCTCAACGCCCTCATCGACCACCCGGCGGCCCTCGAGCACGACCCGATGCTGATCAAGCGGCTGCGCCGGCTGCGCCAGAGCCGCCAGCGCGCCCGCTCCGCCCGCCGCCTCGGCCTGGAGCCCTGAGCGGCAGCCCCCAGAGCCAGGGTCGCCCGTCCGTGAGGGAAGCCGGACGGGCGTCCCTGTGTCCGGACCTGGACGTCAGTGTCCGGACCCGGACGTCAGTGTCCGGACCCGGACGTCAGTCCAGGTCGGGGTCGGGGAACTCGACCGGCCAGCCCTTCCTCGCGAGCTGGTCGCGCACCCGGCGCAGGTCGTTGTCGCTGGGGTCAGTGTGCGTGTACTCGGTGATGGCCGCGGCGATGTCGTCCGGGCCCGCCGGGCTGACGTCGGCGCGGCGCAGCGCCTTGGCGATCTTCTTGACCTCGGAGCGGGTCAGCCGGCGTTCGAGGAGGGCGAGGAGGGGGAGGTAGTCGTGCTCCGGCACCCCGCCGGGGTAGCCCTCGCGCAGCCAGCTCACGATCCGGGCCAGCGGGCTGCCCTCGCGCGGCGGTGCCTCGTCCTCGTCCTCGGTGGCGCCGCCGAGGGGCCACCCGCCGAGCACGAGCTTCGCTGAGACCTGGCGGACCTGCTCGTCCTCGGGGATGAGGGCACCGGCCGCCCCGGCCGAGAGCCGGTCCTCGGCCGCGAGGCGGCGCAGCAGGTCGAGGGAGGGGTCGACCCCGAGCCGCTCCTGGAGCACGGCGTTGAGCGCGGCGGCCTCACCGTCGGGGATGCCGTCCGGGTAGGCGGCACGGATCCAGGCGAGGACGGAGGCCGAGAGCTGGGCCATGGCGGCGGTCATCCCTTCTCGGCGAGCGTGGGCCACGGAGTGAACTCGAGCTGCATGCCCAACCCCGTCGCGACGATGACCGTCAGCCCGAGCACCACGCCGGCGATGACCAGGCCGAAGGCGAGGTAGGCCAGCACCGTGCCGACCGGGTGTGGCCGTGCGTGACTGATCTCGGCGTCACCGCCCTGGCCGTAGGCGAGGGCGCGGATGCCGAGCGCGTAGATCGCGGGGAGCCCGGCGCCGAAGAGCAGGCCGGTGACGAGCACGCGCACCGCGCCCTCGACCGCAAACGTCACGTTGTTCATCGCAGTCTCCCTCAGCGGACCGAGTCGGTGCGGGTGGGAATCGTGGGGTCGGCCACCGTGGGGTCGGCCGTCGTGGGGTCGGCCACCGCGGCGGCGTCCGAGCTGGAGGCGGCTACCGGGGCAGCTGAGCCAGTGGACCCGGTGCCTGTCGAGGAGCCGGGCGTGCCCTCCCACTCGTCGTTGACGTTGTGGGCGCCGATCGGTGCCCGGCGGGCCCGCAGCCACATCCACGTGGAGAAGGCCGCGAGGAGCACGAAGATCACCAGGGCGCCGAGCGCGCCGCCGATGCTGTCGGCGAGGACCCACATGACCGCCCCGACCAGACCGGCCGAGGGGAGCGTGATGGCCCAGGCTGCGACCATGCGCCCGGCGATGTTCCACCGCACGGGGGCGCCGCGGCCGACTCCGGAACCGAGGATGGACCCGGTGGCCACGTGGGTGGTGGACAGGGCGAACCCGAGACCGCTGGAGGACAGGATGACCGCGGCCGAGCTGCTCTCGGCCGCCATGCCCTGCGCGGGCGAGATGTCGATGAGACCCTTGCCGAGCGTCCGGATGATCCGCCAGCCGCCGAGCCAGGTGCCCAGCGCGATGGCGGTGGCGGCGCTGAGCTTGACCCAGAACGGGACGCTCTCCGTGTCGGTCCACGCACCCGCGGCAATCAGCGCGAGCGTCATCACGCCCATCGTCTTCTGGGCGTCGTTGGTGCCGTGAGCCAGTGAGACGAGCGAGGCGGACCCCACCTGCCCGACGCGGAAGCCGGACTGGCGGTGCCGCTCGGTGACGCCGCGGGTGATCCGGAAGACGAGCCACGTGCCGACGGCCGCCACCAGCATGGCGATGACCGGGGAGATCAGGGCGGGCAGCAGGATCTTGCCCACCACGCCGTCGAGCTTGGTGCCGTCACCGGTCCACTTCACGCCGCTGACACCGAGCCCGGCCATCGCCGACCCGATCAGGCCGCCGAGCAGGGCGTGCGAGGAACTCGACGGCAGGCCGTAGAGCCAGGTGAACAGGTTCCAGACGATGCCCCCGACCAGGCCGGCCAGGATGATGATGAGCACGGACTCGCCACCATCGGCCAGGAGCTCTGCCTTGGGTGCGCCCGACTTCTCCTGCAGGTTGATGACCGCGTTCGTCACCGTGAGGGCCACCTCGACGGAGAGGAAGGCGCCGACCAGGTTGAGGACGGCCGAGAGCGCGACCGCGACCTTGGGCTTGAGGGCACCCGTGGCGATGGAGGTGGCCATCGCGTTGGCGGTGTCGTGAAAGCCGTTCGTGAAGTCGAAGGCCAGTGCTGTCACGATGACGAGCACGAGGATGATGGTTGCTGCGTCCACGAGGCACCAGTCTGGGGGCGTCACCTCGACTTCACCAAGGGGAGTGGTGCTGTTCACCCGCTGTTCACCTGCCGCGGGCGGGGGTAGAGCGTCGCACCCTGTGAGGATGCGCCGATGAGCGACCTCCACTGGAGCACGCCCGACGGCCTCGATGCCATCCGGGACCACCTCGCCGCACGCCTGGCCGACTGGCGCCCACCGGTCGCGTTTGCCGTCGCGCTCAGCCCTGCGTCCTCCTCGCCGGAGTGGGTGTTCCCGCACGTCAACGTGCCCGGTGGGCGGCACGGGCTGCCTGCCGTCGTGCTGGCCACGGTGCTCGAACACGACGGCACGACCGCCAGCCTCGCGGTGTCGAAGGCGCAGCTGGCCGCGGCGGTGGAGTCGCTCGCGCCCGCCGAGGCCTGCACGTCGCTGCAGCACCCGAACCTCGCGGCCTGGCGCGAGGTGCTCACCGAGCTCGAGGGGAACCCGGCCCGCGAGGCGAAGGCCGTGTTCGTGGCCGATCTCGACGACCCGGTGACCTCCGAGGTCGACGGCTCGATGCGGGCGACCTTCGAGGGGCACGCGCCCCAGCTCTGAGCCAGGCCTCGCGCCGGGGACGGGCTGGTCGAGGAGGCCCGCGCCCGGGGACGGGCTGGTCGAGAAGGCCCCGCGCCCGGGGACGGGCTGGTCGAGAAGGCCCCACGCCCGGCCCTTGGGATGGTCGTGGAGGCCCCGCGCCCGGGCCCTTGGGATGGTCGTGGAGTTGTTCGAGTGCGCCGATGGCGGTTCGGTCGTGGTCGACCGGCACCTTCGGCCCGCCTCGCGCGTTGCGAATGCGGACGGGCCGGTCACCGCCGCCACGGTGGCCGACCCGTTCCCGCTGACCGAACCCTGTCCCCGAAAGGCCCACCGTGCTCGACGCCCTGACGACGGTGCTCGAGGCCGGGGCGACAGCACCCTGGGTGCTGGCCGTGGTGCTGCTCATCACGGTCGGCGACGCGCTGCTCCCGCCGATCCCGAGCGAGGGCGTCGTCGTGGCGCTCGCAGCCGTGGCCGTGGCCGGGGACGGCCCCCACCTGGCCCTGCTCGCGCTCGTCGCGGCGGCCGGGGCCTTCCTCGGAGACACCCTCACGTTCGTGGTCGGTCGTCGGTACGGGCCGCACCGTCTCGCCCGGGTCACCCGGCCGACAGCCGTTCGAGTGCTCGAGCGGGCCTCGGGCGCTCTCGAACGCCGGGGCGCCCTCGTCGTCCTCACCGCCCGCTACGTGCCACTCGGGCGGGTCGCGGTCAACCTCACCGCCGGGGCCACGGGGTTCGCACCCCGCCGGTTCGCGCGGCTCGCTGCACTGGCCGCCGTCACCTGGGCCGTCTGGTCGGTGGCCGTCGGTGCGCTGGCCGGGCACTGGCTCGAGGGCAACCCGCTGCTCGGGTCGGCTGCCGGCATCGCCCTGGCTCTCGGGCTGGGGCTGGCCGTCGACCGCGTCGCCCGCCGGCTCACCGGCTGGGGTCGGGCTCCCCGCACGGCATCCGTCGGCGCCGACCGCCCGGTCGCCACCGCCGACGCTGCCGCCTGAGGCTGCCCACCACGCCTGTGCCGTTTGCACTCTCCACCCGAGAGTGCCAATAATGGCGTTAGCACTCTCCCTAGGAGAGTGACAATCCTGACCGGTCCGGTGAGGGTCTGGTGCCTCGGCGCATGGAGCCGGCGGCATCCGGCTCGTCCGTCGCGGGCGCCGCCCGGTCTCCACCTTCGATTCGCGTGGGAGGAACCACCCGAATGGCCAAGATCATCGCTTTCGATGAAGAGGCGCGCCGCGGTCTCGAGCGGGGCATGAACGTGCTCGCCGATGCCGTGCGTGTCACCCTCGGTCCCAAGGGCCGCAACGTCGTGCTGGAGAAGAAGTGGGGTGCCCCCACCATCACCAACGACGGCGTCTCGATCGCCAAGGAGATCGAGCTCGACGACCCGTACGAGAAGATCGGCGCCGAGCTCGTCAAGGAGGTCGCCAAGAAGACCGACGACGTCGCCGGTGACGGCACCACCACGGCGACCGTGCTGGCCCAGGCGCTCGTGCGCGAGGGCCTTCGCAACGTCGCCGCCGGCGCCAACCCGATGGCGCTCAAGCGCGGCATCGAGAAGGCCGTCGAGGCCGTCTCCGCCGAGCTGCTCGCCGCCGCCAAGGACGTCGAGACCAAGGAGCAGATCGCCGCGACCGCGTCGATCAGCGCCGCTGACCCCCAGATCGGC
>JBBQWX010000098.1:0-16505 GCA_038210185.1 Actinomycetales bacterium
GGCCAGACCGGCCAGCAGCTGCTCATCGGCGCCTACCAGGCCCTCGAACGCCAGGTCGCGGCCGGCACGGTCGAGCAGTTCACCCGGCACGAGATGCTCGAGCTGGTCGTCGCCGACGGGAAGGCGCGCGGCATCATCGCCAGCGACCTCGTCACCGGCGAGATCGAGACCCACCACGCGCATGCCGTCGTGCTCGCGTCGGGCGGCTACGGCAACGTCTTCTTCCTCTCGACCAACGCGATGGGGTGCAACGTCACCGCCACCTGGCGGGCGCACCGCAAGGGCGCCTACATGGCCAACCCCTGCTACACGCAGATCCACCCGACCTGCATCCCCGTGGCGGGCGACCACCAGAGCAAGCTGACGCTGATGTCGGAGTCGCTGCGCAACGACGGGCGCATCTGGGTGCCGAAGAACCGCGACGACTGCGACAAGGACCCGCGCCAGATCCCCGAGGCCGACCGCGACTACTACCTCGAGCGCATCTACCCCAGCTTCGGCAACCTGGTGCCGCGCGACATCGCCTCGCGCCAGGCGAAGAACGTCTGCGACGAGGGCCGCGGGGTCGGCCCGATCGTCGGCGACTTCCGCCGCGGGGTCTACCTCGACTTCACCGACGCCATCGACCGCCTGGGCAAGGCGGCGGTCGAGGCGCAGTACGGCAACCTGTTCGACATGTACGCCCAGATCACCGGGGAGAACCCGTACGACGTGCCGATGCGGATCTACCCCGCCGTGCACTACGTCATGGGCGGGCTGTGGGTCGACTACGACCTGCAGTCGACCATCCCCGGCCTCTTCGTCACCGGCGAGGCCAACTTCTCCGACCACGGCGCGAACCGGCTCGGCGCCTCGGCCCTGATGCAGGGCCTGGCCGACGGCTACTTCGTGCTGCCGAACACCATCCGCGACTACCTCTCGAAGGGTCCGTTCACGCCGCTCGCGGCCAACGACCCCGCGGTGGCAGAGGCCCGAACCTCGGTGGAGGCGCGCACGGCGCGACTGCTCGCCATCAACGGTGAGCGCAGCGTCGACTCCTTCCACAAGGAGCTCGGCCACGTCATGTGGGAGTACTGCGGCATGGAGCGCAGCGAGGAGGGCCTGCTCAAGGCGATCGACCTGATCCGCGGTCTGCGCGACGAGTTCTGGCGCAACGTGCGGGTGCTCGGCGCTGCCGACACCCTCAACCAGAGCCTCGAGAAGGCCGGCCGGGTAGCCGACTTCCTCGAGCTGGGCGAGCTGATGTGCATCGACGCCCTGCACCGCCGCGAGTCCTGCGGCGGCCACTTCCGGACCGAGAGCCGGACCGAGGACGGCGAGGCGCTGCGCAAGGACGACGAGTTCCTCTACGTCGCGGCCTGGGAGTTCGAGGGAGGCGACGGGGACGGCGAGATGAGCGCCCCGGTCCTGCACAAGGAGGACCTCGTCTACGAAGCCGTCGAGTTGAAGCAGCGGAGCTACAAATAACCTCCGGGGGGCTTCGCCCCCCGGAAACCCCCCAAAACACCCGGAACCCCCCTCGACCCCCGACACACCCGGAAACCCCCCAAAACACCCGGCTTTCTCGGCCACCACACACTGGCCGGGCTCGCCTCCCGGATTCCTCCAAAGGACCACAGCATGAATCTCACCCTGAAGATCTGGCGCCAGGCCGGTCCGCGCCACACCGGCGGGCTCGTGACCTACAAGGTCAAGGACATCAGCCCCGACATGAGCTTCCTCGAGATGCTCGACGTGCTCAACGAGCAGCTCAACGCGGCGCGCGAGGAGCCGATCGCGTTCGACTCCGACTGTCGCGAGGGCATCTGCGGCACGTGTGGCCTGATGATCTCGGGCCACGCGCACGGGCCGCAGAAGACCACGACCTGCCAGCTGCACATGCGCAGCTTCAGCGACGGTGAGGTCATCACCATCGAGCCCTGGCGGGCCAGTGCCTTCCCGGTCATCAAGGACCTCGTCGTCGACCGCGGCGCGTTCGACCGCATCATCCAGGCCGGCGGCTACATCTCGGTCAACACCGGCTCGGCCCCCGACGCCCACGCGACGCCGGTGCCCAAGCCCAACGCCGACCGCGCCTTCCAGGCTGCCGCGTGCATCAGCTGCGGTGCCTGCGTCGCCGCCTGCCCGAACGCCAGCGCCATGCTCTTCGTGGGCGCGAAGGTGACCCACCTCGCCGAGCTGCCCCAGGGCCAGCCCGAGCGGATGGCGCGCGTGGTCTCCATGGTCGACCAGCACGACGCCGAGGGCTTCGGGGGTTGCACCAACATCGGTGCGTGCTCGGAGGCGTGCCCCAAGGGCATCCCGCAGGACGTCATCTCCACGCTGAACCACGACCTGCTCAAGGCGCTGCGCACCGGTCACTGAACCGCCTCAACTTTCCCGCCCGATGCCGGAAGCTTCACCTTCGCACCACTTCAGTTGTGCTGCGAAGGTGAAGCTTCTCGCATCGGGCGAAAAAGTTGGGATGCCGGTCAGAGCCAGGCCAGGTGGTCCCTGAGCAGCGCGTAGCCGACGAAGGCGACGACGTCGAGGATCGTGTGCGCGACGACGAGGGGCATGACCCGTCTGGTGCGCGTGTAGAACCAGCCGAAGACCACGCCCATCACGACGTTGCCGACGAAGCCGCCGAAGCCCTGATACAGGTGGTAGCTGCCCCGGATGAGCGCGCTGGTGACGATGACGCGCCACTTCCCCCAGCCGACCGAGCCCCAGCGGCGAAACAGGTAGCCCACCATGACGACCTCCTCCAGCACGGCGTTCTGGGCCGCCGCGAGCACGAGCACGGGGAGGGTCCAGCAGGCACCGGCCAGGTTGGCGGCGGCGATGGTCGTGTTGAGGTCGAGGGCCTTCGCGGCGGCGTACAGCGCCAGCCCCGGCAGCCCGATGGCGGCGGCCAGCACTGCGCCGCGCGCCAGGTCCTGCCACGGCCGACGCAGGTCGAAGCCCATGGTGTGCGGCTCGCCGGGGTCGTCGCGCCGCAGCAGGTGCAGCGCGAGCAGCACGGGAACCACCGCGATCACGATGCCGGTGAGTTGGTAGGCGAGGTCGAGCCAGGGCCGGTCGGGGGTGACCGAGCTGTTCATCGCCGTCGTCTGCGACCCCAGCGACTGCGCGCGGGTCAGCTTGTCGACGATGCGCAGCAGCGACCAGACCGCCGAGGCGCCGAGGGAGACACCGAGGACGAGCCAGGTCTCGGTGAGGTTCCGGCGCCGCATGGGCGTCAGGCTATGCCGCGATCCCGGTCGTGCGCCCCACATCGGCTGGATGCCGGCCGGGTTCGTACGGGCGGCGGTGCCGCTCGTCGTGCGCGGCCTGCACGTGGCCGGATGACCGCCACGCGGCCCGGGTCCCACGTGCGGCGCCCCAGCACCCCACCCGCCTACCATGGCCCTCGATGGACGAGACGGAGTTCGCAGTGCCGACCCGCCCGACCCGGGTGGCCCTCGGCGTGATGTCGTGCGTGGTGGCGGGGGCGCTGTTGGCGGGGTGCTCCGACGACGCGGAACCGGTGGTGCCCTCCAGTTCGGTGGCACGGGCGAGCCCTCCGGCGGCCAGCACGCCGCCGACCTCGAGGGCGACCACGAGCGCGAGCACGAGCGCGAGCACGTCGGCCAGCGCGTCACCGACCGCCCGGGTCCCCAGCGTGGCCGAGGTCTTCAGAGCCACCCGCACCGCGGCGCTCGCAGCGCAGTCCGGGCACGCGGTCGGCACCATGACCCGCGAGGGCAAGCGACTCCGCATCGACGTCGAGGGCGTGGCCAACGGGTCGAACCAGACGGTGTTCATCACCACGCCCGATGGTGGCACCGCCGAGGTGCTGACCGTCGGCGACGCCCACTGGATCGGTGGCGACCAGGCCTACTGGGCCGAGGCGACCGGCGACGCCAAGGCCGCCCCGGCGCTGGTCGGCAGGTACGCCCCGATCACCGAGTCGGACGCGACCGAGCTGGGGTCGTTCGCGCTGCGCACCATCCTCACCGACATCTTCTCGGTGCCCGAGCTCACACTGCTCGAGTCCAACACGGGCAGCGCCCGTGAGACCACGGTCGGCGGCAGGGCGGCCTACGTGCTCGGCCAGGCGAGCGGACCACGCCTGTGGGTCGCCGCCGACGGCAGCGGCGCACTGCTGCGCGCGGTCGGGCCCAAGAGCCAGCCGTCGGACCTCACCTTCTCCGACTGGGACAGGGCCAAGACCTTCACCGGGCCGCCACCGGCGAGCCTGCTCGAGAACTGACGCACCCCACCGGCGGCGGCGCGCACCGCACCCACACGGCACCGCGCCGCGCCGCGCGTCAGGTGGAGGTGTAGGCCGGGTCGCGTCGGGTGCGCCGCCATCGGCGCACCCGCAGCCACATCCAGATCAGCAGCCAGGCGAGCAGGGCCAGGGCGAGGATGACGAGCACCGGCGCGATGAGTGCGATGAGCGACAGGCCGAGCGAGCCGACGTCCTCGACGGTGGAGACCACCGGGGCGCCCGTCCCGACGGTGCCCATGTTGATGACGGGTCGGGCGGCCATCTTGCCGGTGTGCACCAGCCCCGAGATGACGACGCCCAGCACCACCGAGACCCAGGGGTTGTCCTTCATCCACGGGGAGCCGTCGATCTCGGCAGCCGCGGTGGTCGCCGCGAAGATCAGCCCACCCATGCTCGGCCGGATGAAGGTCTGGATGGTGTCGTTGACCGTGTCGACGGCGGGGATCTTGTCGAGGACGACCTCGGCGAGCAGCAGGGCGGTGCCGACGCCGATCGCCCAGTTGCTCTCGATCCACTCGTAGCCGACGGGCAGGGTGATGTAGTCGGTGAACCGTGCGACGAGTGCGACGACCAGGAAGGGGATGTAGGCGTTCAGGCCCGCGGCGGCGGACAGCCCCATGCCCGTGAGGGCAGCCAGCACGGCGTCCTCCTTGTGACGGCGGCCGCACCTCGCGGCCGCACCGACGTATAGCACCATCGCTTCGGGGCCAGCCTAGTCCCGGTGTCTGCCCCGTGACCGACCGTCGTCCGTGGTGGGGTGGCGGGAAACCGGGTTGCCGCCGCCACCTAGGATCAGGCTCCATGAAGGTCCTCTCCGCCGTCGCCTGGCCGTACGCCAACGGCCCGCGCCACCTCGGCCACGTCGCCGGGTTCGGTGTGCCCTCCGACGTCTTCAGCCGGTACATGCGGATGGCGGGCCACGACGTACTCATGGTGAGCGGCTCCGACGAGCACGGCACGCCCATCCTGGTGCTCGCCGACCAGGCCCAGGTGACCCCGCGCGAGCTGGTCGACACCAACCACGCGGTCATCGCCGGGGAGCTCACCGACCTCGGCTGCTCCTACGACCTGTACACGCGCACGACGACGGCCAACCACTACGGCGTGGCCCAGGAGCTGTTCACCCAGGTCTGGAAGAACGGCTACATGGTCGAGCAGACCACCCAGGGCGCCATCTCCCCGTCCACCGGCCGCACCCTGCCCGACCGCTACATCGAGGGCACCTGCCCGATCTGCGGCTACGGCGAGGCGCGCGGTGACCAGTGCGACAACTGCGGCAACCAGCTCGACTCCACCGAGCTCATCGAGCCGCGCAGCCGGATCAACGGCGAGACACCGCAGTTCGTCGAGACCCAGCACTTCCTGCTCGACCTCCCGGCGCTCGCCGACGCGCTGCGGGCCTGGCTCGAGGAGCGCGAGGCGTCGGGCACCTGGCGGCCCAACGTCATCAAGTTCAGCCTCAACATCCTCGACGACATCCGCCCGCGCGCGATGACCCGCGACATCGACTGGGGCATCCCCGTGCCGCTCGACGGCTGGCGCGACAACCCCAGCAAGCGCCTCTACGTGTGGTTCGACGCGGTGGTCGGCTACCTCTCGGCCTCGGTGGAGTGGGCCCGCCGAACCGGCGACCCCGAGCGCTGGCGGGAGTGGTGGAACGACCCCGAGGCCGTCTCGCACTACTTCATGGGCAAGGACAACATCACCTTCCACTCGCAGATCTGGCCGGCCGAGCTGCTCGGCTACGCGGGAAAGGGCAGCCGGGGTGGCGAGCCCGGCGTCTACGGCGAGCTGAACCTGCCCACCGAGGTCGTGTCGAGCGAGTACCTCACCATGGAGGGCAAGCAGTTCTCCACCTCCCGCGGGTACACGATCCTCGTGCGTGACGTGCTGGACCGGTACGGGCCCGACAGCATCCGCTACTTCATCTGCGCCGCAGGCCCGGAGAACCAGGACGCCAACTTCACCTGGCGCGAGTTCGTGCAGCGCAACAACTCCGAGCTCGTGGCCGGCTGGGGCAACCTCGTCTCGCGCACGGCGGCGATGGTGGCGAAGAACTTCGGTGAGATTCCTGCGCCAGGCGCGCTGGAGCCGGTCGACGAGGAGGTGCGCGCCACGGTGCTCGCCGGGTTCGGCGCCGTGGGAGGCCTGCTGGAGCGGCACCGCCAGAAGGCCGCGATCGCCGAGGCGATGCGCGTCGTGGGCGAGGTCAACGCCTACGTCTCACGCACCGAGCCGTTCAAGCTCAAGGGCGAGCACCAGCAGGAACGGCTCGCCACGGTGCTGCACACCCTCGTGCAGTGCGTCTCTGACCTCAACACCATGCTCGTGCCGTTCCTCCCGCACGCGGCCAACCGGGTCGACGCGGTGCTCGGCGGTGACGGTGCCTTCGTGCCGATGCCGCGGCTCGAGACGGTCACCGGGCTCGATGCCGGTGACGACGGTCGCACCTACCCGGTGATCACCGGCGACTACTCGGACACCCCCCGATGGCAGTCGCGCCCGGTCGTGGTCGGCACCCCGATTCGCAAGCCGGCACCGGTCTTTGCCAAGCTCGACGAGTCGGTGGTCGACGAGGAGCTGGCCCGGGCAGCAGGGGGCTGAGGCAGTGACGTCGCAGCCCACCCGGCGCGGTGCCCCCGAGCTGCCTGACCCGCTACCGATTGCGGTGGTGGACAACCACACCCACCTCGACATTCGCCGCGACGGTGAGCAGGTGTCGCTCGACGACCTCGGGCCGGTGCTCGCCGAAGCCGCCGGGGTGGGGGTGGACCGGGTGGTGCAGGTCGGCTGCGACCTGCCGGGGGCTCGCTTCGCCGTGGAGGCGGCCGAGCGGTATGCCGGCGTGCTCGCCGGCGTGGCGCTGCACCCGAACGAGGTGCCGGCCCTGGCGGCGAGCGGAGAGCTCGACGAGGCCTTCGGCGAGATCGAGCGGCTCGCGGCGCTGCCCCGGGTGCGGGTGGTGGGGGAGACCGGACTCGACTACTACCGCACCGGGCCGGACGGCGTGCCGGCCCAGCGGGAGTCGTTCCGCCGGCACATCGACCTCGCCAAGCGGCTCGACCGCACGCTGCAGATCCACGACCGCGACAGCCACGACGACGTGCTGCGGGTGCTCGCGGAGGAGGGGGCGCCGGCGCGCACGGTCATGCACTGCTTCTCCGGTGGCCCGGAGATGGCCCGCGAGTGCGTCGACCGCGGCTACCACCTGTCTTTCAGCGGCACGGTGACCTTCAAGAGCGCCAAGGCGCTGCGCGACGCCATGGCCGTCACGCCGCTCGAGCTGCTCCTCGTCGAGACCGACGCGCCCTATCTGACCCCGCATCCGTGGCGAGGCGCCACCAACACCCCGGCGCTGGTCCCGCTCACCGTGCGGGCGATGGCCGCGGTGCTCGGGGTGGCGGTGCCGACCCTGTGCGAGGCGCTCAGCGCGAACGCCGAGCGGTTGTACGGACCCTGGTGAGGGGCCCGGCTGCCGAGTCGGGGCGCGGCGTGACGTACCTCTCGTAACAGGCGGGGCTGGTGTGACAAGGGGTGTCCAGTGAGGCGCGCTCGCGGGGCGTTCTCCGTTACCGAAATTTGACCTTTCGACCTGCGGTCCTGCACGGTGGAGGGAATGGCCGGGGCCGAATTGCCTCGGACGACACGTGTGAACCGCCCGCCCGCCGTACCAGGCGTGGGCTGCGAGCCGCACGTAGCAGGGCCGTTACGGTGCTGCTGGCCACTCGCGGCCGACGTCCGATGCGGTGCCCGGGAAGCACGACCACTGGAGCATCTGTGCCTTTCTCTCGACCCCTTCGTCATGCCGCCCAAGGCGTCGCCGCGCTCGTCGTGGCCGCCGGGTCCGTCGCCGTGGCTCACTACGACAAGGCCGTCCAGGTCTCCGTCGACGGGCAGCCCAGCTCGGTCCACGTCCTCGGATCGACCGTCGCCGACGTGCTCGACAAGCAGAACATCGAGGTCGGCCCGCACGACGTCGTGGTTCCCGCCGTCGGCTCCTCGGTGAGTGACGGTGACCACATCTCGGTGCGTTACGGACGCAAGCTGACGGCCACGATCGACGGACAGACCAAGGAGTACTGGACGACGGCCACCACCGTCGACACCGCACTGAAGGACCTCGGCATCCGCGCCGAGGGCGCCGTGCTCTCCGCCTCCCGTTCCCAGCCGCTTGGCCGCGGTGGTCTCACCCTGGCGGTGACGACCCCGAAGAAGGTCACCTTCGTGGCCGACGGCAAGACCCGCACGGTCACCTCGACCAGCCCCACCGTCTTCGGGCTGCTCGCCGAGCTCGGTGTGACCAAGAAGCTGGATGATGTCGTGTCCCCGGCGATGCCCACAGCGCTCGACGACGGCCTGAAGGTCGTCCTGAAGCGCGTCGTCATCAAGCAGGTCACGGCGAAGGAGGCGGTGGCCTACCCGGTCACCACGCAGAAGGACTCCTCGCTCTACAAGGGCCAGACCAAGGTCGCGAAGGCCGGCAAGAAGGGCAGCAAGGTCGTCGTGCGCCAGAAGACCTGGGTCGACGGCAAGCTGACTGCGACCAAGCTCATCTCGCAGAAGGTCGCCACCAAGCCGGTGGGCGCCGTCGTCAAGGTCGGCACGAAGGCGCGCCCCGCGAGGTCGTCGTCGTCCTCGTCCTCGTCGTCCTCGTCCTCGTCGTCCTCGTCGAGCACCCCCCGCAGCGCGGGAAACACCTCCGGAGCCGGCCTCAACGTGGCCAACTCCGCGATGTGGGACCGCATCGCCCAGTGCGAGTCCGGCGGCCGTTGGAACATCAACACCGGCAACGGCTACTACGGCGGCCTGCAGTTCGCGACCGCGTCATGGCTGGCCAACGGTGGTGACGACTTCGCCTCGCGCGCCGACCTCGCATCTCGCGCCGAGCAGATCACCGTTGCCAACCGGTACTACGCCAAGGCGGGCCTCGGCCCGTGGGGTTGCGCGCACGCCGCCTGACGCACCTGACAGGCACCGACGAGGCCCCGGACCCCAGCGGTTCGGGGCCTCACGGCGTCAGGGCGCGCTCGGCGTTCGAGGTGATGTTCTGGCGCGAGGGGCCAGGGGATCACCTCGAATCGGTGGGTCCCGGCCCGTCGCTAGGGTGAGTGCATGACCGACGGCCCTGACGCCACGCTCCTCGGCGCCGCCGAGATCCGGGCGCTCGCCGAACGGCACGGCATCCGGCCCACCAAACAGTGGGGCCAGAACTTCGTCGTCGACGGCAACACGGTGCGACGCATCGTGCGGGTGGCTGGGGTCGGCGCCGGGGACACCGTCGTCGAGGTGGGCCCGGGCCTGGGCTCGCTCACCCTGGCCCTGGTGCCGGTCGTCGACCGCGTCGTCGCGATCGAGGTCGACCCGGCGCTCGCCGCGGCCCTCCCCGGAACCGTCGCACTGCATGCCCCGGGGCTCGCCGACCGGCTGGAGGTCGTGCGCGCCGATGCCCTGGCCGTCCGTGACCTTCCTGGCCCGCCGCCCACGGCCCTGGTGGCCAACCTGCCCTACAACGTGTCGGTTCCCGTCGTGCTGCGCTTCCTCGAGCTGTTCCCGAGCCTGCGCACCATCGTGGTGATGGTGCAGTTCGAGGTGGCGGAACGGCTGGCGGCGCAGCCGGGGTCGCGCACCTACGGGGTGCCGAGCGTCAAGGCGGCCTGGTACGCCGACGTGCGGCTCGCGGGGTCGGTGTCACGCAGCGTCTTCTGGCCGGTGCCCAACGTCGACTCCGGGCTGGTGATGCTGACGCGCCGCGAACCCCCGGTGACGACGGTCCCCCGCGAGGAGGTCTTCGCGTGCGTCGACGCGGCCTTCGCCCAGCGGCGCAAGACCCTGCGCGCCGCGCTGGCCACCTGGGCCGGCTCTCCGACGCTCGCGGAGGAGGCGCTGCTGGCGGCCGGCGTCGACCCGCGAACCCGTGGCGAGCAGCTCGACGTCAGGGCGTTCGCCGCGATCGCGGCCGCCCGCACGGCGGCCGGCGCCGAGCGCGCGAAGTAGTCCCACGCTCTGGCAGGGTGGGGCGCATGACCGCCGCCTCCCTCGTGCCCGGCCCGGTGACCGTGCGCGTGCCCGCGAAGGTCAACCTCGAGCTGCTCGTCGGGCCCCGTCGCGCCGACGGCTACCACGCCCTGTCGACCGTGTTCCACGCCGTGAGCCTGTACGACGACGTCACGGTGGCGGTCGCCGACGACTGGGGGGTGAGCGTCAGCGGGCCCCTGTCGGCCGGCGTCCCCGAGGACGACGACAACCTCGCGTTGCGAGCGGCCCGCCTCGTGCAGGGCCGCTTCGACGTCGAGCCCGTGCACATCGCTATCCGCAAGGGCATCCCCGTGGCCGGTGGCATGGCCGGCGGATCGGCCGATGCAGCCGCCACCCTCGTCGCCCTCGACCACCTGTGGGGCCTCGACCTCGACCGCGAGGAGCTCGAGGAGCTCGGCGCCGAGCTGGGCAGCGACGTCCCCTTCCTCGTGGCCGGTGGCACCGCCATGGGCAGCGGCCGCGGCGAGCTGCTCGCGCCGGTGCTGGCCCGGGGGACCTACCACTGGGTGTTCGCGCTCGGCGAGGGCGGGCTGTCGACACCGGCCGTGTATGCCGAGTGCGACCGCCTGCGCGGCGGCGCCGAGGTCCCCGACCCGGTCGCCACCCCTGCCCTGATGAGCGCCCTGCGCAGCGGCGACCCGCGCGAGCTGGGCCCCCAGCTCGTCAACGACCTCCAGGAGGCCGCGATCTCGCTGCGGCCCGACCTCGGCGAGGTGCTGGCATCCGGCATGGAGTACGGCGCGCTCGGCGGCATCGTCTCCGGCTCCGGCCCCACCATCGCCTTCCTCGTCGATGACAACGAGGCCGGCATCGACCTCGCCGTCGCGCTCACCGCGAGCGGCGCCGTGCGCGACGTCCGGCGTGCCAGCGGCCCGGTCCACGGTGCCCACGTCATCCACCACCGGATCGACTAGTGGCCAACCTCGTCTCCGTCGAGCGCGGCTCCCTCGCCCTCGGCACGGCCCAGGTGCTCGACGCCGTCTCGCTCGGGGTCGGTGGCGGCGACCGCATCGGCGTCGTCGGTCGCAACGGCGGTGGCAAGACGACCCTGCTGCGGGTGCTCGAGGGCTCCCGCGACGTCGACACCGGCCGCGTGGCTCGCGTCGGTGGGCTCACCATCGGGGTGCTCACCCAGGACGACGGCATGGACCCGGCGGCCACGGTGCACGAGACCGTCATCGGCGAGCTCGCCGAACACGTCTGGGCGGCCGACCCCCGCATCCGCGACGTGCTCACCGGGCTCCTCGGCGGCACCGACGCCCCGGCTGTCGGGGGCATGGCCGCGCTGGTGGGCCCGCTCTCGGGTGGCGAACGTCGCCGGGTGGCCCTCGCCGCGCTGCTCGTGGCCTCGCCCGACCTGCTGCTGCTCGACGAGCCGACCAACCACCTCGACGTCGAGGGCGTCGCGTGGCTGGCCGACCACCTCGTCGCGCGCCATGCCCGCCCGGACAACGCCGTCGTCGCGATCACCCACGACCGGTGGTTCCTCGACGCCATCGCCACCCAGACCTGGGAGGTCGACTCCGGGTCGGTGCACTCCTACGAGGGCGGCTACGCGGCGTTCGTGCTCGCCAAGGCCGAGCGCGAGCGGATGGCCGGCGTCACCGCCGAGCGCCGCGACAACCTGCTGCGCAAGGAGCTCGCCTGGTTGCGCCGAGGCCCGCCGGCCCGCACGAGCAAGCCCAAGTTCCGCATCGACGCCGCGAACGCCCTGATCGCCGACGAGCCCCCCGCCCGCGACGACGTCGAGCTGATGCGGTTCGCGACCACCCGGCTCGGCAAGGACGTGGTCGACCTGATCGACGCCCGCATCCAGCTCGGCGACCGCGTGCTGCTCGACTCCGTCACGTGGCGCCTCGCCCCGGGTGAGCGCACCGGCATCGTCGGGGTCAACGGCTCCGGCAAGTCCACGCTGCTGCGGGCGCTGGCGGGCGAGGTGCCGGTGACCGCCGGCAAGCGCAAGGTCGGCGTGACGGTGCGCTTGGCCGTGCTGTCGCAGGAGGTCCGCGAGCTCGAGGCGTGGGCCGACCGCCGCGTCATCGAGGCCGTCGAGGACGTGCGCTCGATGGTGCGCCTGGGCAACAAGGAGCTCACGGCATCCCAGCTCGCGCAGCGCCTGGGGTTCACCGGGCCGCGCCAGCAGACCCGGGTCGGCGACCTCTCCGGTGGGGAGCGGCGGCGGCTGCAGCTCACCCGCCTGCTGATGGACGAGCCCAACGTGCTGCTGCTCGACGAGCCGACCAACGACCTGGACATCGAGACGCTCACCTCGCTCGAGGACCTCCTCGACGGATGGGCCGGCACCCTGTTGATCGTCTCGCACGACCGCTACCTGCTTGAGCGGGTCTGCGACCGGCAGGTCGCCCTGCTCGGTGACGGGCGGCTGCGCGACCTGCCCGGGGGGGTCGAAGAGTACTTGCGGCTGCGCCACGCGGCGGCTGCGCGGGGTGCGGTGTCGGTCGCGGATGCCGGCCGCGCGGCCTCAGCCGTCACCGCGGCTGCGGCACCCGGCGGGTCCGCGGCGGCGGGGTCTCCGGCCGCTTCACCCGCGGGGGCGCGCGAGGCCCGCAAGACGATGGCGCGCGTCGAGAAGCAGCTCGCCCGGCTCGCGCAGCGCGAGGACCGCCTGCACGCGGCGATGCTGGCGTCGGCGACCGACCACGAGAAGGTGCTGGGCCTCAACCGCGAGCTGCGCGAGGTCGTCGACGAGCGCGAGGTGCTCGAGCTGCAGTGGCTGGAGGCGGCTGAGGTCGTCGGCTAGCCGCGGTCGGGACCGGCCGCGGGATCGGGATCGGAACCGGCAGCGAGGTCGGCAGCGGCGAGCTCGTCGACCAGCCGGTCGTACCACTGGGCGCGTACCGGGCGCGTACCGGGCGCGCACCTGCTCGACCGGGCCCACGTCGGCCTCGACGGCCCACACCGACCACAGTCGCGGTCGACCGGGCCAGGGCGCCCGAGGCGACCACCGTCCCCGGGTGACGGCATCCGCGACAAGGGCGCCCCGGCGCGCCGCTCAGGCGTCGCGCTCGAAGGGTCGCAGCAGGCGGCGCAGCAGCCCGGCCAGGTCGTCACGCTCGTCGTTGCCGAGCTCGGCGAGCAGCTCGTGCTCGTGGGCGAGCAGGTCGGACAGCGCAGCGTCGACGACGGCCATGCCGCTCGGGGTGAGCCGCACGATGACCCCGCGGCGGTCGCTGGGGTCGGGCTCGCGCTCGACGTAGCCGCGCGCGGCCAGCCGGTCGACCCTGTTGGTCATCGTGCCGCTCGTGACCAGCGTCGCGGTGACGAGCTGGCCGGGGCTGAGCTCGTAAGGGGTGCCGGCGCGGCGCAGGGCCGACAGCACGTCGAACTCCCAGCCGTCGAGCCCGTACTCGGCGAACGCGGTGTTGCGGGCTCGGTCGAGGCGCCGGCCAAGCCGCGACACGCGCGACAGCACCTCCAGCGGGGTGACATCGAGGTCGGGACGCTCGCGCCGCCACGCAGAGACGATACGGTCGACATCGTCAGCGGCCATGCGCCGATTCTACTGCCCATCAAGTTTCTTGACGTCGAGACAGCGACCGTCCGGAGGACGACATGCGGGAGCACGCCAGCTGGAACCCCACGACATACAGCCGGTTCGCAGGGGAGCGCAGCAGACCCTTCGCCGACCTCGTCGCGCAGGTGCGCAGCGACGACCCGAAGCTCGTGGTGGACCTGGGCTGTGGTCACGGCCCACCGACGCTGACCCTGGCCGAGCTGTGGCCGGACGCCCGGGTCGTGGGTGTCGACTCCTCCGAGACGATGCTCGAGTCGGCGCGCCTGCGCGACCCCGGGGACCGGGTCGAGTGGGTGCAGTCCGACCTGCGCGAGTGGGACCCCGCCTCGCTGGGGCAGGCGCCCGACGTCATCATGACGAACTCGACGCTGCAGTGGCTGCCCGGCCACCTCGACCTGCTCGACGCGTGGGTCCAGGCCCTCGCCGAGGGCGGCTGGTTCGCCCTGCAGGTGCCGGGCAACTTCGACGCCCCGAGCCACCGGCTGATGCGCGAGACCGCCGAGCACCACGAGCGGGCCGGCGAGCTCGCCGCGGCGCTCGACCTGCCGGCGGTGGGCGAGCCCGCGACCTACCTGCGCTACCTCAGCCGGCTCGGCTGCGTCGTCGACGCGTGGGAGACCACGTACCTGCACGTGCTCGACCCCGACGCCGAGGACGAGAACCCGGTGCTCACCTGGGTGGCCGCGACGGGGTTGCGGCCGGTGATCGAGATCCTCAGCGACGACGACGAGTTCGCGGCCTTCATCGACCCGTATGCCGCGGCGCTGGCCGACGCCTACCCGCGCTCGTCAGCGGGAGTGCTGTTCCCGTTCCGGCGCGTCTTCGCGGTGGCGCAGAAGGCTCCCGCGGCGTCCTGACGTCGGTGGGGCTCAGCCCTTGTCGGTGGTCAGGGTGGGCTTGGACTCCAGCCCCGTGAGACCGTTCCAGGCGAGGTTCACGACGTGCGCGGCGACCTCGTGCTTCTTGAACCTGCGCGAGTCGAGCCACCACTGGCCGGTGAGGGCGATCATGCCGACGAGCATCTGGGCGTACATCGGCGCGGCCTTCGGGTCGAGCTTGTGGCTCTTGAACTCCGCGGCGAGGATGTGCTCGACCTGGCTGGCGATGTCGCTCATCAGGCTCGCGAACGACCCGGTGGCCTGGCCTGCCGGGCTGTCGCGTACCAGGATGCGGAAGCCGTCGGTTGAGGACTCGACGTAGCCGAGCAGTGCCAGTGCGGCACGCTCGATGATCTCGCGGGACGTGCCTCCCGAGGTCAACGCCCCCTGCACGGCCGCGAGCAGGCTCTCGATCTCGCGGTCGACGACGACGGCGTAGAGCCCCTCCTTGCCGCCGAAGTGCTCGTAGACCACCGGTTTGCTCACCCCGGCGGAGGCGGCGATCTCTTCGACGGTTGCGCCCTCGAACCCCTTGTCGGCGAAGTGCTTCCTACCGATGCCGATGAGCTGCTCGCGCCGCTCACGCCCCGTCATCCGGGATCGGGCGGTGCGGGAGGGCTTGTCGGTCGAAGGGTCGCTCACCGGGCCATTGTGCCTGCGTGGGGGCGCGGTCCGCCCAATGACCGGCCGCACGGGGCGTCGCGAGCGCTCGTCGTGCGGGTCCCCGGTCCACCATCCTCGCGGGTGTGCGGTGTGCCCAGCGCGCTCTGGTGTTCTCTATTGGCTACGACCGCCCGCTTCGCGGCGTGGCCGTCTCCGTAGAAGTCCGTCGACCTGGCCATCGCCTGGTAGGCGGCAGGGCCGTCGAACAGTTCCCGTGTCTCGGCGAGCACCTCGCCGCGATCGGTGCCGACGAGTCGCACCGTGGACCACCGGGATCTCCTCGCCGGTGGCCGCCTGCGCGGAGCCCAGCGGGCTCGGTGGTGGCGCCCTGCACGACGACGGCGTCGGGGCGGCTGTTGCGCAGCAGGCCGTCCATCTCCTGAACCGTGCGGGCCGCCAGGCTCGCGCCCACGCCCACGTTCATGACGTCCAGGTCGGCGTCCGGCGTGACGCCGAACAACGTGTTGACCTGGTCGAGCATCTCCCGATGCTGGCCGGTGACCTCGACGAGAGGATCGAACTGGTCGTCGCTCTTCAGTGCCGACCCGACCGGCGCCATCGCGATGGTCTCCTACCGCGTTCTGTACACCACCATGACGCGTGCCACAGGTGTCCCCCGCCATCGACCCGGGGTCCCGTCCTCCGTGCGCCGGCCGTCCGTGGTCGTCTTCGTCGTCTCCTGATCAATCGAGTGTCGCACAACAGTGTGCAGCACAGACGGTTTCGGAGGTCGGCGTCAGCAACTCTGCGGCTGTGGAAATCGAGGGCTTCTCGGCAGGTTCGGCCGAAGGGACCTCGGCGACTCGTCCGAACGGACCAGGCGCCGCCGGGCACTTGCGAGGGCCTCGGCGACACGTCCCGGGGAGGGTTGGTTCGACTAGGCTCGCCATTGGCTGCCTGGTCGCAGCCGGTCCCCGGTTGGTCTGCTGGCAGGGCCCGCCTGACTTTGAATCAGGACAAGCGACGTAGGTTCGATTCCTACCCGGGGAGCAGGCAAATGTCGCTTGCCAGCGGTATGGGACCACCTCGTTGCCACGAGCATGGGACCACCTGGAGGTGTCGGTGAGCATCACAGGGCCTGGCTGTCGGTGTCAACGCTGGCGCGCTGGTTGAGCCGGTTTCGTTGCCGGTAGGAGGG
>JBBQWX010000099.1:0-16270 GCA_038210185.1 Actinomycetales bacterium
AGCTCCGTCGCAAACTCGTTGAGTTCCCGACTCACGTACTCGTCGGTAACATCAAGTTCCTTCGGCCACAGAGCTCCCGTCCAGACGATCTCCACCGTCTGACCCCCTGCAACCGAACACTTTCCGGCGTGGAGAATCGACAACCTGCCACGGACCCAACCGACTCGCGGACCCAACTTCCGGAGGTCTGAGCCTAGAAGTCCACCGTGTTCGACGAGTAGGAAGCGGACCTTCTGCTCTCGATCGTCGACCAGGAGATCGGCCACCTTGCCGATGCTCTCGCCATCCTTGTCTTTCACCTCGCGGCCGCGGACATCGTTCGCTGATTCGTCAACCGTTTGCCCGCGGTCCCCTAGCGTGTAGAGCGTGGCATCGTCGTCGGTCTTTGACATTGAAGATCGTCTCCTAGGGCTAGCGGATGCGTATTCTCGAAATTGCCCGTGCGGTGCAGAGGCAGGGCGGTGCGTGGTTTCGGGTCGTCTCCGAAGGCATGGTCACGAGGCTTCATTCTCCCGGGCGGCAGTCTGCTCGGCTCGTGGGCGCACTCGTCCTGTGCTCGTCACAGCGAAGCCGTCGCAGCAACGTCACCGTTGCAAGCGGCTCCGTCTCCTCTTCGACCGCACGGCACAGTCCGAGTCCGTGTAGTCCCGACGTCTGGTGGGCAATTCCCGACTCGCACAAGTCGGTCACCCCCCGCAGGCACATGCGGGATACTGCGCATTGGGGCGGCAACCTCGGGACCGCGCCGGGGCCCGATGCGCTGAAATCCTTGGCGGTGATCGGCCCAATACCGAAGCCTTCCCGTCGTGCAGGTCTGGCCAATCAACTCGGGATTCGTGGTCAGCGTCTGCCACGGGTCGCGACACTCGGGAATCGAAGTCGACCTGCGGCCGATGCCTGTTCACGGCGGCCGGTCACATTTGGTGAGGTTGGGCGCCACGTTCGTCTTGTTGCTTCGTCTTGGCGTCCTCTTCACCGGTATGACCGTGGTCGTGGCCGACGCCATGGCCGCCCATCATGAAGAACATCATAAGGGGACAGGCCAGCAGGATCCCGAGGAACAGTGCGGTCTGAAGCGGGGCGCCGAAGAACAGCGCAACCACGACCAAGCCGGCACCACCGAAAAGCACATACTTCATGTGGCTGAAGGGGCTCATCCTTACCATCTCCTTGTTTACTTTCTGTCCTCACCCTCCACTCCACAGATGGAGGTCCGAGAGGGCGTGCGGTGAAGGTTCGGTGAAGACCAAGCGGGCCTCGTCCATCGGACGCCGGCCAACGCGGCAGTCTCAGGCATCCTGGTGCGACGCGACGGCCCGAACATGATTCCGCACCATTGGCAGGCCATCCAGATGGCGCAGATGGCGCAGACTCAAGGGGGCAACGCCCGGTCGAAACCTTGGCCGCAGCGATCAAGGCGACTCAGGGCCCTGAGATCGCGACCATGAACGGCTGGCTGAGCGCGTGGGGGCCAGCCGGTCCTCTCCGCGTCCGGCGGGCACGACATGTCGAGCATGGGCAACAGCATGGGCGGGATCGGGCTGGAAGGAATGATGACCGACGACGAGATGGCGCAACTGTCCCCGGCGCTGGTGCAGCGCTCGACCGGTAGCCAGGCGTTGTGTTGGCCACATCTCCTCCTGTACCCCCTGGGGGTATCAGACGGAGGCAAACATATACCCCCTGAGGTATCTCTCAAGCACTGCGGCAAGCTCGGCGGGATCCCGATCGGCCATCGCTGGGCGATCATCCCGTCTCACGGCCCCATGAGCAGGGTGGCGCGGGACTGCTGGCGCACCTCGAGGGCCGTGACCAGGACGAGTGCGACGGCATACAGGATCCGGCGCCTCGTGGTTGCGCCGGTGACCGACCACATCACCCATCGCGAGGTTGTCAGACCGATCAGTGTCCGGACCACTGCGAGCCCGGCGAGAACGACCGCAAGATTGCCGAGGGGGTTGTAGGTCCACGCCCGGCCGAGGTCGCCCTGGGCAGTGAACCACGCGGCCCGGGTCGCGCCACAGGTGGGACCCATCACCCCCCACCGGTGGCGGGGACCGTGCAGGTCGATGGCGGGGAGGCCCCACAACGCCATGGCCACCGCGGCCGCCAGTCCCACGGCCGAAATGATGGTGACCGACCGGTGGCTGTCATGGCGCTCCATACCGACGCCGACCCAGCGTGGGACGGCCGAGGACTTCGCTGCAGGTGGCTGGTCAGCGGTGCTCATTGACAGCTTCGACCACATAGGCAGTGTGCGCTCTCCCCATCCGGTGGTCTCTCCTCTGCGGTGGTGGGGGCCCTGACCTTCTCTCTCACAGGATCGCAGCCGCCCGCCAAGGACGGACCTCAGGCACCATGAAGGGTTGATGTGGTTCCGCCCCGAGGCGCGCGAGGCATCCACTCGTGGGAGAGCCTTTGCTATTCCTCGTCGAGTTCCCCAGCGCCGCAATGGAGAAACGTGTGGAAGAGGTCGCGCACTGCCACCAGGCAGCAGCACACTCGAGATCTTCAGGAGCCAGACAATCCCCTGACGCCAACGCGCCGGCCGGACAGCACGAAGCACTTCACCCTCAGGTGGAGGTCGCCTCTGTGGCTAGGGTTGGTTGTCATGACTTCTGAGAACGACAAGCTGTCCTTGGTCGGCTCGGTCTCCCTCGGTACGGGCGTCATGATCGGTGCCGGCATCTTCGCCCTGGTCGGCCAAGTCAGTGAGCTGGGCGGCACCCTGATGCCGTTCGCATTCCTCGCTGGCGCCGTGGTCGTGGGCTTCAGCGCCTACTCATACATCAAGTACTCCGACACCAACCCCTCCTCCGGCGGCATCGCCATGCTGCTCAAGGCGGCGTACGGCCCTGGCGTCATCGCGGGGACGTTCTCGCTGTTCATGTACGTCTCGATGGTCGTGGCCCAGAGCCTGCTGGCCCGCACGTTCGGCACCTACGCGCTGCGCCCCTTCGGCCTCCAGGACTCCGCGCTCCTCGTGCCCCTGCTGGGTGTGGTGGTCATCGTGGTAGCGGCCATGGTCAACCTGATCGGCACGCAGTGGGTCGAACGCTCAGCCACGGTGACGGCAGCGCTGAAGATCTTCGGCATCGCGGCGTTGGCCATCGGCGGGATCGCGGCGGCCGGGGTCTCGTCGGTATTCGACTTCGCCAGCAACCAGGGCGCAGGCAGCGATCAGGGCCTTCTGGGCTTCCTGGCCGGAACGACCTTGTGCATCTTGGCCTACAAGGGCTTCACGACCATCACCAACCAAGGTGGTGACATCGCGGAGCCGAAGAAGAACGTCGGCCGCTCGATCATGATCTCCATCGCGCTGTGCGCGGTGCTCTACCTGCTGCTCACCCTCTCTGTGGCCGGCAGCCTCAGCGTCGAGGAGATCATCAAGGCCCGCGACTACGCGCTGGCCGCCGCGGCCGAGCCTCTCTTCGGCTCCTGGGGAGTGGGCCTGACGATCGCTCTGGCCGTGGTGGCGACCTTCTCCGGGCTGCTGGCCAGCATCTACTCGGTCTCCCGGCTCTACGACATGCTGCGTGACCTGGGACAGGCCCCCGGTTTGCCGGCCCGCGTGCCCCACCAGTCCCTGGTGGTGACAGCCGGCCTGGCGATCGTGCTCACCGCGTTCCTCGACCTGAGCCAGATCGCCTCGATGGGTGCGATCCTCTACCTCGCGATGGACATCGCCATCCACTGGGGAGTCATCCGACACCTGCGCTCCGACATCGAAGCCAACCTCGTGATCCCCGCCATCGCCATCGCCCTCGACGTCATCGTGCTCGGCGCGTTCATCGCGGTGAAGGCACGCGATGACCCGTTCACCCTGGCCGTGTCGTTGGGAGTCGCCGCGCTCATTGCCGCGAGTCAGCTGATCGTCGCGCGTCATGCCCACCACACCGACCAAGACGCCTGACGCGATTCGTCATTCGGCGACGCGATGAAACGTACGCCAGCCGGCGTGCTGCCCCGCTGGCGCCCAGGCGGCCCGGCCCAGGGCTTCGCTATCGCGGCCCTGACCCTCCACCAGCGCAACGAGCCCTCAGCCCAACCGGCGGACTCGCTCCAAGAGATTGTGACCGACCGGTCGGAGCGCACCCCCGTCGACCCCAACACCGCCCCCTCGCCCCCAGGACCCGGTGGTGATACCCCGCTACCGGATGTCGATGAGGTACCGGTCCAGCCTGGGCAACGCCGAACACACGTAGCCCGCGGCTCAGGCAGCCAAGGCGTCGACCCCGTTCACGGCCCGGGGGGTGGCGCCGTCGCGCACCCAGCGGCCTAGATCGCGGCCGTCACCTGACTGTGACTCGGCGGAACACGACCACCGCAGTCGCGGTGAGCCCGAGGAGCCACCCGAGCGCCAGAAGCAGGGCGCCGATCTCGTCGAAGCTTGAGGTGAACGCCCCATCCATCATCACTCTGACGGCGCCGTGGGCGGGCATGAACTTGCCCCACGCGGGCGGCGCGGAACTGAACATGGCGTTCTGAGCCAAGCCGATGTCGATGAAGGGAACCACCAGCAACACGTACAGGCCCCCGAGTCGACCGAACACCGGGCCGACGATCACTCCGATCGTTGCGTAGGTCAATGCGACCAGAACGTTCGCTCCGATGAACAAGGGCCAATTGACGGCGTTGAAACTCATGGCGGTGACGGCGATCGCGGCTGCCGTCGCCACCAAGGCCGCCGCTGCGATGACTGCCATCCGCACGCCCAGGATCTCCCCCGGCCGGTAGTTGGTCAAGGAGAGTCGTCGGTCTGCCTGGGCGGAGTCCAAGATGACGAACAGTCCCGCGAGAGAGGCCAAGAACCCGATCGTGATGGGGACCATGATTGCTCCGTGTACCTCGGACATCGGGAGAATCGTGAGGCCACGTCGGCCGTTCTCCATGAGTTCGACGGGCGTTGGGCTGTTCGGCGTGACTGCGATCGAGGTCGAGATGAACGCGACTGGCAGCCCAAGGATGAGGATCCACATCGACGGCATCCGGCGGAGCTGGCGACTCGCTGCGCCGAGTGCGACAGCGATACGCCGTCGAGCGGGGTTGGTGATCCGGGTTGCCTGCTCGTGAGGGCGTGTTGTGACCATCAGCGCCACCGCCGCCAGCGCGACACTGACGATCGCCCACAGGGCCGACCACCCAAGGTCACCGAAGGTGCCGCCGTGACCGGAGGCCACGTCGGTCGCGACCAACGTCGGATAATGCAGGGGAAACAGGCGTAGCACCGGTGCGGTGCCGCCCATGGCGGGTCCGAAGAACACATCGAATATCCAGGCGAACACCACGATGAGCGACCCGTTCAGCTCCGATCGGACCAGCGCCCCCACCAGTACGCCGAAGCCTGCGTAGATCGCTGCGGACAACGCCGTCGCCCCGATCACCCGCGCGGTTCCGGCCACGTCGGTGCGCACAGCCAACGCCGCCAACGCCGCGGCAGAGGCCACTGTCGCCAACGCCAGTGTCGAGACCAGCCTGGACGCCACTACAGCGCCGGCTCCGGCGCCGGCCCGGGCCAGCCTGCGATCGGGTTCACGGGAATGCGAGACGTGGAAGAACCCTGCCACCCCGGCCAGCACCGCGGCAGCCCACGTGGCGGTGGCTGCCTCCACGTCTCCCACGTTGGACGCGCCCCCCAGGATGTCCGCGAAGTCACCCAACGCGCCGGCTGACAACGTCACGAAGACCACCGGAACAGCCACCAGAAGCACCACGTTCAGGGGACGCCGCCAGTACTCCACCATCCAGCGACCGGTCAAGGCCAGGGTCACGGTCATCGCAACACCGTTTGACCGTCGATCAGGTCATAGATCCGGTCGAAGCGCTCGTCATCGGCGATGAAGTGGCTGATGATCAACAAACTGGCCCCGGCACCGCGGCGCTGCGCGGTGAGTTCCCAGAACCGCTGGTAGGTGTCCCAGTCGAACCCCGCATACGGCTCATCCAAAAACAGCAACGCCGGATCGTGCAACATCGCCAACGCCAAGTTCAGCTTTGATCTCGTCCCGCCCGAGAGTTCCTCCACCCGAACCTTGGCGTAGCGCGCGAAGTCGAGATCCTCGTACAACTGCTCTCGCGACGTGGCCAACTCGCCCAAGCCCAAACCGTAGGCGGCGCCGAAGAGGTCCAGATGCTCATCGACGCTCAGCCGCTCATACAGCACCGGCGCCTGCGGGCAGTACCCGAAACTGGCGGTTCGATGCACCGTGCCCGCATCGGCGGTCAGGTCGCCCACCAGCACCTTCATCAGGGTGCTCTTGCCCGACCCGTTCTCCCCGACCAGCCCGACAACCTCACCGGCAACCAGCTCCAGACCGGCCCCTTTCAGGACCGGCACTGCACGACGTCGTGGCCACCAACCCCGCCGATACGCCTTCCATAACCCCACCGCGGAGAGCACCACACCCGACGGTCTCCCGGAATCGTTCCGCTCACCCTCCTCGCTCGTGGTCTCGGCGCGGTGTTTGTTGGTCATCGCTTCTCCATTTCCCTGTCGTCGCAGCGCAACAGACCGAAAGCCTCAAAGCGCGCCATCTCCCTCGCCCAACACGCGGGGTCGGTACCTCCTAACCCGACCGACGCGCACCCCACTGCCATCCCCACGACCATGCGCGAGACCAGTGCGGCATCGACCTGTCGATAGGGGCCGGCCCCGTTCACGTCCTCGAGTAACACTTGGCCCCACGCTCGGAGGCCCTCGAGCAGCTGCCGGCAGTGCTCCGCTGCCGCCCCCACCCCAGAGGGCGCGGCCAGAAGCGCCGCCTTGACCAGTGCCGGCTCATCGACCACGAGCCTGGCCAAGCCCTCATACCAGCCCGCCAGCATCTGCTCGACCGCCTCGGGCGTGTCCACGTCGAGGCGAAATCGATCCGCTGCCTGAGCAAGACGTGGCACCACTCGCTCATCGACCAGCGCAATGAACGCCTCATCAAGATCGCTGAAGTATCGGTAGAACAACCCCTGCGAAGCACCCGCTCGCCGCACGACCATGGGCACGGTGATCCCATGCCAATCGCTCTCGCCCAATTCAACCGCCAACGCGCCCATCAGCTCCTGGCGACGAACCTCAGGGCTAAGACGACGACGACTCGCTTCCTTCACATGGACATCGTGACCGCTACTGACAGACCTGTCAATAGTGCTGAACCCGTGAGGCGGATGGACTGGTCTGCAGGATCGGCCGGCGATCATCCTCTCCCTGGTCCCGGTATGGCGCCTCTCGTCCGGGTCCGGCGACAACACCGCAGCTGCGGACTGCCCCCTGCACGGTTGGCGGCGCGCGTATCCAGTAGAGCCGCGCAACTTCATCGAACCTTCACGAAACCGCGGCCGCACAGCGCGGGGGTGGGCGAGGAGGGTGAACTCATCGACCGAGAGTGGTGAGTGTCTTGATGTGGGGAAACGGCATGGGTTTGGGCGGGGCGTCGAGCCGCGGGTTGAGCCGCACGCGATTCGCCCGGTTCATGCTCATCATCGGGATCGGGCTCTTCGGCGCGTTGGTCGTGCCCTCCGTCGCGTGGGCCCACGGCGACGGTGAGACTGAGGAGGGGCTACGTGTTGGTGCAGCAGGCGCTCGGACACCTCGCGCACGACACCAGTCCTGCCGGGGTGGACCTGGCGATGGAGAAGGTCGACGACGCGCTGGCGACCCAGGACCAGGAAGGTGTCGAGGTTCCCAAGGTCGAAGAGGCCGTCGGCGCGCTGGAGGCCGGTCAGTTCGACCAGGCGCGAGTCCTGTTGCAGGACTCCATCAAGCAGGCCTTGGACGACCAACCCGTTGCGACGGGCAACCAGACCGGCACCACCCTTGTTGTGCCGGAGCTGCCCGGAAGGTCCGGAATGGGTGGCCAGGGGTGGGGTTTCCTGGTGTTGTCGGTCGTCGTCCTGCTGCTGGGGGTTGCGCTCGCCTACCGGTTCCGACCGCAGGACACCGTCGGTGACCTCCGGCGCACGCTGGCGCCCGGCGGCACGGGTGAAGTCCCCGCCGAGGGACCCGGCGACGACGAGGGAGGGCGGTCGTGATGCCTGGCCCGAGCCGCACGCGCAAAGTGGTCGACGTCATCGACGACCGGCTGGGGATCAGAGCGCTGGAGTACCCGGTGCCCGCGCACGCCAACAACTTGGCTTGGAGTCTTGGCGGTGTCACGGCCGCAGCCTTCGGCATCCTGGTCGCCACCGGTTTTCTGCTCGTCCAGTTCTACTCACCAGTTCCCGAATCGGCCAACCAGTCGGTGCGTGACATGGTCACCGAGGTCTGGGGGATGAGGTTCGTCCGTGGCCTGCACTTCTGGTCATCCCAGGCGATGTACGTCACAGCCGCTCTGCATCTGATCCGCGTCTTCGTGACCGGTTCGTACAAGCGGCCACGCGAGGGCAACTGGTTGATCGGTGTCGCCATGTTCGGCCTGGTGCTCCTCGCGGTGTTCACCGGAACGGTGCTCAAGTGGGACCAGGAGGGCTTTGAGGCTATTGGTCACAACGTGGAGCTCGGCGCCCTCTTGGGGGGCGTGGGCACCTGGTTTTCCGCGGACTTTGCCGACAGGATCCCGATCTTGCTGCGGCTGTACGGCGCCCACGTGGTGTTTATTCCGGGCGTCCTCCTTGTGCTGATGACGCTGCACGGCCTGCTCGTGAAGCGGCACAAGATCTCGCCGCACCCCGCGCTGCCGACGAGTGTCTCCGGCGACCAGGCGCCAGAGGACGAGCCGACCGAGCCTTTCACCCACCACCTGCGCCGGATCGGGGCGTTCGGCCTCGCGCTCCTCGGCGTCCTGGGCGTCCTCTCGGTGCTGTGGCCACCGGCCGTCGGCCCCGCGCCAGTCGAAGGGCTGGAGATCACCAAGCCGCCCTGGAACTTCTGGTGGATGTTCACCCTGGAGAACTGGATCGGTCTGCCAGGGATCCTGTACGGCGGCGCCGCGTTCTTCCTCCTGCTCATGGCCGTGCCGTTCGTCGACCGCAACCCGAAACGCTACTGGCGGGACCGGCCGGTTGCGATGGCTCTGGGGCTGCTGGTGCTGCTGACGCTGACGGTGCTCACCATCTTGATGGCGTTCACCACCGCCAAGACCCACCTGGGGATGTGAGACCAGTGACTCTCACCAGCACCATTGCGTCAGAGGCCGACCGCGCGTTGCGCCGAGCCCGCCGCACCTTCTGGACCCTGGTCGCGATCGCGGTCCTGGCTGCCGGTTGGCTGAGCACAGCCGTGGCCGCGGCCGCGAGCGCCCTCACCGGTCTTCAGGTCGCCACCAGCGGGCTGGTTCTCATCTCCGCCGTGGTCCTGGCGGCTCGCGTCCTGTCCGCCATCGAACGAGCGCGACGCAGATCCACCGACCAACCACCCAACAAGGAGTAACCATGTCCAAACTGACGAAGCACACGGCAACAGCGATCGCGACCCTCGGAGCCGGCATCGCCCTCATCGCGCTCCCGGCCGCACCAGCGACCGCAGGAGACTTCGGCCAGCACGTCCGAACCTGCGCGCAGACCCACGGCTTCAGCGCCGACCGCAACCCGGGGACGCACCAAGGCATCACAGGATGGGACCCCACGCACGCGTGCTGAAAGTCCTGCTCGGGCTGCTGCTGATCTCCCAACCGCTCCACCATTGGGATACCTACTGATTCGAGACCGATGCGCCAGGCGCGTCTATCTGGGCGGTATGCAGCATCTCGTGGCGTGCCTCACCTGGGCTGAATGAAGCTCGCGCACATCGGCAAAGTCGGTGGATCGCCGCGGACACCGGGGTCGCGGCTCACGGCGCCCTCGGGCGCCGTAGGTCATGCTCGTGGCCTGCTCTTGTCAAGGAGTTTGAGCCCGTCGGGGCGGAGCTCGCCGGTGGGTGCGAGGTGCCGGTAGAGGGTTTGGCGGGTGACGCCAATTTCGTCGCACAAGGCGCTGACGTTGGTGCCTGGTTTGCCCATCGAGGCCGCGGCGAGGCGGAGCTTGGCCGGGGTCATCTTGTAGGGGCGGCCGCCGTTGCGGCCGCGTGCGCGAGCCGAGGCCAGGCCGGCGACGGTGCGCTCGGAGATCAGCGCCCTTTCGTACTCGGCCAGGGCGGCGAAGATCCCGAAGACCAGCTTGCCGGCGGGGGTGGTGGTGTCGATCGCTGCTCCCTGCCCGGTGAGGACCTTCAGACCGACACCGCGCCCGGTGAGGTCGTGAACCGTGTTCACGAGGTGGTGCAGGTTTCGGCCGAGGCGGTCCAGTTTCCACACGAGGAGGGTGTCCCCGTCGCGCAGCGCCTTCAGGCATGCGGTCAGGCCGGGCTGGTCGTCGGTGCGCCCGGAGGCCTTGTCCTCGTAGACCCGCTCGGTGTCGATCCCGGCGCGCAGCAGGGCGTCTCGTTGCAGGTCGAGGCTTTGGGAGCCGTCTGCTTTGGAGACTCGCATGTAGCCGACCAGCACGGCAACAACCTCCATCACGTATACGGTCGATTGCGTGACACCGCAATAGAACATCCGAGCCAGCACTGGAACTGTCACGTAATCCGTCATGCTAACTATGGCACGTGAACGGTCGGGTTCTCATAGTTGCGTGACAGGTCTCGGGTGGGGATGCCGAGCAGTTCGAGGTCAGCGATGATCTGTTGCTCGGCCTGGGGAGTGCGGCACCAGATGATGAGCATGTCGAGGAGTGCTTGGGCGTGGACTGGGTCCTCGCGTGCGGCCGAGACAGCTTCGTTGGCGGCGGCGTAGGTGGCAGCCCACCGATCGCGGTGGGGACCGTTCGGCTTGGCAAGGGATCGGCGGCGGCCGTCGTGCACAGGTACGTCAAGGTGTGGCGTGAACAGCGTTGCGTGTCTGCCGCGCCCGGTGAGGTCGCCGGTGTGGAGGAGGTCGATCGCGGTGGCGGCTGCTTGGAGGATCTGGGCTTGGACAGCCCAGGGGAGGGCTTCGTAGGGTCGCCACACAGCCTGCCCGGCGCGTACCGGGAGTCCGCAACGGGACCAGACCAGGCGTAGGTCGGTGGCCCTCGTCCCCCAGCAGTTGGCCGGGGTGCTGAGCTCGTCGAGCAGGGTACGCAGCAGACGGAACCAGACCGCGGCGTGGATCTCGCGTCTGGGGAGTTGGACGTGCCCGGTCCGCAACGCCGTGTTGGTGCGGCGGTCCATCGCCTCAACGACGGTCGAGGCTCTTCGTGGTCTCTGGTTGTCTTGGAAGAAGATCCGGTCACCGCCGATCCCCAGGCAGGGCTCCAACAGGCAGTGGTGCGCAGGGCAGCTGAGCAGCAGCGGCAGCTGCCACATCAGCTTCAGGCCCGAGCGGTCTGGGCCGGCTACGCACATCCGACAGGCTCGGCGCATGGGCTGGTCGGGCATCCACGCCCGCCACGGACGTACGGGCTGCTTTGAGGCCTTCCCCGGGGGGAGCAAAACCGAGAACTGGCGCACGTAGGTGTCGAATGCGCTTGGCACCACCTCGAGGCTGTCCATCAGCCAGGGGACCCAGCCGGCCAAGGTCATCGCGTTGAGCTCGCTGGCCTCGGCCCCGGTCTTGCGCGCCAACGCCTCCACAAGCGCCGCGGGCGGGTCAACGTCCAGATCCATGGCGGACAGGGCTTGGGCGTCCTCGAGACCGTAGAGCAGCATGCTCTCCACGGTCAGGTCGAAAGCTCGGGCCACCCGGTAGAGCCAGGAGGAGAGTGCCTCACCGGGTTCGGGGGCGGGGTGCAACGGCCACCTCCGGGGTGGCCTCATGCGAGTTCGCGCTCGAACTGGCGCCGGCGCTCGGTGGGCCCGGTGTAGTCGGCCAGGGTCAGGGTGCGGTGGTTTATGGCCTCCTCGCCACTGTCGACGGCTGCGACCGCAGCCTCGGTCAGGAGTCTGGTGAGCTCGCCGATGGTGCCCTCGCTGCGCGCGAGCAAGTAGCGGGCCATGTCGGGGGTCGCGATCGGGGAGGGGTGACGCAGCGGGAAGGAGGAGGCGAAACTGGCAAGCAGGGAAGCGGTCGCCTCGTTCTCGGTCCACAGCGGGAGGCTGAACGGTTCGAACCGGTTCTCCAGCTGGTCATCGGTGCGGATCGCCAGGTAGGCCTCTCGGGTGCCGACCCCCACCAAGGGGATTCGCAGCTCGTTGCCCAAGAAGCGCAGCAAATTGAGGAACTCTCGGCGCGCGGCATCGCGGCCGGCGAGAACGTTGTGTAGCTCGTCGATGACCAGAATCCGCACCCCGACCCGGCGCAGCAGCGACAGCGCGAACCCTTCCAGCTCGGCGAGGCGTTGTCGCGGCCGAACCGGAGCCCCGAGCGCGCTCAGCAGCCCCGCATAGAAGCGAGTGACCGAGGGGTCCGAGGGCATCTGCACTACCAACACCGGAATGTGCTCGACGTCCGCAGTGGAGACCGTCGGGTGCTGGCGACGGAACTTCTCGATGATCATCGACTTCCCGTTGTTCGTGGGGCCGATCACCAGCAGATTGGGCATCCGTTGCTTGGTCGGCCACGCGTACAGCGACTCCAGCCGCTCCAGCGCCTCCACCGCCCTCGGGTAGCCGATCCACCGGTCCGCCCGGATCCGCTGCACCCGTTCGCTATCGGGCAACCGGGCCAGGGCCTGCGCGCTGGGCTGAAGGTGTCCGAGGTCGATCGCCGGGTACTCCTCCATAGCTCACCACTCCTCAATCTCACCGAACGGAGCAGGCGGAGAGGCCGGAAACTCACCTGGGTCCTCAGGGGGTCTGAGCGCCGCCGGCGTCGCTCTCGGGCTGGTCAGGTGACGACGCCGGTCCCGGTCACGGCGGGCCCTGCGGGTGGTCTTCTGCGCGTCACCGCTGATCGTTCGCATCCGGTCGATCATGGAGAATAACGCCTGCTCGTCCACCTGCTCTCGCCCCTGCTGGCGCAGCCGCTCCACGGCCCGACGGTGCTCCCACAACGTCACCCCCGGATGGGACAGCGTGCGATACGGGACCTCCACGTACTGCCGGCCCTCAGGATCGAGCACCCAGATCCGGCTGATGTCCCGAGGGTCGCGCCGCAGGACGAACTTGCCCAGCTGAGCCCGCCGCGCGATCCACGGCTTGAGCGCGTTGGCGAAGTAGTGGACGTGGTCGACAACGAAACCAGTTCGGGTCAGGGTCCGCCGAATCACCGGCAGGAAGTCGACCAAGAAGGCCGTCGGACTCGTGACCACCGGCGGGTTCCCCCCGGCCGCGACGCCTTGGGCCCACACCCCGGCTGGGGTCTGACCGAGCCCGCCATGCACGCTGCCGTGGTAAGACGCGACCGCCAAGACCAGCCAGCGTTCTAACTCGCGCACCGTCATTACCGCCTTCTTCTCAGACGGGTAGCTGCCACGGTCGGCAGGATTGGAGAACGTCGTACCCGGCAGTTCATGCACCTTGGTCATCGCGGTGCCGATGACGCGCTCCACCACACCTCCGAAGTGCGGCTGCCCGCCGGGCCGGTACGACAGCTCTATGCCGTGCTGCTCACAACCCCGGCGCAGCGCCTCGCTCTTGAACTCCGAGGCGTTGTCCAAGTACAACCTGCGCGGCTTGCCGCTCATCGGCCACTCAACCTCCACACCCAGACCGTCCAGCCAAGGGCGCTTATCGCAGCACACCTGGGCCAAGCACAACCCAGCCGAGACCGCCGAGGGCGCCTCCAACGTGACGACCAGGCCGACTAGGCACCGGCTGTACACGTCGATCGCCGCCGTCAGATACGGACGACCAATCGGCTCACGGTCGCGCTCATCCACCACGATGACGTCGATCACCGTGTGATCGATCTGGACCACCTCCAACAGCGACGAAACCGGCGGCGGCGTGGCCCCACCCGCGCGCAGGCTCCGAGCCCCGTCCGTGCCTTCGCGACTCTGCTTGACCTGGGCAGGGTGCAGCGCGCTGATCCGCAAGGCCACGGTGTTGCGCGCCGGCGCCTTCAACCCCTTCGCCTGACACGCCCGGGCGATGTCGCGGTGCACCACCGACAGCGATGGGCGTTGCCTGCTCAGATACACCGAGCGGACCATCTCGCGGATCACCGTCTCCACCGCCTCCGGCAGGCGCCCCCCACCCCGGCCACCATCCGAGAGGCCAGGCGCAAGATCAGTCAACAACCCCCCACCCTGCCGATGACGTAGCACCAGCTCGTACACCCGGCGACGCGACAAGCCCAGTTCCCGACCTGCCTCATCAGCGGCTCGAACCGAAACGGCCCCCGTTGCCGCCAAGGCGCCAATCACCTGGGCCCGATGCCGCGCCGTCACCCAGGCCTCGTCCGACAGGGACAACAACCCATGCTCGGCGACAACGACGTCCTCGTCATCGGTCATCGGCCCCACCAGCCATGAACACGACTACTGACCATAAATCAGGGTAGTGCACACCACTTCTGACAATCCGGGTGTCAGCAGTCCCCTTCACCCATGCGACTCACCGCACGAAGCAGTGCAGCCGACTTCTGAAAATGACAGTGATGGTGGGCTTTTTGGCTGTCCCGGTGAGGGATCGCCTTACGGGCAGCTCAGAAGGGCAGGTCGGCATACGCCTCCGGGGACGGTGGCGGGAGGGCGCGCCGAGGCAGCGGGCGGTGTGATCACGACGTACAGGTCGGCCAACGCCATCACGTTCCGTCGTTTGAGCCTCATGACGAGCTCACGGTCACGCGTTGGCGGTGCTGGTCACGGAGGGCTCCGTGGGCGGCTTCGAGGCGTCGGCGTAGGTCAGTGTTCTCCGCTCGCAGGGCCTTGTTCTTCTCAATGAGGGCGGCGATCCGGGCGAGGAGAGACTGGTGACTGGCCTGGCGCCGCGGGTCGGCACGGGTCGGCTCGTTCGGGCTTATGCCTTGCAGGGCCTGGAGCAGGTCGGGGTTGCCGTAGAGGAACGAGCGAGAGACTCGAGCGGTGGTGGCTAGGGCGCTCACGCTGGGCCGACGATCCTCGGCTTGCGCGGCCCGCAGGGCGTCGACAACTCGTTGTCGTGCGTCCTCGTGCCGGCGCCGGGCGGCGGCGATCAGATGGGTGCTGTTGTCAGCGTGCATTGGATTGTTCCGTTCCGGTCCCGGGGTCCTCGCAGGCACAGATGATCCGTTGGAGGTTGGCGGCGACCTTCTCGTTGGCATCGACCAGGCGCTGGTGCCCGCGCTTCTTCGAGACATCGATGAGTTCGAGTGTCGCCGTCAGCTGCGTCCGATGCTGGGGCAGGAACTCGGAGCTGGTGATGAACAGGGGGCAGGTGAGGCAGGCATTGGCGTGGTCGCAAGGACTGTGCAGCGGCATGCCGCAGTAGCCGTTCGGAAGCGTCTGTTTCGCCTTCTCCAGACCGCGCCGGGTCCAGGCGGCTTCGGCGAGGCCTCCTTCGGCCTCGCTCGGGAGCGGGTTGCCCTGCACGTCAAGGAGTTGAGCCTTGGCCCACGCGTCGCGCACCGTGGTGTCGTGGAGGCGGGCGTAGTGAGCGGTCATCTCCGGGGACGTGTGATCGAGCAGCTGTTGGACGACGTGCTGGGGAACGTCGCGGTTGATCAGGCGGGTGCCGAACGTGTGCCGGAATTGGTGCGGCGTCAGATGGACCGGGTAGCCCTGCTCATCGGTGATGCCCAGATCGGCCAGCCACTGCAGAACCGCGTGCCGCAGACCCGAGGATGAGCGGCGCTTCGTCCCGTCGGGATTGGCGATCGGGCTGGGGAACAGCAACAACCCGGTTCCCTTGTTCGGGTAGTTGGCCAGGACGGCGCCTCGTTGCTCTTCGATCCTGGTGGCCAGAGCATCGTCGATCGGGACGAAGGCGGTGCGCTTCATCTTGTGGTTGAGGTACTGCAGGTACGCGTGCCCGTCACCGTCGCGAATCAGGCAGTCGACTCCGAGGCCGAGCGCATCGATGGTGCGTAGCCCACAGCGGATCAGGACCTCGACGACGAGACGGTGTCGTTCAGGCAGTCGCGAGAGCGCGTCCGGGGTCTCCAGTTGCGCCATCACGTGTTCGGACAGCCCGCGAGCAGTTCGCGGCGCCCGCTTTGGGAAGTCCTCAGGGAAGACCATCGTCGTTGCCGGCAGGTCCGGTGCCCAGCTGCGGCGGTGAACCTCGCGCAGGAACACCGAAACCTGGCCGATCAGGCCCATCCGGGTGCTGGGTTTCAAGCCAGACTTCGCCAGGTCGCTGACCCAGCCCTGGATCATCTCGTGGGTCAGCTCGCCAGGGCTGCCCGGCGGGCGGCTCAGGGCAGACAGGTGGCGGGACAGGGAGGTCAGGGCGCGGACGCCGAGGCTGGATCCTCCCGGCGCGATCCCGGTGCACAGCCGATGCCGGGTCCACCGCTTGGCCAGT